>MIBD01000116.1:0-5379 GCA_001829395.1 Spirochaetes bacterium GWF1_49_6 | reverse complement strand
GGGTAGTCCGCGATCTTCGGACGGGCATTGGTGATCTTCGATATCAGCGTGGACTTGCCCGCGTTGGGGAAACCGACCAGCCCCACATGCGCGATCAGCCGCAGGTCGAGACGGAGCGCCCGTTCCTCGCCGGGCTTGCCCGCCTTCGCGTAGAACGGGGTCTGGTTGGTCGAGCTCTTGAAGTGGGTATTCCCCGGCCCGCCCCTTCCCCCGCGCGCGACCGTGAATTCGCTCTCCGGCCCGGTGAGGTCGCACATCATTTCGCCGGTCGCGGTGTCGAATACCTGCGTACCCTGCGGCACGACAATCACCTTCGATTCGCCCATCGCACCGGACATATGCTGTTTCATCCCGTCATGCCCGTTACCGGCGCGGAAACGCTGGCGGTTATGGATATGCGAGAGCGTGCGCAGGTTGACATCGGCGCGCATAATGATATCGCCGCCGTATCCGCCGTCGCCGCCGTCAGGGCCGCCGTGGTCGATATACTTCTCCCGCCGGAACGTCGCCGCCCCGTCGCCGCCCTTACCCGCTTTTACATGTATCTCTACTTCGTCTTTGAATAACACGATTATGCCTCCGAGTTCCTATTATTATAACCGATTTTCAGCAAACTGTAAAATACGCCCCGACTTTTGAAAATTGTTTGACGAATCCGCCCGTTCATGATACGCTAATCGAAACAAGGTAAGGGGGAAACTATGAGCGCGATTGACAGGCTCGCGGCCAGCTTAGGGCGGCGCGACGAGGTACCGAACCAGGAGCTTGCGAAGGAACTGCGGGAGAAGAACGATACGGCGGGTATCGGTGAGATCGCTGTACACCTGTTCGATAAGGACAAGAATATCGCCAACGACTGCATCAAGACGCTGTATGAGATAGGGTATGCCGCGCCCGCGCTCATCGCGGAATACAGCGACAGCTATGTGAAACTCCTCAAGAGTAAAAATAACCGGATGGTATGGGGCGCGATGATCGCGTTGTCGACAATCGCGGCAATACGCGCGGACGAACTGTATCCGCATACCAACCTGTTCGCGGAACTCCTGAATACCGGCTCGGTCATCACCGTGGACGGCGCGGTCAGGGTGCTCGCGGGGATCGCGGCCGGGAAGGCGGAGTACGCCCGGAAAATATTCCCCATCCTGTTCGACCTGCTGAAAACCACCCGCCCGAAAAGCGTGCCCCAGTACTGTGAAAGCATCCTGCCGGCGGTCTCCCCCGAGTTCCGGGACGAGTTTATCCGCGCGCTTCGTTCGCGCGAGAACGACCTCTCCCCCACTCAGTCGGCGCGCGTCGACAAGGCGATTAAAAAGCTCGGCTAACCGCCGCGCAGACTAATCCCATTCGATACGAAAAACCATGTCCGAATACCGGACGGGTAGGATACAATACTTGCTTTTCACGGCGATGCGCGTTAGAATTTCTATCATGCTTTGGAGCGGTCTATGAAAGCATTTCAGTATAAAAAGGACGAGGTAAACTGGCAGTTGGCGGCGCTGCTCGCGGGGATGTTCGTCATCATCGCGGTGTTCTGGAATTTCGTGCTGTTCTACCCGTTTAAGCTGTTCGTCGTGCTTCTGCACGAGATTTCGCACGGGCTCGCGGCGGTGCTCACCGGCGGACGTATCGCCGGGATAGAGATTTCGCAGGACCTCGGCGGGGTGTGCACCACTGTCGGGGGATGGCAATGGCTGATCGTGATGGCGGGATACCTCGGGAGTATGCTCTGGGGCGGACTCATCCTCATCCTCGCGTCGCGTACCAAACTCGATAAGATCATCTCCACCGTCATCGGCGGGATTGTCCTAATTATCGCTATCCTGTTTATCCGGCCTATTATCAGCTTCGGGTTCCTGTTCGGTATCCTGTTCGGCCTTGGCATCGGGCTTACCGGATGGTTCGCCCCGGAGATTGTCAACGATATCCTGCTGAAATTCATCGGACTGACGAGCGTGATGTATGCGGTCATCGATATCAAGGAAGACCTGATCACGCGCGACATCCCCGGTTCGGACGCGTTCTATATGTCGCAGATCATCCCGCTTCCCCCTGTGGTGTGGGGAATTATCTGGGGACTTCTCGCTCTCGCCGCGGCGTTCTTCCTGATCCGTTACGCCGCCACTGTGAAAGAAGAATCGCCGTGGACGCATTCGAAATAGAGCCGCATGATAAATGGGTTGTTGACGAAGTAGCAATTCTTACCATTTTCTGTCACTGCAGGAAGCATTGCGACGAAGCAGTCTATCTAAGAATATACAGAATAAACAAATAGATTGATTCGGCTATGGTTCGGCATCCCGCTGAACGCGGGACAAGCGCTCACCATGACGCATCGCAATGACAAAAAACAGTTCGTTATCAAGCCCTAAAGGGAGGGAAAATGAAAGTACCGATAAAGAAAACGAATTTAAGACGATATGCCGCCGAGATGATCGGCACATTCGGGATTATATTTTTCTGGACGGGAATGACCGTCATCCCCGCGTCGATGGGGATACTCGGGCAATCCCTGCTTGAGTACCTCTTCCTCGGCCTCGCGATATTCGGGCTGACCCTCGCTGTCGGCAGGGTGTCCGGCGCGCATTTCAACCCGGCGGTCACGTTCGCGTTCTGGGTATCCCGGAAGATCAAGACCCGCCAGATGCTCATCTACATCGGATGCCAGGCAATCGCGGTGTTTCTCGCGGTCGGACTATTCGGGGTGTTCTTTCCCTCGCTCGGCAAACCGGAAACCATCGAACCGGGCATCAGTCTCCTGAAAACCCTCATGTTTGAAAGCGTCGTCACCTTCCTGCTGGTGTTCGTTATCATGCGGGTGTCGCGTAACGGGCAGGTGCGCGGGCAGCGCGGTGCGCTCGCGGCGGGAGCGATGTACGCGGCTATCACCTACCTGACGGCGCCGTTCCACTACCCAGCGGGGCATTGCCTCCGCGCGGCGGCGCTCGCGGGATTCTCGTCACGGCTCGATGAAATATGGGTGTACTTTACCGCCGCGATCATCGGATCGGCAGTAGCGGCATTCGCGTCGACAATGATCGATAAGATCGACTCCCTGAAGAAAAAAGAAAGGACGGTTGCTAAACAACCGCCCCGATCGAAATTATGATTTTTTATGTACCAGCTGAAAGACCGTCTTCGCGATAACCAGAAGACCCATGGCAATGAGTAAAATTGCGATCATGATTCCGAAATTAAAGAACGCGAAGTAAAAAATGAGAGCTAACGCTATCAGGATACCCGCCGGAATATAAAATCCGGGTTCCCCGCCGTATAAACCCGCGAAAAGAAAGCCAAGCCCCGGCGCGAGAATATAGTTCGGCCATGTCTGCGCGCTCAATGCCCACCCCACCACGTTCAGCCATAAGAAGTACACGGTCAGAAATGTAAGGATGGTTATCGGGATGAGCACGCCCGCCGCTTTTTTGCCATGGGTGAAAAGGGCGATGGAGATGAACGGGACGGGGAACATGATAAATAGCGGCCATAGATTACCTATCCTGAAGAATGGGAAAAAATGCCCCAGTAAAAAACATCCGCCCGCTACTATGAGGATTATCCCGAACATAAGCGATCCCGCTTTCTTGTCCTTCGCATCCATATTTACTTCAAATTTAAAGTCCCCTTTACAATTCACCCCAGCATCGGTTTCCTTATTGAATTCCTTTTTAAATTCTTCCTTTAATTCTTCCACGAATCCCATTTTTTCCTTACTTTTTCCTTTTGGCATATACTCTCCTTTAAATCTCGATATATTATAGGAAAGCAGAAAAAAATAATCAATATTTCACTTGTTTTCGTAGATAAAAGGTCTATAGATATTCGCTTTGAATAATCCGTATATACGCACTTTTGCTCAGTTAGTAATGGTTTAAATTTTAAGCATATATGTTCATATTTAAAAAACTGTAAACTATTAAAAAAAGTATTGACAAAACCAACAATATATCTAGAATTAATCTTAGGTTATTATGGTTTTTTAAAAGAGGGTGAAATGAAAAAAAATGAAAGCCCAAACCACACGATCGTTAAAAATAGGGAGATATTAGACCATATAACCGAAATGGTAATGAAGATGATAACCGCGATATACGACTGTGAGAATATGGCGCTGCGGCTCAGGAACGCGGAGGACGATTTCCCGTTCTATTATTATCAGGGGTATTCCGATGAATTTATAAAGACCGAAAATTCTTTGAAATCGAAACATCTTGGAATGGATAATCAATACGAATGCCTCTGCGGATATATCATCGAGCACGACAGAACGGATACTTCAATCCCTCTCACCAAATACGGTTCATACTTTACCAATTCATTTTTTACCGATTCTGAAAAGCTGAAACCCCTTCTGTTCAATCCGAGAAATATCTGTATGAATATAAAAGATCATTCCTCCGCGTGGATTCCGGTGAAGAAAAACACTAAATCCGCCGGACGGTATTGCGACGGATTGATACTGCTTTCAGATAAGAAGGACCTTGGCTTTAACGAGAAAACCATCAACCGTATCGAAACAATCGCGGGAAACTACGCGGAAATCTACCACCGTATCGATTCCCTGATATTAAAGGAAACCGCGGTACGGCTGAGTATTATGATTGTCGACGATAGCGAATCGATCAATCAGCTTCTCAAAAAGATACTATCCAACTTCGGGCATAAGATTACTACTATGCAGAACGGACAGGAAGCGTGGGAGGAGATTCAGCGGCAGCGCTACGACCTCGTTATTACCGACCTGCATATGCCGGTGATGGACGGGTTCTCGCTGATAAAAAATATCCGCGACGAGTATAAAATCTACGGCCCGAGAATCATTATCCTGACAGGTTCGCAGATCGAATTCATGCAGAGCGAGAGCAAGAAGTGGGATATTTCCGCGATCGTGCGAAAGCCGTTGACGGATATTTTCGTCCTGCAGAGAATTATCTGCGACATATTCCAGCATGGATAACCCGAAGGACGCCCCGAAGCGCATTCCCGCGGTCCCGGGGATTATTGTCACCCTCGTACTAATCATTATCGCAATCGGCTTCAGGGTTTTCGGCAAGCCCGGCGCGATGACGCTTACCCTGCCGGATCATGCGTCAAATTATACGATTGCGGCGGTCTCAGGCGAATTCCAGCTAATAATCTGCAAGGAACACCTGGTATCCCTCGCCGGGGTTATTCTCCCGGGGCGAAAACAATACCTTCAAATGAACGAGATTGTCTCTAAGTATTTCCAGGATTCAGTATTAGGGAAATCCTGCCGGGTCGAGCCCGACCCGCTCATCACCAACTCCGACCCCGCGCACCCCAAGTACTATGTCTATATCGATAACCTATTCCTCAATCTCGAACTGATACGGAAGGGGTTCGCCATCGCGGATACCT
>MIBD01000115.1 GCA_001829395.1 Spirochaetes bacterium GWF1_49_6 | reverse complement strand
TGTAGTCAAGGAATCGACTGTGCTGATCGGGCTGACCGGCGCGGCGAACGAGCAGGCCGCCGGGCTTGGTAAGCCGGTGGTAGCGTTCATCGGAACCGGGCCGCAGACCACGAAGCGCCGTTTCGAGGAGCAGGCAAGGCTGATGGGAGATTCCCTCGTATTCGCCGATTACCCCGACGGGGCGGTGGACGCGGTGCTGATGTTACTGGACGACGAGGCCGAGCGCACGCGGCGGGGAAAGATCGGGATGGAGCATATCGGGCCGTCCGGCGGCGCGAAACGAATCGGACAGTTCCTATTCGATAAATATTTTAAAGTAGGTCACTTCTAATAACCACCGATTCTCGGTGGCAATGAAGTGACCATTGGGCGTGATATAAAGAGTTATAAATACTATTGCTATAAATGTTAATAGTTTTTAGAACCGCCCAGTAGTAAATAGAAACCTCGATCAATACCGGCGAATTCAAGAGAACATCCAATCCAAGGGGAATGAGTGAAATTATACGACCTAAACATCTCCGTAGAAATTCTGACCGAAAAGCAGCTGACGCGTGAATTAAAAATCGTTCTTTCGTCCAGCGACTCCCTTTTACGGCGGTATTTGCTTTCGACGGTGGAGAACGAGGAACTATCGCTGGAATTTTTCGATGATTTTTCGGACGTCCCGGCGGAAATCCAGAGCTTTATCCGTTATTTCAAGAATTACCGTCAATCGTTGATATCGCGGCCGGACGCGAAAACCCTGCTGATCGGGATGCCGGTCGATTTTTACTTTATCCACAACATGCTTAAATTCAATACCCAGTTTATTGTCAACGATAAAAAACACCGCGTCCGTTTCGACGACGACCCGCTTACCCTGCGCCTCCTGTTCAACTCCGGGCTGAACAGCCTGGTACTGCCGTCCCCTGCGAATAATGTCCTTCTCCCGACGAACGGCGGTAACCTGCTGATTAACGAAGGGGTGATCCGTCCGTTGACTGCCCCGGTGAGCGACGAGATGCTCGAGACCCTTTTCCGCGAGGGCGCCGCACCGGTATCCCCGGAGCTCAGGATCAAGCTCTTTACCACCAAACGAGACCGTTCCAAGCATATCGACCGGATGATCGACCTCCCGCAGGTACGGACGGTCTCCGAGCGCAAAATCCGCTTCCGTTTCACCGCGGAGCACGACTCCTACACTGTCGCGGGCTACCTGCTCTGCGGCGGCCACGAGTGCCCGCTGAATTTCCCCGAGCTTCGGAAGGCTATCCTGCTGTCCGAGGAAATTATCCTCCCGTTCGCCGAGAACGAGGTCGTGCTGATCTCGCCCGATTCGGAGTTTTACCAGCAGATACGGACGGTAGTGAACGAGGTTTATTCGAACTTCTTCGAGTTCCTGAACGAGATAGAGACCAATAAAATCGAGACCCGCGATAACGAGAACCTGTTCCAGAAATTTTTCCCGAAAATCAGCGGTATAGCCGAAATTATCGAGGGCGGCGAAAAAATAGAGATAGTCAGCGGCGAGATTTCCGAACGCAGGATAAAAATATCCGACGAAGAACTGTCCCCGTCCGGCGACGGGAGTTCCATCGACTGGCTCGGCGTGGACTTCCAGTTCCGTATCGGCGACATCATGCTGATGCTCAACGAGCTTCACGAAATCCTGCGGCACGGCTTCGTGCGCAAGGGCAATAAGATCGTCAGCCTCGGCGAGAAGGAATTATCGTTCGTCAAGGACCTGCTAGGCGAGATCGATATCCGCAAGGTGGGCGGCAAATGGCGGATGCGCCGTTTCAACCTGCCGCGTCTCCTCAAGGAATCGATCAAGACGGAACTCCCCGCCGCGCTCAAGGATTTCCAGAAGGAGATCACCGCCGACCGTTCGATAAAAAAGGTCAAACTCCCCGACCGGATATCCCATATCCTCCGAAATTACCAGAAACTCGGCGCGGACTGGCTCCATTTCCTCAACCGTTTCCATTTTGGGGGAATCCTCGCCGACGAGATGGGTCTCGGTAAGACAGTCCAGATGCTGACTCACCTATACACTATCAAAGGCAGCGGCCCCACGGTGATCGTCTGTCCCAGTTCGCTCGTGTACAACTGGGTCGCGGAGATAAAAAAGTTCTTCCCGGACGAGTTGTCCTGGATAGTGATCGACGGGAACAAGTCCCAGCGCACCGCGAAGATCGGGGAGATCGCGAATTACGATATCGCGATCACATCCTATTACCTGATCCATCTGGATATCGAAGAATATAAAAAGATCGAATTTAACTACTGCATCCTCGACGAGGCTCAGCATATCAAGAATAAGTCCGCGAAACGCACCCAGAGTATCAAGGATATCCTGTCGCGCCACCGGATCGCGATCACGGGTACGCCTATCGAGAACAATGTCTCCGAGCTATGGTCGATCTTCGATTTCGTGATGCCGTCGTTCCTCGGGCACTACGCGTGGTTCAAGAAATCGTTCGAGCTCCCCATTAACGGGTTCGACCGTAACGAGCGGACGATCGCGGTCAATAAGCTCCGTAAAATGATTCACCCGTTCATCATACGCCGCACCAAATCGGCGGTCATCAAGGAACTCCCCGACAAGATCGAGCAATCCATCAGCCTGGAACTCACCGAGCGCCAGAAGGCGCTCTATCTCGAGACTCTCGCGAAGGTACGGAGCAACCTTTACTCGGTGATCGAGAAGAAGGGGGTCGAGGGGTCGTATATCGACTTCCTCGCGGCGCTCACGCGACTCCGCCAGATCTGTCTCCACCCGGGGCTGGTCAACCCCGAACTGATCGACCTCGACTGCGAGGAAATATCGGTCAAGACGAGCGCTCTGGTCGAACTGCTCGAAGAAGCAATGGACAGCGGGCACCGGGTGCTCGTGTTCAGCCAATTCGTGCAGATGCTTAAAATCCTGCGGAAGGAACTCTCGCGCAACCAGATCGACTACCTTTACCTCGACGGCGAGACGAAGGACCGCGTGGAACTGGTCGACCGTTTCAATAAATCGGACGTGCCGGTGTTCCTGATCTCCCTCCGCGCGGGCGGCACCGGGCTGAACCTGATCGGCGCGGACGCGGTCATCCTGTTCGACCCGTGGTGGAACCCCGCTGTGGAGAACCAGGCGATCGACCGGGCGCACCGTATCGGGCAGGTCAACGTCGTACACGTGTACCGTCTGATGACGCAGGGGACTATCGAGGAAAAAATCTCGCGCCTGCAGGACAAGAAACGCGTCATATTCGACAATATGCTGGATAAGGACGCGACGTTCATCAAGAAAATGACATGGGAAGATATCCGCGACCTGTTCGAGATGGAAAAATAAACGGCGAATGAGTGAACTCAGGGTATGGTTATTTTATACCGGTTTTTAGTAATTTTTCTTTTAATTCCTTTTTCAGTTCCCGTGTATTCTCATCCACATATTTGTAAAACTCCTTGATACTCATGCTTTTAGTCTCATTATATATTCTCTCTTTGATCTCCCAAATCTCCTTTAGAGATACCGGAACATCTGTTTTATTCCGCATCATAAATCGCCTCCAAAGGACTTAAAAGATTTAGCTTTTTCCAATACCCTTCTCTTTCATTTATTGTATTGATAAGTATTTCTTTATGTATATTTGCCAAATGTTTAAAATTCCAAGATAAAAGCGTATCCATTTCGAATACCGTACATATTGCGATATGCAGGGCATCTTCAAACTTCTTCTTCGGAATAATATTTTCCTGAATATAAAGATTCGAAAGATTTTTTATTCTTTCATCACCATCAGATTCCAGAAGAATAAAAGCATAATCTTTCACCACTTTAAGCAGCTTTTCTCTCTTCGTAGAATCATTAGTTTTTTTATTTCCAATAGAACTATATCAGAAATATATACTTCATATAATGAAAAATAATTCTCAAAAAAATCGATCGTCGCTTTTTTAAAATCAGGTGCGTCATCCGCAAAGATGAAGTTAATTACCGATGTATCAAGATAGACTTTTATTTTTTTCATTTCAATCTCCCGGTATGCATATAAATCTCAATTCTTTTAATACAATAAGCCTGACCGATAAAAATGTCAACGATTGGGGGGATACAGAGTATCGGAATAACCCATGTTTATCCGTAGAATGTCATGGGACGATATCCGCGACCTGTTCGAGATGGAAAAATAATCGATTATATTTCGTAAAACAAATTATCTATTGACATATTTCTATCCTTTTATTATTGTAATACACGATAAAAGACGAGGAAAGGGATGTGGATATTCGTTGGATTGATAATCTGCGGTATTCTCGGCGCATGGATAGGTTCGACAAAAAATCGCGGCGGGATGGGGTTTGTCCTCGGGATATTACTCGGCCCAATAGGACTTATCATCATCGCGATTTTAGAGAAAAAGGGAGAGTAGTATAGAAGGAGGAAGAGGATGAATAAGTACATTGTTTTAGCAATAATCTGTTTCGTTCTCGCAGGAATTTCTACCGTACTCGGATTGATAGCAATTTCCTCGGGAAATAGTGTTGCAATCGGCGGGTATTTCGGCTCTACGTTCGGTCTATTTATTTTTGGGATGATCCTATTCGGACAATATGAAATTCTACAAACCCTTTCTTTAAAGGAATCTAATTCTCCATATCAGGAAGAACACGATTATTCCAGTAAGCTCAAACCCATCGGTGGAAAATTACCGGATAATTCCGGGACTATCTCCTGTCATAAATGCGGCAAGGAATTCACACCGATTCGCGACGGAAACGGACGTCTCAAAAATGATTACGCTAAATGCCCCGGATGCGGTCAAATTATCACCGAAGCCGACCTGAAATAATATAAAGATAAGGAGGAAATTAAATAATAATGGATACTTTAGAAGTTGAGTTTCTCAGTATGAAGGTTCCGGTTTCATATAACGAGTATAAAACTCTTCCCGATGGCTGTAAAAACTATGCTTTTTCTGCATTTAAAGAGTTGAACTTGGATATCGTGAAGGAAATATTAGAATCCCTTCTATATACAAAGCGAAGTGATATCCCCGGAAAAGAATGGGTCAATGAATGGAAGAAAAAGGGTATTTTAACGAAAGAAGAACTGAATTTGATCTATTGGGATAATATGCGCGCGGCATTAATAGCCAGAAAATATTCACAGCTGATAAAAGACGTTGATATCGCCCCTTGGTGGCAGTATATTGCGGTAATGGACTTGGGAACAACCCCGGCTCATGCGGCAATGCATGGGATGATTCGACATTATACCGATCTGATCTGGGATATATGGTTTCCTTTGAATGGCATAGGATGTAGATGTACTATTCGAAGCCTTTCGCCTGAAGATCTTGAGGATAAAGGAATAAACCCGCATAAAATCCCGACCGGATTGCCTGATATGAAAGAAGTTATAGCAAATAACGCTTATAATCCAGATTTCGAGAGACTTATAAAGCCAAAATTTGCCGAGTTTAACATGGAAGGAAAGTTAAATATTTCACCGGATAAAGGATATGCGAACAATCCGGGGACAGATTTAATGAGGTGGCTCGAAATAAAGGATAAGTATTCAAAAGAAGAATGGTTAAAGTTATTAAAAAATGCGTAAAGGTGAGAAAGATGGATAGGAATGGTGACAGAGAGTTTTTAATATTAATTTGGAGGATAGAATGAAAACTTTAATTGGGATATTTAGATATATACTTGGAGTTTTAATTGTTCTTTCTGGAGGCATAGGTTTTTCTTTTATTAATTCGGGAGTTGCGGTAGAAACAATAAATCGCGGAATTGGTTTTATGTTATGTACCTTTATTTTGACGATAATAGTAATTGCAACATTCATTATTCCTTATCTCAAAGTGATTAAAGATAATATTGATGAAAAGAAGTAATCCACCCCACTCCGGCTGGGTTTTTATTTCCCTCCGCGACCTGTTCGAGATGGAAACGTAATAGTCCGTCCCGAGTATTCAATATTTAGCCTATCCTGAAACATTTTAAAAAATATATTCCTCGCGCGTGTCGCTTTTTTTACTTCCGTTTGTTACAATATAGAGGTTCGATGATGGAGGCTATTCTATGTCTAAGAAGGTATTGATTATCGGCGGCGGAGCGTACGGGCTCGCGGCCGGAACTTATCTCGCGATGAACGGGTTCGACACGGAGATCTACGAGATGCATCAGCTACCCGGCGGCTTGTGCACATGCTGGTCGCGCAAGGGCTACACGTTCGACTTCTGTATCCATTGGCTGATGGGCTCGTCCCCCGGTAAGAGTCTTTACAATGTATGGACGGAACTCGGCGCGGTGCAGGGCCGCAAAATGATCGAAACAGATATTTACATGAAA
>MIBD01000114.1:2670-6266 GCA_001829395.1 Spirochaetes bacterium GWF1_49_6 | reverse complement strand
CCTGAACACCCGCGCGCACTTCGACGCCGCGATGCTCTCCCTCATCCGTCTCACCGACCCCCATAAGTACGCGGTATCGTTCGATAAGCTCCTGAAGTTCGCCGAAAACCACGCGCATCTATTCGCCGACGGTGGATTCGATGAACAAATCGCGGCCGACCGCAGACATTTCGATAGTTATAGTCCCGTCCGGGAGAACCTGCAGGCTATCCGCGACCGTCATTACGCCCACCCCGACCGGAAATATATCTCCAACCCGGATAAAGTATTTACCGATTACCCTATATCGCCGGACGCTATGGAGGAACTCTTCGGTTTCATCGGCGATGCATTACAAAAGTACAAAACGGGGAGCGAAACATGAAAAAAATAGTCCTTACCGCCGTATTTATCCTTTTATCCGCCGGGTATCTCTTCCCGAAACTTGTCGTCATCAATCTCTGGCACGCGTACCGCGCGGCGGAGGCCGATGCTATCGTCAAGGTAACCGAAATGTTCAACCTCTCGCACACCGATATACAGGTCAAGCTCCTCCCGGTGCCGTTCGACGCGATCAACGACAAACTTCGGACGGTCATATCGTCGGTAAATATGGGGCAGGGCGGCGAGGAAGGCCCGGACGTGTTCGTTTTCCCTCACGATGCGGTCGGGGACTGGGCGGAACGCCAGCTGATTCTGCCCATCGAGAGCTTCATCGATAGTTCCGTCATCGAGCAGTATTTCGCGAACACCATCAAGGCCTTTAACTACATGTATGACGGCGCGTTATGGGCGCTTCCGGCGTCGTTCAAGAATATCGCGCTATTCTATAATAAACGTTTCGTCACCAACCCGCCGAAAAAGCTCAGCGAACTGATCGCTATCGCGCAGAAGTTCCAGAAACCCTCCGACGGCGTATGGGGACTCTCCTATGCCGCGGGTAATATCTATTACCATTCCATGTGGTTACAGGCGTGGGGCGGGTCGTTCTTCCGCAAAATCGGCGTGAATAAAAAGGGCTTCCCGATATTTTTACCGCTGCTGTATTCCCAGCCGATGATCACGTCGGCGAAGTTCGTCTATAAACTCGCGCAGTCGGGGAAAATCCACGGCGCGGACGAGGCCGAGATACTCAACTCATTCAATATGAACAAAACCCTCTTCGCGATATCCGGGCAATGGTTCCGGGGGGCTATCGCGGATAATATCGATTACGGGGTCGCCGAACTCCCGATTATCGACGAAATCGACACGCAGGCGATCCCGTTCCTGACGGTCGAGGGATTCTATATGGCATCATGCACCAAGGATCAGGCTGCGTCCGCCGAGGTCATCAAGTACTTCACAAGCGCCGCGATGGGGCGTTACTTCGCGAAGATCGGGAAACAGACCCCCGCGAATAAGGGGGCGTATGCCTACTCCGAGGTGTCCGGCGACCCAATCGCGCAGATTTTCAAGATCGCCGCCGGGAAGGCCATATCGATGCCGAATAACCCGGAGATGTCATGGGCATGGGAACCCGCGTATATGGGTCTGGTCGAGATATTGGGCGGCGCGTCCCCGGAAACAGTCTGGAAGGCGAAGCAGATCGAGCTGATGAAACGTATCGAGACGGAGATGAAAATCAGCTTCCAGAAACTCGGCTTCGACTATAATATGCTCACCGCGCCGTTTTCCGTAAAATAACCTTCTTAACCTGTAAATATTCAATAATTGTCTATCAAACCTCTTGACAAACCCCGTAAAATATTATATATTACTAATAAAGTTAGACAAGACTAATATTGAGGTATCCTATGAGTGACCTGGAAAGCGTAAAAAACGGCGAAAAAGTCATTATTTCGTCGATAGACCATAAACATCACTCCTCGCTCCATAATAACGACACCCCTCACGAGGGACACGGGCATTGGCATGGCGGATTGGGATGGGAAGGCGGGGTGCACCGTCTCGAGACGATGGGCCTGCGTATCGGAAAGGAAGTGGAAATGCTGTCCAACCAGGGATTCGGCCCGATACTGGTGATGGTCGACGGAAGCCGGCTCGCTATCGGACGGGGTATCGCGCGGAAAATACTCGTGCGGGATACGGGGGATGGTAATGAAGAAACAAAATCCTGACCGCAAGACCGTCACTATCGCGGTCGCGGGAAACCCCAATTGCGGGAAATCCACCCTCATCAACGCTATCGCCGGGTCGAAGCTCTATGTCGGGAACTGGCCGGGCGTGACTGTCGAAAAGAAAGAGGCGCGTATCGATTATATGGGAAACGAGCTTGTCTTTATCGATCTCCCCGGTTCGTACAGCCTGCACCCATACGCCGACGACGAGAAGGTCGCGGTCGATTTCCTGACCGAATCGCCCCCCGATATCATCCTCAACGTCGTGGACTCCACCAATCTCGAACGCAACCTCATCCTGACCCTGCACCTCCTCGAACTCGGCATCCCGACAGTGATCGCGCTGAATATGTCCGACGAGGCCGATCAGAAGGGATATTCCATCGATACGGGGCTGATCGAGACAAACCTCGGCGTGAAGGTCGTCCGCACGTCGGCGGTCAGGAAATCCGGGATAGATACCCTCCTGAAAACGATCGCGGGAGCGGCGGATAAAACTATCCCCGTCAATCCCGCTTTATTTACCTATAATGTAGAAATCGAGAACGCGATCCGCGAGATACAATGCAATATTGAAAACGCGCTGAAATCCCCTGATAACGGCACGCTTTCGAAATACCCCGCGCGATGGAGCGCTGTCCGCCTCCTCGAGAACGATGGGTATTTCATTGAAAAATCGGGCGTAACCTCCCGCGAAACCCTGACAGGCGGCTCGCTCGGGCATCTCCAGACCGCCCATGGGGGCGATCTGACCGCGCTGATGGACGACGAACGTTTCGCGCAGGCGAACGGACTGACCCATCTCGCGCTGAAACGCCCCTCCGGCGAACGCGCCGAACTCACCGACCGAATCGACCGCGTCGCCCTCAACCGTTTCGCGGGTATCCCCATCTTCCTGTTCTCTATGTGGGTGATGTTCAAACTCACCTTCGACATCGGAAATCCGTTCGTAGAATGGTTCGAAAGTATCGTGAGCGGGCCGTTCACCCGATGGATGGGGGCTATCCTGAACCTGTTCGCCGCGCCGGACTGGTTCCGGTCTCTCGTGCTGGACGGGATTATCGCGGGGGTCGGCGGGATTCTCGTGTTCGTACCGCTGATATTCTTTATGATGTTCTTTATCACGTTCCTCGAGGGGAGCGGGTATATGGCGCGCGCGGCGTTCCTGATGGACGGGATTATGCATAAGATGGGGCTGCACGGCAAGTCGTTCATCCCGCTCGTGCTGGGGTTCGGGTGTAACGTGCCTTCCGTGTACGCGACCCGTATCCTCGAAGACCCCAAGGATAAGATACTGACCGCGATGATATCCCCGTTAATATCGTGCTCGGCGCGGCTCCCGGTATATATCCTGTTCGCGGCGGTATTTTTCCCCGCCGCCATGTCGGGAACCGTCATCTGGTCGCTCTACCTTCTCGGTATCCTCGCCGCGTTCGGGATGGGCTGGCTCCTGCGGAAGATTCTTTTCAAAGGCGAGACGCAGGAGTTTATCATGGA
>MIBD01000114.1:0-2654 GCA_001829395.1 Spirochaetes bacterium GWF1_49_6 | reverse complement strand
ATGCCGTCGATATCGAATCTGCTCGTGCATACGTGGGATAAAGTAAAGCACTTCGTCACCAAGGCGGGCACTGTTATCCTCGCGCTGACCGTTATCATCTGGTTCCTGACACGTCTGCCGTGGGGGGTAACGAGTACGAAGGACTCCTTCCTCGGGAAGGCCGGAGCGTTTATCGCGCCCGTGTTCGAACCGCTCGGCTTCGGGACATGGCAGGCGTCCGCGTCTCTATTAGCCGGGATAGGCGCCAAGGAAATAGTCGTCAGTAGTATGACCGCGATCTATATGGAGCAGATTTCCGACGGGTCGAACTCCGCGATATCCGGATTGCCGATAGTGACGGGAATCACCCCGTCGTCGAACCTGACCGCCCCGCTCACCAATACCAACACCGCGCCGTCCCCCACGTTCGTACAGGACTTAGGCGAAATCGGGCTGGGATTCCTGACCGCGTTACGCGACGCCGGGGCGAATCTGTTGTCTATCTTCGGGATAGTGACCGTATCCGCCGCGCAGGATACCCCGCCGACCGAACTTTCGACCGCGCTCCATCACGCATTCACCCCCCTATCGGCATACGCGTTCCTCGTGTTCGTCCTGCTGTATGTGCCGTGCATCACTTTTATCGCGTCGATGGTGCACGAACTGGGAAAGTGGAAGTGGGCGGGCATCACGATATTATACCAAATCCTGCTGGCATGGCTGACGTCGTTTATCGTGTACCAGGGCGGGCGGATTCTGGGACTGGGAGGGTAGTATGAAACTGACTGCGGTGGATTTTATCCTGATGGCGGCGGTCTTACTACTGGCCGTCTATATCCTTATCCGGCCGTTCCTGAAACGGCAGAAAAACAAGGGTTCGCAATGCGCGTCATGCCCGTACTGCACGCTGGAAGGGTGTCCGGTGCGGAAAATCGAAACTGTTACCAAAAAGAATAGTTCCGGCACTTAAATCAATTTAATTCCCGAACCTATCAAGTTTGTGCGTAATGATAGAAATTTTTATAACTTAAACACCTTAGGGCTGGGCTTTTTCACCGTATTGCGGAGGTCGACCACCAGTTGGGCATGCTCGACGATGAAATCCGGGTCGAACGCGCTATGGTTGGTGGTGATTACCACGCAGTCCGCGCCCGCGAGCGCTTCCTTAGTCAGCGCGGGGATACTTATATAATGCCTGCCGTGCTCGGTCGTCACTTCCGGGATAAACGGGTCGAAGTAGGAGATGTCCGCGAACTTCTTCGCAATTTCATCGATCACCATCAACGCGGGAGATTCACGCTCGTCGTCAATATCCGGCTTATATGCCGCCCCGAGGAAAAGGATTTTCGAACCGTTGATGGGTTTCTTGTGCCGGTTGAGGGCGAAGCTGATCTTCACCGCCATCCGGTGGGGCATCTGGTTATTAATCAACCCGGCGGTATGAATCATCGTCAGGTCGAAATTATAGTTTTTCGCGATATAATCGAGATAGAACGGATCGAGGGGGATACAATGCCCGCCGATACCGGGACCGGGATAGAACGCATGGAAGCCGTAGGGCTTGGTCTTCGCGGCCTCGATCACTTCCCATATACTGATATTCATCTGCCCGCAGAGGAGCGCAAGCTCGTTCACGAGCGATATATTTACAAGGCGATAGGTGTTTTCGAGTATCTTTACCATCTCGGAGACACGCGGCGAACTCACCGGGTAAAGGGTTTGTATCGCGATACCGTACATCGCCATCCCCAGCTCCTGCGCAGTCTCGCCCAGCCCGCCGACGACCTTCGGGGTATTCTCCGTATGGTAGTTCTTGTTGCCGGGGTCGACACGTTCCGCGGAGAAGCATAACCAGAAATCCTCTTCAAGCGTCATCTTCGACTCTTTTTCTATGATCGGGCGCATAAAATTCTCGGTCGTGGTCGGATAGGTGGTGCTTTCGAGAGATATAAACGTCCCTTTCTTCATATACCGCCCGATATCGGTACAGGCGCTCTCTATATACTTCATCTCCGGCTTTTTGAACTTATCCAGCGGGGTCGGCACGCAGATAATCACCGCATCGCATTCCCTGATGCGCGTGAAGTCGGTGGTCGCTGTCAGAGCGCCGCTTTTAATGACCGCGGTAAGGTCTTCGGGCTTGATATCGCCGATATAATTACGCCCCTCGTTCACCGCCTCGGCCTTTTTCCCGCTCTTCTCGAACCCGATGACGCGGACGTTCTTCTTCGCGAACACGACCGCGAGGGGCAGTCCGACATACCCGAGACCGAATATCCCGATTACCGCTTCGCGTTTATTGAATTTCTCCAGAAGTTTACCGGCAGCACCATTCATGTCATTACTCCGTTATTTATGTAACAATATTTTACACAGGGGCGTCGAAACTTACAACTTTTACCGGAAGAGTCGATTAACGGTCGTCGTAGTTCGTATCGATCCATTTCATATACTCGCCGCTCCGTACCGATTCGACCCATTCCTTGTTATTCAGGTACCATTCGACCGTCAGCGCAAGCCCCTCGTCGAACGTCACGCTCTGCTTCCATCCGAGCTGTTTCTTCAGCTTATCGCAGTTGATCGCGTAACGGCGGTCATGCCCGGGGCGATCCTTCACGTAGGTAATCAGATTCTTATAATAATCCTTCGGTTTGCCGGTTTTATCGGCGGCAATC
>MIBD01000113.1 GCA_001829395.1 Spirochaetes bacterium GWF1_49_6 | reverse complement strand
TATATTTTAGCTTAAAAAGTGCTCGCTTTCAACTGGGGCTATTATACCGCCATAAGAATAGGAAAGGAAAGTGTAAATTCACAATCTGCAGCTTATATGTCAAATAAACTCCAATCATTAGAGCAAGAAATTATAAGAGACAATGATAAACTAGAAAATTACTTAAATTTTCTTAAAGAAGAGGTGCTTACAAAAAAAAGAACAAATTGCTTTTTA
Source organism: Spirochaetes bacterium GWF1_49_6 (assembly GCA_001829395.1). Taxonomy (GTDB): domain Bacteria; phylum Spirochaetota; class Brevinematia; order Brevinematales; family GWF1-51-8; genus GWF1-51-8. Next base: position 6,093 of record MIBD01000113.1, on the reverse strand, counting down.
TTATCTAAAGAAGAACTTGAAAAAAATATTGAGGAGAAGAATGCAATCCGTGATTTATTTGATATGAGATTCATTCATTTAATTGACAAAAATACTAGCTCTGCACCAAGTGATGGAAAACATTACGAAGCATATATTTTAGATGTGGGTCTATATGATTTCACACGTTTAAGAAATTTTGATCAAATTGAACCGGGAAATAAAGATGATAAATCAAGAAAAGATCATATGCGTGCATCACCTAAGATCAATCTTGAACAAATGAAAAATAATTCGGTAAATAGTAAATAGTTTATGTACAGATACAGTATTCACCTGACAGTTCAAGAAGATATATTCGAGAATAAGGGTTGCACCTTTTCAGGCAGTACTTACCCGATGTCGTCGATATTCGTGACAAAGTTCACGTTGGAAAGGATGAACTTCTTACGCTCGCCGTCCTGCGCGTCGTCGGACATCAGCACCTTGAGAAGCCGTTCGGACTCCTCAAAGTCGGTGATCGACATCCGCAGCATCTTCCGCTTTCCGGGATCCATCGTCGTCTCCCAGAGCTGGTCGGGATTCATTTCTCCCAACCCTTTATAACGCTGGATATCCGGCTGCTTTGAGCCGAATTTCGTCTTGAGTATCTTTTCCTTTTCCTCGTCGGAATAGGCGTATTCGGTATGTTTTCCCGATGTGATTTTGTACAACGGCGGAAGCGCGATATAAAGATGCCCCGTCTCGATCAGCTCGCGCATGAAGCGGTAGAAAAAGGTGAGGAGCAGGGTGCGGATATGCGAACCGTCCACATCGGCATCGGTCATGATTACTATTTTATCATACTGGAGCTTGGATAATTCGAAATTCTGGTAGTACCCCGCGCCCAATACCGCGATCAATGTCTTGATTTCCTCGTTCGCGAGAATTGACTGGAGGGACTTCTTCTCGATCTTCTTCTCGACATTAAGAATCTTTCCGCGCAGGGGAAGGATTGCCTGCGTCTCACGGTCGCGTCCCTGCTTGGCTGAGCCTCCCGCAGAATCTCCCTCTACGATAAATATCTCACGGAGTTCGCGGCGGCGTGTCGAGCAGTCGGCGAGTTTCCCCGCGATAATCGACATGGTTTCCTTCTTGCCTCGCCCGAGGTTCGAGCGGACTCCCTCGCGGGCGCGTTCGGCTTCCTGCAACGCTTTTAACTCCAGCACCGCTTTCTTCAGGATCGTTTCAGCGATATTTATATGCGTCTCGAAGTACAATCCCATCGCCTTTTCGACAATATCCCGGCATATCCGGCGCGCTTCGAGCGGCTCGGTCAGTTTGTCCTTCGTCTGTCCCTTGAACTCCGCGTTGGGAATGCGCGTATTGATGACGCAGGTCAGCCCGAACGCCAGAGTCTTTTTATTGATCTTGTCGCCTTTCTTATCTATATTGAGACGCTCGGCGAACTTCTGCATGACTTTTTCATACGCCATCCAAAACCCGTCGACATGTATTCCGTGATTCTTCGTGTGAATACTGTTGACATAGCTGAATATTTCGGGATCCTCTCCGGAATTGCGGTACTGTAAAACCACGTCGGCGATGATACCGTCCAGTTCCCCCGTGGTCTTCACCGGATCGGGAAATATGACATCATAGTCGCGATTCAGCTCGTTTTTCATGAACTCGTAGATACCCTCTTCATACTTGTATACCTGCGTGACAAACCCCGACGGGTTTTCCGGATCCTGCTGCATCCTGTCCTCGAACGTCACTTCCAGTCCGGGGTTGAGGAACGCTACTTCGCGAAGGCGGCCGGCAAGCGACGCCGAACTGAATTTCGCTATCTGGAATATGGTATCGTCGGGCTTGAAACGGATGAGGGTGCCTGTTTTATCGGTCTTTCCCACTTCCATGAGAGACTGGACCTTCAGGCCGCGTTCGAAACGAATCGTATATATTTTACCGTCGAGATAGACCTCCGCCTCGAGGAACTCGGCCAACGCGTTAACGACCGACAACCCCACCCCGTGCAGACCGCCGGAGACCTTGTAGGACTCGCGGTCGAACTTTCCGCCGGAATGGAGGCGGGTCATCACCACTTCTATCGCGGGGACGCCTTCCTGCGCATGCATACCCACCGGAATCCCGCGCCCGTTATCCTCTATTTCGAGAGTGTCGGGAGCGATGAGGCTGACACGGATTTTATCCGCTATGCCCGCGAGATGCTCGTCCACCGAATTATCGATGATTTCTATTGCGAGATGGTGGTATCCTTCGACATCGCGGTCGCCGATATACATATCCGGGCGCTTTCGCACCCCGTCGGGATAGTTCAGAGACGCGATTGAATCGGCATTGTACTCTTTACTTTTAGGCATGTTTCCCCTCTTTACGATTAGCAAATGGTAGACTATTATAGCATATTTCCGGAGAAAAATGAAGTTTTTCGCCTGTTTCTTATGACCTATCGCTGTATTCCCCGTATGCAATTACGAATATACATGTATTGCAAATAATAGATTGGATAACGCGGCCGGACTAAGAATGCTTTTACCTATTGATATTACGAACAATATACGCAGTACATGCTTCATATTAAATAGATACTTTCATCACGGGTTATCTTCGTCTATTCAGATTCAGCCGGATATCGGGGTTAGCCCGCGCAGCGGTCGGGGTTAGTGTACGCAGTACACGCAGGTCGCTGAGCGACATCTGTTTTCACTGTCGCCGTCATCACGGGTTATCTACATCTATTGAGATTCAGCCGGATATCGGGGTTAGCCCGCGTAGCGGTCGGGATTAGTGTACGGAGTACACGTAATACGTTCGACAGGCTCACGATGACATTTTACCTTTCATCACGGGCTATTTTATCTATTCAATTTGAGCTGAAAATCGGGGTTGGCTCACACGCCCCGCATCTTGACATCCATGTCGCTGCGGGACTCCCCCCTCCGTGGGGTCGCAGTACTTGACGCACGGGAAATACCCATGTAAAATATATCCCCGATACGGAGGCACGAATGAGAAAAATATCCGCCATCATCATCTTTATTTCATTGATAACAACCTCCCTTCGCGCGCAGATGTTCGACCCGGGGAGCTCGCTCTCCGTCCTGAAAACCAAGTATTTCGATATCATCTACTCCGATAGTTCCAAGGCCGCCGCCGTCGAGCTAGCGGGGTTCGCGGACAAGACGTTCGAGAAGATCACGAACCTCCTGCCGACACTCGACCGCCAGAGGATTACGGTCGTCATCACATCGGACTATTTCGACGCGAACGGGTTCAACAGGACTGTGCCGTATAATCATATCATGCTCTACGCTTACCCGCCGGAATTCGAGTCCTCCATAGGGAATTACCGTGTCTGGCTCGAGGATTTGTTTACCCATGAGCTGACGCACGCGGTCTCGCTCAATATCCGTTCTCCGTTCATGCAGGGACTCTCCTCCGTCTTCGGCCCGTGGGTGCAGACGCAGGTCTATATGACCCCGTGGTTCATGGTCGAGGGCGTCACCGTCAGCTTCGAGAGCCTCGACGGTTTCGGGCGGGTAAACAATCCCTATGTCGCCGCGACACTCGCGCAGGATATTATCGACGGGAAGTTCCACGATACCGCGCAGGCGTCGGGGGCATACGATATCTACCCCGGCGGGCAGATTCCCTATTTCTACGGCGGACTGTTCAGCAGTTATATCCAGCGGAAGTACGGGATGGAAAAATACGCCCAGCTCTGGCGGACTACAGGTAACGGGAACATCTTCGCGCTCCTGCCGGGGAGTTTTCAGGAGGTGTATGGCGCCTCCGTTTATGACGAATGGAATCTGTTTAAATATACGTTCGCGCCCAAGGAAAAAATCACCGTCAATTCCAATAAACTCCTTCCCGATTACGCGGGTATTTTCAGCGCCGCGCTCGCGGGAAATAAAATCTATTACGCCGATTATTTCCTCCAGCTTCTCCGCGAGTACGATACGTCGAGCGGGACAATCCGCGACCTGTTCGGGTTCGCGAGCGACGTCGTCTCGATAAGCGCGTCGCCCGACGGGAAGATGCTCGCGCTGAACCGGATGATGGTCGTCAACGGGATGCCGAAGCTGTTTACCGAATTCTACGATATCGCGAAAAACACCGTGCTCGGGCAGAAATATCCCGGTATCCGCGAGGCGTCGTTCTTCCGCGCGCCCGGCGGCTCCGATACCGATGTGACCGCTATCAGGATACTCGACCATTATACCGACCTCGTACTGATCCGCAATGGCGAGACGACCGTGCTCCTGACCGGGGACATGGACACCTACTACGGGCATCCCCTGCAGTGGGACGAGAACCGCATCGTATTCATTATTAACGAGAAGGGCAGGAAGTCGCTCGCGGTGTTCGACCTCCGTGACGGGACTGTCTCGCTGATCGCCGCGCCGGGTATCGACACGGGGTATATCCACGACATCTCGGTGCATAACGGGAAGCTCTACTTCTCCGCCGGGACGATGGGGTTGTTAACCCGCGCTGGGTGGACCGACCTGAAAACCATGAGCATCCAGACGAACCAGTACTCCGGCGGGATGTATTACCCGATGCCCCTCGGGGATACGCTCTACTACGCGGCGAGCTTCGCGGACGGCGCGCAGCTGATGAAGTGCCCCGTCCCGTTACCGGAACTCCCCGTACTGACCGCCGATGTCGGATTGAGCAGCTATGTCCCCGAGCCGCCCGTCCAGCCGGGGAATGCGCAGACCAACTACACCACGGAGCCGTACTATCCATTGGGGTATCTCGCCCCGCGCGTATGGGCGCCGTATATCAATATCAACGCGAAGGGAGAACTGGACGCGGTCGGGGTGATGACCTTCCTCGCCGACCCCGTGCGGAATAACCAGGCCGTGTCGCCGATCGTCATGTATAACTTCGTGAAACCGTTCGCCGATTTCTCCATCGGATGGGATAATACCGCGTTCCCGGTCAACTTCAATATCTCCATCAGCGATTGGGTGAATTATTCGAGGTACTATACCGATTATTACCGCCAGACCTCGGCGAGTCTGTCGTTCTGGCGGGTGTACCGGTTCGTCCCGTCATGCAACTATCTCGCGCTCGGCGGGTATGTCTCGCATACGAGTATCGCATGGGACAACCATGCCGACCTGTCGCCGTATTACTGGAAGTACACGACCGATGTGACGACCGCGACCGTGTACGCGCAGGTATCGACCTTCGTGACGCTTTATCACTTCTTCCAGTACCGGGGATGGACAGCGGCCGTATACGCGGACTATAGTTTCCAGCGGAACGCCTATAAAGCCGAATTCAGCCTGAAAATCGCCCCGCATATCCTCGCGGTGCTTCTCAATCTCTACGGGGCATACTCGGACAAGCCGATCCTCAATACCTCGTCGGCGAATACCTATTTCTGGGGCAACCACTACCCGGCGTTCTACGAATATCAGTCCTACTCTATCGATAGAAACTACTACCTCTGCGGTAACCTGTCGTTCCCGGTATTCGACTGGGAGATGCAATGGGGCCCGGAGCTGTTCCCGCTCTATTTCAACCGTTTTTACCTCGTGACCGGATACCGCGCGGCATGGATAGAACCGTTCTACCTGCATTCCGCCTACGCGCGGGTTACCCTAGAAACCACCCTGTTCGTAAACCTGAATCTCAACGGGTACTTCGAGGTGTATTACGCGGTCAACGATAACCGGTTCGATTACCGTTGGGGAGTCAATTTCGACCTGTGGTTCTTAGGGCTGGATCGCCCCGGCAAGGTAAAGCACGACCCCGGGACGATGTAGGGGGTTAATGAAAAGTTCGCCCGCGCGATATTTTTCAGGATTATTCGTGAGAGCGTAATGACAACACCTATTGTCATTGCGAGCGAATCCGGCAGGATTCGAGAAGCAATCTATGTCATTTATTATATAGACTGCCTTCTACGATTTCTACGAAGCGGACTCGCAGGGTTTGTTGACAAACCCATATTTATAGGGTTTTCTTGTCACTGCGATACCGCGCTGCAATAAATCTTTGAAGCGCGGCAGAAGCAGTCTGTTTAATTCATTAAATGATGGGCACTTCTAATAACCCTCTTTTCAATCAGATTATAAAGGAAAAGAGGACAAG
>MIBD01000112.1:9349-11974 GCA_001829395.1 Spirochaetes bacterium GWF1_49_6 | reverse complement strand
TAGCAGACTCATCCCAAAACGGGAAGCTAATCCCCCGAAACCGATAATCGCCGATGTCGAGATAAATGTCGCGCCGTATGACATGGCCATAACGAACGGATGGATATTCCGTCCGCCTACCATATAATCCGCGGCGCTTTTAGTTTTCTTGAAACCCACATACCCGAGGTAACCGATTACCGCGAGATAGACAACAACAATAATAATCAGCCACACAATACTCATTTGTCACCTCCGCCCGATACCTCTTCTTCGAGTTCAATCTCTTCCTTACTCCACTGCTTTTCTTCCTTTGCTTCTTCGTCCGAGATGTCTCCCTCTTTGTTCCAGTTGACAATCCCGTAGATGATGCATAGCAGTGTAAGGGCTATGAGCAGCAAGTAGGCAATCCAAATAGACGGATCAGGAATTCCTAATACCATATCCACCTCCATAGAAAATTATTTTCATTAAATATAGGATCAATTCTCCTGTGAATATAATTAACCGATCTCTCGTACTATTTATTTTTTACCTATCCCGCCGAAGGCCTTCGTAACTGCCGCGGGATTTTCCACCTTAGTCAGCAGCAAAATAATTATATTGAAGATTATCGAAATGAATGTCGCGCCGTAGGATAGCGCCATAACGAACGGATTGACTCGTCTGCCGCCGACCAGATAATCGGTTGCAGTCTTGGTCTTTTTAAACCCGATATATCCCAGATACGCGATAACCGCGAGATAGATAACGATAATAACGATCAGCCAGCCGATATTCATTACTGACCCCCGCCGGAAACCTCTTCCTCGAGTTCGATTTCCTCTTTACTCCACTGTTTCTCCTCTTTCGCTTCCTCGTCGGAAATATCGCCTTCTTTATTCCAATTCACAAGTCCGTAAACAATACAAAGTAGAGTCAGGATAATGAGTAATAGATACGCCACCCAAATAGACGGATCGGGAATTCCGAGTACCATATTCGTCTCCTCATAGAGTTATAGTCACTCCCAAATGCCCAGTTAAAGAAGTGACCATAGGTTATTTTATAACATTATGTCGTGGATCTTCAGAATTATCAAAGTATTTAACCTTCCCTATTTTCGCATCAATTGATAAATAGTGTTTACGTCCTTATCGCCTCTCCCTGATATATTGACAATCACGATATCGTCTTTTTTAAATCTATTTCTATCCTTTAATAAATATGCCACCGCATGACTGGACTCGAGCGCGGGAATAATCCCCTCTTTCCGCGTCAGGTACCGGAACCCGTCGATCGCCTCGTTATCGGTGACACTCACCGCTTCGAGACGGCCTTCGTCATGCAGGTACGCGACCTCCGGCCCTACCCCCGGGTAATCCAGCCCCGCCGATATGGAATGCACATCGCTGACCTGTCCGTAATCGTCGAGAAGCACCTTGCTCTTGGAACCGTGCAGTACGCCCTTCCGGCCATACATGAGACTCGCGGCGTTATCCCCACGGTTCACCCCGCGCCCGCCGGCTTCCACGCCGATCAGCGCGACCTTGTCATCGTCGAGAAACGCGTAGAATAAGCCCATCGCGTTGGAACCCCCGCCGATACAGGCGACCAGATAATCGGGTAATTGTTTTTCTTTCTTCAGGATTTGCTCGCGGGCCTCGCGCCCGATAATCGCCTGGAAATCCCGGACGAGCGTCGGGTAAGGATGGGGCCCTGCGACCGTCCCGATCAGGTAATAGGTATGCTCGACATTGGTAAGCCAGTCGCGGAACGCCTCGTTCATCGCGTCCTTGAGCGTCCGGCTGCCGTCGGTAACAGACACCACCTTCGCGCCGAGGAGTTCCATACGGAAGACGTTGGGTTCCTGCCGTTTGACATCCTCCGCGCCCATATAAATCACACATTCCATTCCCATAATAGCCGCCGCAGTCGCGGTCGCGACACCGTGCTGTCCCGCGCCGGTTTCGGCGATAATCCGTTTCTTCCCCATCCGTTTCGCAAGGAGAATTTGCCCGATAGCATTGTTGATTTTATGCGCGCCTGTATGATTGAGGTCTTCGCGCTTGAGATAGACTTTAAATCCGAGATCGCGGGAGATATTATCCGCGTAGAATAACGGCGACGGACGCCCGACATATTCCGACATGTAATAATTATACTCGGCGGTAAACTCAGGGTCGTCCTTGTATTTCCCGTAGGCGTTCTCTAATTCGTCGAGAATAGGGATGAAGCTTTCGGGAATGAACGCTCCCCCGAAGTCCCCGAAGTAGCGGGCGATATTAAATTCCTTTTTCATATATCCTCTTGGTAATTTCCGTAGCCAGTTTTAATGCGCTGATGTCGGCTTCGGAACGGTAATCCGGTTCGCGTCCCTCGCTGACGCACTCGATGAAATGTTCGAGCTCCAGCTTCAGGGCGTTGTCTTTATGTATGAACACGCGTTCGACTATCGATTCCTGCGTATATTTAATTTCCTCGCGCATCACAAGATACTCGGTATGCGGCTGGCGGAAAATGGTAATATCCTGTGTGGCGTAATCGAGGAGGACGAACGACCCTTCCTGCGATATGGAAAGGGTACGTAATTTATTATCCGTGACACGGCTCGCCGCGATATTCGCGATAACTCCGTTCTCAAATAGAAGGGATACGTTGGCGATA
>MIBD01000112.1:8237-9328 GCA_001829395.1 Spirochaetes bacterium GWF1_49_6 | reverse complement strand
TTTTTACCATAGGCGGATATTTCCTTGACAGGCGCGCCCGCGATAGCGAGAATAATATCCACATCGTGAATCATCAGATCGAGCACTACCCCCACATCCACGATACGGCTGCGCGGCCCGAGACGCTGCGCCTGTATCAGGTAGGGGTTCTTGACGATATGCTCGAGTTCCTGAACCGCGGCGTTAAACCGTTCGACATGCCCCACCTGCAGGAAAAGGTCGTACTTCTCGGCCATTTCAATCAGCTTCTCCGCGTCGGATATTGTCTCGGTAATCGGTTTCTCTACCAGTACATGTTTCCCTTTTTCCAGCGCCCTCGATGCGAATTTAAAATGGAGAAAGGTCGGGACGGCCACAATAACGGCGTCCACCTGATCCAGAAACTCATCATAATCGGTATATCCTCTGATATTATACGCTTCTGAGGTTTTCTTAACCGCCTCGGCGTCTGAGTCACAGACTGCGACCAACTCAGCTTTGGAAATAATGGACAAGATGTTGACATGATAACGGCCCATGTGGCCGATTCCAACTACACCGATTTTCAGCATTGGTTTACCCTCAATTCGATCTTAAATCCTGATATTCTTTATTTTTCTGTAAAAACTTATCTACAAAGGAACAAGCAGGGTTGACTTTCATATTGTTTTCGCGCGCGAAATCCAGCGCGGTTTTGACTACTTTCTGGGCGAGCCCCCGGCCTCTGAGTTCTTCCGGGACAAACGTGGTATAGTATTCGAGGACAGTGTCCGAAATCTTCCGGTACTTCATATAGGCGCGGTATCCGTCGGCTTCGATGAAAAACATCTTCTTCTCCGTATCGTGCACGACACCTTCCATACCTTCCTCCTAGAGCTATATTATGTATCAATAACAAATATTTTTCAAGGATAATTTTATTTTCTATACATTAATTAAAAAACCAAACCCGGTAGCCCGTATTGCTTAATCCGGTCATTATACCTTCGATAACCTGATTACTCTCCGCGTAACTGATTTCTATGAACGGGGGATTCCCGCCACCGGAATACATGATTTGATTTAGCGGGACGGATATTTTGTTGCTCTGTAATACTATTATCAGGTTCGTA
>MIBD01000112.1:6042-8198 GCA_001829395.1 Spirochaetes bacterium GWF1_49_6 | reverse complement strand
TTAGTAAAACTCAACGCGGCCGGGATAATGTCTGGGTGTTTCCCTTTGACGGCGAAGGCGGTTTTAAAAATCCGGAACCCCGCGGGTTCTATGGCTTTCCCGGCGATAAAATAATCGTTGTTCAGCAATACCTTCTCCAGATCGACGGCGGACGCTGTAGAGGAATGCCCCGAAACATAATCTCCGATCACCTGCGAGGCTGCCCCGTAACGGAGTACCGCGGATAACAGCAGGAGGGGAAGCACAAGCGTCATCGTCAGCACCGCGGTCTCCTGCAGGAGCGCGCTCCATGAACGTTCCTTTATCTGGCGGATCACCTTCAGCCCCAGAAGCGCGCCGTTCCCCCCGGTGAGAATAATCGCGGGATAGAACAGGATACCCGTCAGCACGAGATAAACCGCCGCAGTCCATCCGTCCGTCCATTTCGGCAGAAGCATTAATGTCATCCCGAGCGTCATCCCCTGGAAAAGCGTGATAAATAGCGGGATAATCACTATAATCCCGAACGTCAGCATAAAGATCGCGATCTTCACCGAGTTAAACAGCGTGATCCAAAAATCGTTCCCTTCCGCCCCGAATATTCCGTTGAGCATCAGCGCGAGCGGGAACGGTTCGTTCGCATAGCCGAACATGCCGATGACGACCCCGATTATAAATATCAGCGCCGTAATCAGATAAACATTCTTATACGTCCTGATCAGCCCGAAGGCGTCACTGAGTAACTGTTTCATGCGGGTAACCCTCCCGTTCGTGCCATCCGTCCAACGCATCGATCAATTCGTCCAATGTAGTAATGCTCGATACTTTTCCGCGAACCTCGCGGCTGTTCCCCATACTCTTCACCGTACTGAGTACCGCCGACCGCAAGGGGGACATGCTTCTCGCGTTCGATGTTGCAATAAACAGGCGCGCGAATTCTATCAGACCGTCCCTCACCTCAGGAAGCGATGGACTGACATACGAACCCGTAGCATCTAGGTCGGCGATCAGCCTGAAAAGGTACGGTTTAGCGATCGCGGCGCGTCCCACCATAATCCCGTCCACCCTCGATTCCCGAAGTCTCGCTAGCGCGGTCTCGGGAGAATCGATGTCGCCGTTGCCAATCAGTATCCGGCCGGTCATCTCACGCGCGCGGGAAATCAGTTCCCAGTCCGCCGCTCCCCCGAACATCTGTGTCGCGAGACGCGGATGCACGATAATAATATCCGCGCCGGCATCGTCGATTATCGGTATGGTTTTTTCTATATTGACGCAGGAGTATCCCGCGCGGATTTTCGCGGACACCACCGCGCCCGTTTCCTTCACCGCGCGCACGATCTCGCCCATCGCCGAAGGTTCCTTCAGCAGGCACGAGCCTGCGCCGATACGGATCACCTTCCTGACGGGGCATCCGAAATTAATATCGACGATCTTATATCCGAATTCCCGCATCATGATCTTCGCGGCGTTATGGAATTTTTCCGGCTCCGCCCCTCCGAATAACTGCACGGCGGTATTCCCGTCCTCCGGCGCCGCCATCCGCATCGTCCGCTTATCGCCGCGCACTACCCCCTCGACACTGATCATCTCGGTATAGGTCAGCCCGGCGCCGTGCTTTTTCGCGGTCACCCGGAGCGCGTGGTATGAATACCCCGCAAGCGGAGCGAACCATAGATTATTGGGAACCGTTACTCCCGCAGCTTCAATCGGGTGAACTAGTTTTTCGCGCATAGATTTCGAATGTATCTCCCTTCCGTGTTATTTCCTGAATTTTTTTCACAAAATCCCACCCCGGCAGTCCGATCCGTTCCGGATGCAGGCCGAATATTTTTATTTCCGTTACCGTATATCCTGTACGGGCTAGCAATTCGCTGATCGCGGGTATCGACGGTTCGAACTCGTGCTCCTTCGGTCGAGCCGAAGTATAGCCTTTCCTGTTGGCTGACGCGAACCATCCCCCCGCGTGCGGAAGCCCCATCGCGAGTATCCCGCCGGGTTTCGTCATTTTATACACCCTCCGCAGGAATCCCGCCGGGTCATGGATATGTTCGAGGGTGAACCATAACGTCACCGCGTCGAAACTTCCCGTTACTTCGTCGATACTCTTTGCGGGGCGGATACCGAAACGCTTCTCCGCCGCGCGGCATGCGTACCCGCTCACTTCCGCGCCGGATATA
>MIBD01000112.1:5779-6010 GCA_001829395.1 Spirochaetes bacterium GWF1_49_6 | reverse complement strand
CACACCGATAGCGCACCCGATATCGAGGATTCTTTTCCCGCGCGCGCCGCCAGTCAGCCCCTCGATAACTCCAAGCCTTCGGGCGGAATATCCACGGATCGCCGCGATATCCTCGTCGTAGGTCTTACCGTATGCCTTTTTATAGGTCTCTTCGAAATAGTCTTCCTGATAGGTCTCCCCCGCGCGGGATGTCCCGTAACGGTAGTTGCTCCGGCAATGAAGGCATCCGAA
>MIBD01000112.1:4957-5566 GCA_001829395.1 Spirochaetes bacterium GWF1_49_6 | reverse complement strand
GCCGCCCGCGAGCGCCTCGATCATGCTCATCCCGACCGTAGTAACAACCGTACCGCATTTCGCAAGGTAAGGCGCAATCCCCGGCGGCGATTGAACAATCTCCACCCCGGGTAATTCTGGAACATTCTCGCCCGGTGTAAGGGGCCCGCGTATCCAATAGACCGGCCTGCCTTTTCCGGCGAGCGCCTTTGCCGCGCGGAGGCCAATCCCGGCGGGGTCGCTTCCCCCGAACGCTATCAGTATCCCTTCCCCGCTGCCTTCGACGGTCTTGACGGGGTTGAGACGGATACCGGTAAAGTTCGCATGCTTTTCGGCAAAATGCGGCAGGATATTCGCGGCCGCTTCGGCAGTATCGCGCGCGGCGCCGTAATCGTCGAACACCATGACAGGTTTACCCGCGCCGCTCAGGACATCGTTCAGCCCGCGTGAAATCTCCCGCATATCGGCGAATATCACGTCCGCGCCCGGCATTATTCCCGCGAGTTCCTCCTCGCCGCACCGGAACGCGTTCAATCCTTCTATGAAGCAAGCTGTCTTATTGATGATTTCGGTATCGTTGGAAATCACACCCAACCTGACGTCCCATCCGGCGTTCAGTAATACCCGCGC
>MIBD01000112.1:4108-4808 GCA_001829395.1 Spirochaetes bacterium GWF1_49_6 | reverse complement strand
CCCCGCGAGATAATCGACATCCCCCCGCCCCGCGACCATCGCGGCGTTATCCCCGCAGAACTCGAGCGGCGCGGTATAGACTTCTATCCCGTCCTGTTTCATTAGTTCCAGCCTCGCGCGGAGGAACGAATTCGCGGCGACACCGCCAGACACCACGAGACGTTTTATTCCGGTATCGGCGAGCGCGTTACCCGCCTTCAGGAGAAGCGCGCCCACAGCGGCGGCCTGAAAGCTCGCGGCGACATTTTTCACTGTTTCGGGGGTCATCGTCATCCCCTTCATACGGAATGCCACAGCCGTCTTCAACCCGCTATAGCTGAAATTGTAACGGTCTTCCGGGCGATCCGCGAGCATGCGCGGGAGCTTCATAAATTCCGGGTCTCCCCCCTTAGCCGCGCGGTCGATCTCAGGGCCGCCGGGATATCCAAGCCCCAGAACTTTAGCGACCTTGTCGAACGCCTCGCCCGCCGCGTCGTCGATAGTCGTCCCCATCAGCTCGTAGTCATGGAACGAATCGGCACGGAAGATGAGGCTATGCCCGCCCGACGCGACCAGCCCGATATACGGGAACGGGATATCGTTGACAAGGTGCGGAGCGTACATATGGCCTTCGATATGGTTTACGGGGATGAGCGGGATGCCGCTCGTGAACGCGATGCCCTTCGCGGTGGAAAGCCCGACTAGAAGCGACCCGAGCAGG
>MIBD01000112.1:3901-4077 GCA_001829395.1 Spirochaetes bacterium GWF1_49_6 | reverse complement strand
TACTTGTAAGGGGCACATCCCCCATCGCTTCTTCTATAATTTCGATAATTTTAATCAGGTGGTTTCGCGACGCGACCTCCGGGACAACGCCATCGAACTTTTTATGAATCTCGATCTGGGAAAACACGGCGTTCGACAGGATATTTTTTCCATCGGCGACAATCGCGGCGGAGGTC
>MIBD01000112.1:2782-3854 GCA_001829395.1 Spirochaetes bacterium GWF1_49_6 | reverse complement strand
CGCGGGGTTTTATCGATTATTTCGTTCAATTCTTTCTCGATAGTATATACCTCGAAGCGGGCGCGTTCAATCCCGGCAATTTTATCGAGCGGGATGTTCAGTTCCGAAAGTTTGGAGAATTCCTCGATGACGCGGAGGGCTTCCTGCGCGCGCTTGAGATTAGCGCCGACTATCGCGGGTATCCCGTCCCTCTCGGCGGAACCGTATTTCAGCACGCCCATCCCGACATCATTCGCGCTGTCGCGGTTCGGCAGTAATAATGAAGAATCCGCCAGAGAGCGGATAGTGTGGCGCAGGGATTTTAGGCGTTCGGACATCTCGGCGTGACCGAGCACGAACCGCGCGACTTCCTCGACCACCCGCAGTCCCTCGCACGCCCTGTTGATATTCGCGTCGAGAACGCGCAGAACCGAGCCGTCCAAGTCAGGCTCCGGCGACCGTTTTACCGATCGCGCTTGTCATCGCCTCAATCGCTTCCAGCTCCCGATAGAAGGACGAACGGTTGCAGACGAGGCGCGCGGTCGATTCGAAAAGTTCCTCGACCACCTCAAGCCCGTTATCTTTCAGCGTCGCGCCGGTGGATACGATATCCACGATACAGTCGGACATCCCGGTAACCGCGGCGAGTTCCACGGAACCGTACAGTTTAATAATTTCCGATTGGATGGAGATATTCGAAAAGAATTTTTTCGCGATAGAGGGATATTTCGTCCCGACTTTCAAAAAATCCATCGAGAAAAGATTCTCTTTCGTCGTACCTTTTTTCGCCGCGACCACCATCTTACAATAGCCGAGCTTCAGATCGGTAAGTTCGAGCACTTCACTGTTGTGCTCGACCAGCACGTCCTTCCCGACAATACCGATATCGGCAGTCCCCATCTCGACATAGGTCGCGACATCCTGCGCGCGGATGAGTAAAATCCGTACCGTGTCGCTCAAATCGAAAATAAGTTTTCTGGAATCCTGCGGGATTTTTTTACGGATGACTCCCGCTTTTATCATAATCTCTTCCGCTTCCTCGCCTAAACGCCCTTTCGGGAGCGCAATTGTTATCATACAGCACCTCTCTCTA
>MIBD01000112.1:954-2757 GCA_001829395.1 Spirochaetes bacterium GWF1_49_6 | reverse complement strand
GGGCCTGCCGCCGGAATCCACCGCGACCATCGTAAACCGCGCGTCCGCCACATCGAACATTTCCCCCGTCCGAAGTTTCTCCGCGCGGATGCAGATTTCCACATCCATCGACGTCCTGCCGACCCGTGTAATCCGCCCGTTCATCTCCACCATATCGCCTATCTTCACCGGAGCCTTGAAGTTTATTTCGTTCACCCGCGCGGTTACCACGTTCTTACGGCTGTAACGGCTCGCGATCAGGTACGCGAGATTGTCCGCGGCGTGCATGATTTCTCCGCCGTGCACGTTCCCGTAATGGTTGGCCTCACGCGGCATGACCACAAACCGGTTGGACAGGGTGAATTCTTCCATCATTCCTCTATATACCTCGTATGGTACGCTTTCGCCGCTTCGTCCAGCCCCGCGTCTATCACCGGGCTGCCCTTTACTTTTATAGATATTCTGCCGTCGGCAGTAACCTCGCCGATCTCCGTGAACGGGACATCGTGCGAAAGGCAAAGCTCTTTTATTACGTCGAGATTCCCTTGATCGTTCGCAGGATAGGTAATTATTATACGTGACTGGGTCTCGCCGAACAGGAGCGCGTCGAGAGGGATATGGTCCTGTAAATCGACCGATGCGCCAAACTTACCGGAGTTGACCGCGCATTCGCTGAGCGCGACCGCGAGACCGCCGTCGGAAATATCCTGAGCGGAATGCACTCTCTGCTGGGCGATCAGGCCGCGGATGAGCTTCTGGAGACGCACTTCGGTATCGATATCGAGCGACGGGCATTCCCCGGCGACCTTTCCGGCGTACATCGTCAGGAAGAGACTCCCGCCGATTTCATTTTTATTCGCGCCGAGCAGGGCGATCCTGTCCCCGGCCTTCTTAAATCCATTAAACATCGACAGGTTATAATCGTCTATCACACCGACCGCTCCGACAACAATCGTCGGGAGTATCGGTTCGCCGTCGGTCTCATTATACAGAGAGGCGTTACCCCCGGTCACCGGAGCATCGAGCTTCCGGCACGCGTCGGCCATCCCCTCGATAGCCTTCACCATCTGGTAATACGGCATCGGTTTCCCGGGGCTGCCGAAGTTCAGGCAATTCGTGATCCCGAAAGGCTCGGCGCCCATGCACGAGATATTCCGGCATGCTTCCGCAACCGACTGCATCCCCCCGGTGTATGGGTCGAGATAGGTGTAACGCCCGTTCCCGTCGGTGGATATCGCTATCCCCTTGGTAGTGCCCTTGACACGGAGCATCGCGCCCCCTGCCATCACCGGCTCGGCCAGCAGGTTCGTCTGGACATGATGATCGTACCGTTCGTACACCCACTCCTTCGACGCGATATTGGGGTCGGAAAGCAGGTCGAGCAGGACTTGTTTATACGCGGGAATTTTATAATCGGGAATCTTTTTTACGGTATCGAGATAATCCGGGCGGATAACGTCGCGGACATACAGCGGGACGTCATGCACGAGCGGGCGGAGGGGCAAATCGACCACCGTCTTGCCGTACTCGCGCACCACGACACGGGGGTTGTCGGTCACAGGCGACGAAACCCTCCCGATCACGGCATGATCCAGTTCGTACTTCTTTATCACTTCGACGACCTTGTTCAGCATCTTCGGCTCGACAGTCGCGAGCATCCGTTCCTGGCTCTCGGACAGCAGGAACTCGTAGGCGCACATATTTTCTTCGCGCGCGGGGACTTTGTCGATATCCAGCTCGATGGAGGAATTACCCCTCGCGGCCATTTCGCACGAGGAACTGGTGATCCCGGCGGCGCCCATATCCTGGATACCGACGACCAGC
>MIBD01000112.1:725-923 GCA_001829395.1 Spirochaetes bacterium GWF1_49_6 | reverse complement strand
GGATGAGCTTCTCGGTGAACGCATCGCCGACCTGTACCGACGGGCGTTTATCCTCGCCCTCGCTGGAGAGTTCCGCCGATGCGAAGGTCGCGCCGCCCAGTCCGTCGCGGCCCGTCTTCGAGCCGTAGTAGAACAGCAGGTTACCCTCGCCGATGGCGGTCGCCTTGCAGATACCGTCCTTCTTAGCAAGTCCGACGC
>MIBD01000112.1:0-666 GCA_001829395.1 Spirochaetes bacterium GWF1_49_6 | reverse complement strand
ATAGTGGGAACTCCCACGCGGTTGCCGTAGTCGCTGATGCCCGCGATCACGCCGCCGACCAGGTAACGGGTGCGCTTCGAGTCGCGCCGCCCGAATCTGAGAGAATCGATCATCGCGATAGGCATAGCCCCCATGGCGAATATGTCGCGGAGGATGCCGCCGACGCCTGTAGCCGCGCCCTCGTAGGGTTCGACCGCCGACGGGTGGTTATGGCTCTCGATCTTGAACACGATCGCGTAGTCGTCGAAACCGACCACCCCCGCGTTCTCGCCCGGACCCTGGATAATATGCTTGCCCGTAGTGGGGAGTTTCTTCAGCATCGGCTTGGTATTTTTATACCCGCAATGCTCGCTCCAGAGCGCGCCGAATACGCCGAGTTCCTCGACGGTCGGCTTGCGGTCCAGAAGTTTCTCTATCATTTGAATCTCGCTTTTCGATAGTCCTGATAATTCGGCTGCACGTTCGAAAGTCATGCGGGCACTCCTAAGATTGATGGAATATTATAACGGAAAACGGCGGGTATCGCAAGGGAAAGGAAAAGATGGTTATTCCTCTTTCTTCGGCCGTAGTGTAAACATTAAAATAGGCGGGTTCAAGGGAAAAGTGCAACAGTGTAACGTAGAATAATTGAAAGAAGGACGTTCTCCGTGGTATGATTAAGTACTA
>MIBD01000111.1:5644-15915 GCA_001829395.1 Spirochaetes bacterium GWF1_49_6 | reverse complement strand
ACTTTTAGCTTTGATATTGATATTTTTTTCCGCGCTGAATGACAGGTCGCCTTCCTTGGAATTCCGTGCGTAGCCGTATGCCGAGGTCTCGTTCCAGTAGTACTCTCCCCCGATCGCCTTGGTGTACGGGTCGATCAGCAGCTTGTTGCCGTTAAAACGCTGCCCCTCGAGAGGCTTGTACGGTCCGTCGACCATATAGCCGTAGTACTGCCCGTCCTCGACATCATGCACGAGTATATGCCATACGTCTCCGGTACGGTTCCGGTGCGGGTCGAACGGGATAACATGCGTGGGGGTGAGCGCGGTGTGACTGTTGAAGAGAAGGAGCGTAACCGATGTGGCGTGACGGGAAAACACGGCGAAGTTGCATCCGTTCCCCACGATCGTAGCGCCGAAAAGATAGGGATTCCCGGATTCGGTCTTCATCCCGTCGATCTCAAAAATCTTTGACATAGAGCATCCTTAATATCAATTAATCATATTATAATAAAACATACTAAGAGTCAATTTCGCGCTCATATGAAAAAGTTTTTGATTTGCTAAGAAAAGTTGTTAAATAAAGCAGGGCTGCCATTCCGACAGCCCTATTATTTCTAGATTGCCAGTCGTTTTTACATCGGGCATCCTTCGACACTGCTCAGGATGACTCCTTGCCTTCACCCAAGATGACTTTTCGGCTTCGCTCAGGGCAGGCTCTCATGATAGCACCGCGCCACAGATTGCCGAATGTTAAATTCTGATCCCCAACGCGACATTGTACTTATATTCGTACATCCAGTAGACATAGTTATTACCGGGTAATTCCGCCGCATCGTTCATCTTCGGCATCAAGTTATACCCCAGCGTGAACGACGGAATGAGATAGATCGCGGTGCCGAAGTTCAGGTTCAGCCCGCCGCCCACCAGCGCATAGATATCGTTCATCATATTAAACGTCGTACCCAAATCGTCTATACCGTCGCCGTTATAGTCCATCGCGAGATACATCCTGTAGCCGAACCCCGCGCCGATCCAGATACTGCCGATACCGATATCCAACGGGAGCTTGAACATCAGGTCGAACGAGAGCGCGGAAAGCGTCGCGGCGCCGTAGTTAGTCGGGGTGATCGATATTTCCGTTCCGCTCGCGACCATCCTCTGGATATCGACATTCCCCGCGAGACTCATATTGTATTCTACATCGAGACGGGCGTAGACCATATCGAAGAAGATACCCGCGCCGATATTATTGAAATAACTTTCGCTTGCCAGATAGTTTTTATCGTCAAGCCCTGATCTTACACCCCCGACAGACGGAATAAAATTCGCCTTCAAACCCAATACCATATCCAGCGAGTAGACCATATTCGATGCAAAAATAATGATAAAAACCAAGGCCAGCTTCTTCATAGTATCCTCCGCTTTTAATATCCTATATATATTATGCTCCATTTTCCAAAAAAATCAACTTAAAAATTGAAAGTTTTTTGTTTTAAGCCTCTATATACCCCACTTTCCCGGCAGTTTATCGCTTCGGGCGCATTCCTTTGGAATACCATACCACTATTTAGGCGATAATTCAAACATATTTCAGGAAGTAATCAATGGTCACTTCTAATGAACCCGCCACCACCGATTCTCGGTGGCAAGGAAGTGACCATTGGGCATATTTTAAAGATATATCATTATTAATGTTATAAATGCTAATAGTTTTTAGAACCGCCCTAATGTTTTATTTCTAAAAGGTAGTACCCGTATGGACCTAACGTTACCTGATAATCAGAATCCCCGATTTGCGGGAATTCTGTATCGCCTATTACCTCGGTCAGCCCGCACCCGTTAAACTCCCGGAGGCCGATTTGCACCGGCTGGGAACTCGACGCCAAATTGAAGACGCATAGCATCTGTTCGCCGTCATACTCGAGCGCATACACCAGTACTTTTTTATTCTCAGGATAGATAAAACGAAGCGCCCCGCGCGAGAACGATTTATACTTGCGGCGGACGCGTATCATTTTCTTCATCCAGTTCAGTAGGGAGTTGGGTATCATTTCCTCCACCTGTACATTCACGCTCGTATAGCTGTAATCCGCATCGGTAATCACAGGAGCATACAGCCGCGACGGGTTACAGGCGGAAAATCCCGCGTTCCGGTTATCGTTCCAATGCATCGGGGTGCGGACTCCGTTGCGGTCGCCGAGGAAGATATTATCCCCCATCCCGATCTCGTCGCCGTAGTAGATCACCGGCGATCCGGGCAGGGGAAATAACAGTACATTGAGGAGTTCCACTTTTCGATAGTTCTTTTCCAATAACGGCACCAGACGGCGACGTATGCCGGAATACAGCTTCATCTGCGGGTCTTTCGCGTACTCGTTGTACATATAGTCGCGTTCCTCGTCGGTACACATCGCGAGGGTGAGCTCGTCATGATTCCGCAGGAATGTCGCCCATTGGCAGTTCTCCGGGAGAACCGGCGTACGTTTGACAATATCCACTATCGGCCCGTGATGTTCCTGCTTGACCGCCATAAACAAGCGCGGCATCAGGGGAAAGTTGAACGCCATATGCATTTCGTCGCCGTCCCCGAAATACTGCCGAAGGTCTTCCGGCCATTGATTCGCCTCCGCGATCATGACCGCGTCTGGATATTTCTCGTCCAGCATCGCGCGGATACGTTTCAGGTATGCATGCGTTTCGGGAAGCCCCTCGCAGTTCGTCCCCTCGCGCTCGAATAAGTACGGAACCGCGTCCATCCGGAATCCGTCCAGCCCCATATCGAGCCAGAAACGGATGACGTCGATCATCTCCTCCTGTACCTTGGGGTTACGGTAGTTCAAGTCCGGCTGATGGGAGAAAAAACGGTGCCAGTAATAACTCCCGCAATCGGGGCACCACGCCCAGTTCGATGTTTCATGGTTGATAAAAATAATGCTCGCGCCGGAATATTTACCCGGGTCGTCCGACCATACATAGTAGTCGTGATACGGTGAGGAAGGCCCCTTCCGCGCATCGATAAACCACGGGTGACGGTCTGAAGTATGGTTCAGCACCAGATCGGCGATCACCCGGATACCGCGCATGTGGGCTTCGTCTAAAAAAAACTTAAAATCCTCAAGGGTACCGTACTCGGGATTAATACCCTTATAGTCTTGTATATCGTAGCCGTCGTCATGCCCCGGCGAGGGATACATCGGAAGAAGCCAGATACAGTCCACCCCTAGTTCACGGAGATACCCGAGCCGCGACGTCAGTCCGGGAATATCCCCCTTCCCGTCGCCGTTGGAATCCTGGAATCCCCGTATGTAGAGTTCGTAGAATACCGCGTCCTTATACCAATAATCTTTCATATTGTTCCTTATCTCTTTTTTGCTTTTATCAGACGGGTAAGAATGTCCCGGATACTCTTATAATTTCCGACATGGTATTTCGCGCGCGAGTACTCGTACCCGACCTTGATTGTAATCGCGTCGTCGTCGAGCACCCCGAACATATCCTCGTCGGTCAGGTCGTCCCCGGCGGCGAGAATAAAGTCGTACTTACCCCGCGACACCCAGAATCTGCACCCCTGCCCCTTGGAAATCCCCTGGTCTTTTATCTCGATAATCATATTTCCCTCGAGAATCCCGATCTTATGGTTCTGCGTCAGGCTCATCAGTGAATTCTTCAGTTCGATAGCGCGAATCTGCCCGAGTTCCGGGTCGGTCTTCCGGTAATGCCAGACCAGCGAAAAATCCTTCTCCTCGATAAACGTGCCGGGGGTACGGAGTACGAAACGTTCCAGTACGGGGCGAATCTCCTGCTTCCATTCGGTGGATAAATGCGCGGTCGACCGCCATTCCTTTTCATCTCTCTGGTAAAACCACCCCCCGTGCTCCGCCATCAGGTTGATCTCTATCCCGTCGAACCAGCGCCCCACACTATCGCGCCCTCTCCCGCTGATAATCACAGTTTCCGTGCCGGGGATTTTCCCGAGGGACTTCAGGATAGACACGAGCGCGTGATCGGGCGGCGCATTCTCCGGGCGGCTTTGGAACGGGACTAACGTACCGTCATAATCGAGCAGTATCAGCGCGCTTTTACTCGCGGCATACCGTTCGGCTATATCCTCCATCCCCGCTATCGTTAGGGTTTGCTTGATAATCAGTTCGTCCTGCGCGCGTACGGTATGGAGCTTATCGAGGAAATCCTCAGCCCATTGGGTGATATTATACGCTTCCAGACGCTTATGCATTGCCTGCAGGTACAGTTCCTGCTCGGAATGCGGCATCCTTAACGCCCGCGCGATCGCCTGGGCGACCTCGTCATAATTATACGGGTTTACCTGAATGGCCTCGCCCAGTTCTTTAGCAGACCCAGCGAATTCGCTCAGTATCAAAACCCCATGTCCGTCCCCGCACGCGGCGATATATTCCTTCGCGACCAGGTTCATCCCGTCGCGTAACGGTGTCACCAGCCCGATATCCGCCACAGTATATAACGCCATCATTTCGGTGAAACTCATCGTCCGGTAGAAATACTTGACCGGGTCCCACCCGATCGACCCGTACTTCCCGTTCAGCGCGCCGACCTTCTCCTCGACCACCTTCTTGATCGATATATAGTCCTCGATACCGTCGCGCGACGGGGATACTACGAGGATCAGGGTTATTTTCTCACGGTAGCCGGGATATTTATCGAGGAAATACTCGAACGACTCGATACGCTGGATGATACCCTTCGTATAGTCGAGCCTGTCCACGGAGAGCAGGATTTTCTTATCCTTCATCTCCGACATCATACTCGCGGCTTCCTTTTTTACTTCCGGAAGGTTCGCGCTCTCGCGGTATTTCCGGTAGTCGATACCCATCGGGAACGTGTCTATCCTGACCGCGCGGTTTCCCATCCGTACCTGCCCGAGATTATGCTCTATACCGAGTATGCTCCGCAGGCAGTCGAGGAAGTAGGAAACATAGTCGTAGGTATGGAATCCTATCAGATCGGCGCCCATCATGCCCTCGAGGAGTTCCCGCCGCCACGGCAGCAGGCGGAAAATATCATAGACGGGAAACGGGATATGCAGGAAGAAACCTATGGGAATATCGGGAAACTTCTCGCGTATCATCGCGGGAAGCAGAAGAAGCTGGTAATCGTGTATCCAGACGATATCGTCCGTTTTGATCTGCGCGATTACCGCATCGGCGAACTTCCGGTTGACATTGACATACTCGTTCCAGTAAGAACCCTCGTATTTCGCGAGAAGCTGAAAGTAATGGAAGAGCGGCCACAGCGTTTTATTCGAAAACCCATAATAGTACTGTTCGACCTCGCGGCGGGATAGATGCACGGGATACATGCCCTTCGCGGACATCTTATCCATAATATCCGTTTTCTCATGCTCGGTGAGTCGTTCCGAATTGATGCCGCTCCACCCGACCCAAAGCGCCGGACGCGACTCGAAGAAGGACGAGAGTCCCGTCGCGAGACCTCCCGCGCTGAAATTGATACTTATTTTATTATTCGTCTTAGATAGCTTAACCGGCAGGCGATTCGATACCATAACAATACGTTTCAATAGTCAATCCTAACAAACCGTTTTGCATATTATATCTATATTTCTCAGTATTGCAAGAAATACACGTCAAAACAGCAAAAAAGCCGCGCATCCCGCGAAACCGCTTGATTTTTACCGATAATGTTGTTATGATATAATACTAATTTCAGGAGGCGGGAGATGAAAAAGAAACCCCGGAACACGCTCGTGCTCGCCTCGCTCGAGGGAAAAAACAACCTGAATAAGGCGTCGGTTATTCCCTCCGCGCGCGAAAAAGAGCGGTATGACAGGAACTACCGGAAACGGCAGTTCAGGAGTGAGACGGAAATGTGCCGTCGCGATAACCATCACGGTTGGAGCGGCGGCATACTGCGTATGGCTAATCCCGATGTCAAACAAATACTTACCATAAACATATAGCCCGTGATGAGAGATAGGACCACCCTCTCATTTCATTCGGGACAAATAGGCGGCACACTGCTAATGTTACATAATACCTATTATTTACACATGATGAAATTATTAATGCCTAGTACTTTCTTCCCCCTCAAAGTAATCTTTCAGGGAGCTTACTTTCTTTCTGCGAACCCAGAAAGAAACAAAGAGGTTCCCCGCGTGATTTCGCTTAGAAGAAGAGCTCACGATAACGAGTCGGGCGTAACTCGCTTCGCCCCCCGCTTTCGCGGTGAGCTTGCTCAAACAAACGCCCTTTGTCGTTATCGCGGGAAGTAAAAGCGCTCAAAAACACGGGGATAAATGCAAAACGCCAAACAATAAAAAAATGAAAAGTCTTTTCTTTCCCCTGTCGTTTGTCTTTTCCCCCGCGCTTTAAAGCGCTTCTTACTTCCGGGGAAGCCGACAAAGGGCGTATGTTCGACGCAGAACTCGTTTCGTTCTTTCGAGGGGTAATCGTGCGAGTTACGCCCGACTCGGATTCCCCGGTTCTTCTCCTAAGTTTTATCCCGCGGGGCGATAAGCCGCAGGCTGTCTGCTGATAGTGCGATAGTATGCCGTAATGGAATTGGCTGCCACGCAGTGGGCAAGGACTACCCGCCGATCTCCTCGGCGACAGCGTCGATATTCTTCAGCCATAGATACTTTTTCGTCTCGGCGGCAACCACCCCGCTGAGGAATATCAATGTAATGATATTCGGGATAGCCATCATCGCGTTCATCGCGTCGGCGAAATCGAACACGAGGTTCAGGCTCAGTACCGACCCCACGAACACCGCGACCACCCACACGACCCGGTATGGGATAATCGACGCCTTGCCGAAAAGGTACTCGACCGCGCGTTCGCCGTAGTACGACCATCCGAGGATGGTAGAGTACACGAATGTCAGCAGTCCGACGGTCAGCACGATCGGCCCGACCACGGGAATTTGCGAGAACGCCAACTTCGTCAGCTGCGCGTCCTTATAGTTAACCAGGGTGTCGGGAAATTTCATAATCGTCGTCACCAGTACCAGCCCCGTCATCGCGCATATGACCACCGTGTCCCAGAACGTGCCTGTCGCCGACACGAGAGCCTGACGCACGGGGTTACGGGTTTGCGCGGACGCCGCCAGGATAGGCGCGGAACCCAGCCCCGATTCGTTGGAGAACAACCCGCGCGCGACCCCGTAGCGTAACGTCATCATCAGCGTCGCGCCGACAAATCCCCCGCCAGCGGCCTCCGGTGTGAACGCCGAACGGGCTATCAGACCCAGCGCGGGAATAATAAAGCTGCCGTTGATAAATAAAATAATGATACATCCGGCGACATAGAAGAACGCCATGAGCGGCACCAGCATACTGGTCACCTTCGCGATAGCCTTCACCCCGCCGAGGATCACAAGCGCGGTCAGGACTGCGAGGACGATCCCTGTGATAACGGGGTCTATCTGGAACGTATCCTTCACCATACCCGCGATGGAATTCGCCTGTACCATATTCCCTATCCCGAACGCCGCGATGGCGGTAAAGATACTGAAAAGCACCGCGAGCCATTTCATCTTCATCCCCTTCTCGAGCGCGTACATCGGGCCGCCCAGCATCGTACCGTCCGATGTTTTCACACGGTACTTGACCGCGAGAACCCCTTCCGCGTACTTGGTGGCGATACCCAGTACCCCGGTAATCCACATCCAGAATACCGCCCCCGGCCCGCCCATCGATATGGCGGTGGCGACCCCGATGATATTCCCGGTGCCGATAGTCGCCGCGAGCGCGGCTGTCAATGCCCCGAACTGGCTCACGTCGCCCTTCCCCTCGGTATCTTTTTTCACCGACAGCTTGATTCCGAAAAACGTATAGGACTGGATAAACCGTAACCGGATAGTTAAAAATATATGCGTGCCGATCAGGAGGATCAGCATCGGCGGGCCCCAGAGATACCCGTTAATAAATTTTATCCCGCCGTGAATCGCTTCGATTATCGCTTGCATAGTATTCCCCGTAAATATTTTCGGATATTATACATTCTCCGGTTCTCCAGTGCAACACTTATTTTATTTACGCGCCTGTTTTCGGGAATACATTTACTTGCATAATGAATAATAGTATAATAAACTAATAGTAATCGGAATATGAATATAAAAGATAAATTGCTTTCATTACTATCGAGCGGAATGTCACCGGAACAGCACGGATATGAAAATGTCGCCCGGGCAAAATTCATTAACTTCATTGTCTATTTTTCATTGCTGGTCTGTTTCTACTTGTTAACTCTCTATATCATCCGAAACGCGCCTCTGAGGGATTTTATCGTCCTGGTTATCGTGATAATATGCGTCTTTTTTATCATCCTTATCCAATGGCGTACGAAGAGCGTCGTCGTATCGGGTATTTCCCTGAGCGCGTTGGTGAGTATAATTATCCTGCGCGGTTTCTTCTGGCAAACCATGTTCGGCGCATCGACCTACCTGATATTTTCTTTCCCGGTGATAGCGATTTATATGAACGGGAAAAAACGCGGAGCATGGTGGGTGTTCTCGGTTTTTATCGTTTCCCTGTTTTTTTGGGTTTTATCCCTCCTCGGAGTATTCGAACCGCCGATCCATTCAGTAGAAATTTTCCAGATGCTGCTGGTTTATATCGGTATCAGTATCGCGACATTTTATTATGAAACCATCCGCTTACAGAATTTAGAAACAATAAAAAAACAACTGGTCACCGATCAGTTGACAGGCCTCCCGAACCGGACGGCTCTCGTATACGATATCCAGAAAGCGAAGGTTTCCCACCTCATTCTGGTAAATATCGACGGGTTTAAGGAATTGAACGATTTTTACGGGCATCCGGGCGGGGATGAAATACTCACACAACTGGGGCTGGCGTTGGGGGAATGGGCCGCATACGGGACTGTTTACCGTCTTTATGCCGATGAATTCGCGGTCCTGATCGATAAACAAATGAAGCCGGATGAATTGAATTATATCATTGAAAATATCCGCCTGCATTTTAAAAGGGACAGCTTTAAACTGGAGGCCGAGGAAATTAAAATCAATGTGACCATGGGTATCGCCGAGGGAAACACCAAACTGCTGGAAATGGCGGATATCGCGCTGGGAATGGCAAAAAAGGAGCACAAGGGATACAAATTCGCTATGGAGTGGGAGAAGATCTATTCGGAGTATGGGGAAAATCTCGCAATACTGAAAACTCTGCGAAACGCTATCGATAACGACCGGATCGTCCCCTATTTTCAGCCGATCTATGATAACCGGACGGGAAAAATCGAGAAATTCGAAACATTAGTACGTGTTATCGACGAGGAGGGGAGGGTGATATCGCCTATCAAATTCCTGGATATCGCGAAGAAAACCAAGCTCTACCCGTATATTACCAGAACCATGATAAAAAAATCGTTCGAGAAGTTTTACCTTACCCCGTGGCAGTTTTCGATCAACCTGTCCGTGGACGATATCAACGATTTCGAAACGTCGGAATTTATCCAGCTCAGCCTGAAAGAATCGGGGATGGCTAAACAAATTGTTTTCGAGATTACCGAGTCCGAGGGCATAGAAAATTTCGATTCGGTATCGGAGTTCATCTCTCAGGTCAAGGAACTCGGGAGCAAGATCGCTATCGACGATTTCGGTACGGGTTATTCGAATTTCAGCTACCTCATCAGCCTGAATGTAGATTTCCTGAAGATAGACGCATCCCTGATCCGCAATCTCCCGTACGATAAAAATCTCCAGATCATCGTCGAGACTATAGTCACGCTTTCGCACCGGCTCGGTATCAGCACTATCGCGGAATTCGTCCATTCCTCCGAGGTACAAGAGAAAGTCGCCTCGATGGGTATCCATCATTCGCAGGGATATTTCCTCGGCAAGCCCGAAAAGGATATAATCACCGACGGTCCATTTTCCCGGTAATTCGCCTTACCCCTATCTTGACTTAATCCCCGTCCATTTTTACAATATTGCATCCCATTTTCACTGAAAAACGGAGGGCGCTATGAATACATTATGGCTCCTTTTAATCGTCATTGCAATCTACCTGATTTTTTATTTCGTCTACGGGCGATATGTCGAACGAAAGATCGTATGCGCGGATAACAACTGTCCCACCCCGGCGCACCGTCTCAACGATGGCATCGACTATGTCCCGACTCATAAATTCGTCCTGTTCGGGCACCATTTCGCGTCGATAGCCGGAGCGTCCCCGATAGTCGGCCCGATACTCGCGCTGATATGGGGATGGGTGCCAGCGTTGTTGTGGATACTCTTCGGGAATATCTTCATCGGCGCGATGCACGATTATCTCTCGC
>MIBD01000111.1:5383-5582 GCA_001829395.1 Spirochaetes bacterium GWF1_49_6 | reverse complement strand
TGGATCGCCCGCAAGCATATTAAACCGCGCACGGGCACCATCTTCGCGTGGTTTATCCTTTTCGTACTGGTACTGGTCGTCGCGGCGTTCAGCTCCCTGATCGGGAGCACGTTCGTAAAAAGCCCGCAGGTCGCGCTCGCGAGCGTCCTTTTCATGGCGGTCGCGCTTCTGTTCAGCCTGATATTCTACCGCCTCAAGA
>MIBD01000111.1:4590-5331 GCA_001829395.1 Spirochaetes bacterium GWF1_49_6 | reverse complement strand
CTGGATATCCACTATCGAGTTCAGCGCCCCTGCCGATATGCTGGTCGTCAATGTACCGGCCGGCGGTACGAACTCCGGGATATCCTACTATCCCGTGCTCGACGGTAATATGGTCACTCCCCTGCCCGCCGGGGCGATGGAGAATCTGCCGACTAACGCGCTGAAAATTATCGACGCCGCCTCCTACGAGGGTTCCGGCCTGAATATCGACCCGTCGGTACGAATGGGTATCATTTCCATCGCGGGCCAGCCCTATATAGTCCAGGCAAAAGTTCTATTAAATATCCCCGTCAATCCGTTTATGACCCCTAAGGCGCAGCCGTGGACAGTATACCGTTCCGGCGAATCTCTCGGATACCTGCTGGGGATACCCCTGCCGTATGAGATTTGGCTCATCATCCTGCTGGTGTATATTATAGTAGCGGCGTCGCTCCCGGTGACCGTCCTGTTACAGCCGAGGGACTACCTGAACTCATGGATACTCTATATCGGGATATTTCTCGGCGGCACGGCGCTCTTAGTCCTGCACCAGAGCATGACAATCCCGGATTTCACGGCGTTCACTGTCCCGGCTATCGCGGGGAAGCCTACCCCGTTCTGGCCGATTATCCCGCTGATTATCGCGTGCGGAAGCCTGTCCGGGTTCCATTCGCTCGTGGCGTCGGGTACGACCGCGAAACAGCTTAATAAAGAGAAGGACGCGCTGTTCATCGGGTTCGGCGGTATGCTGACCGAGGGACT
>MIBD01000111.1:4377-4535 GCA_001829395.1 Spirochaetes bacterium GWF1_49_6 | reverse complement strand
GACAAGGCCGGGATGATTACCGGGGTAGACAATTATGTAAAAAACTATAACGCGTTCCTGAAGGCCAGCGGAGACGCCGTGGTGCTGTTCTCGAAAGTGTTCGGTTATGTAGTCAATAAGGCGTTCGGGATATCGGTCGCGGTGATGACCACCCTCGC
>MIBD01000111.1:3709-4305 GCA_001829395.1 Spirochaetes bacterium GWF1_49_6 | reverse complement strand
CTATACCATCATCTGGCCGGCGTTCGGCGGAGCGAACCAGATGCTCGCGTCCATCGCGCTCATCACTATCGCGTCATGGGTGATGAAGAAAGATTACCGGAGCGGGCTGATCGCGCTTATCCCGGCGATATTCCTATGGATAACCGTGACCGCCGCGTTGTTCTGGTACCTGATCGTGGTCACCCTTCCGTCGGTACAAGCCGCGGCAACCGCGCAGGATATGGTCACTCCGCTGATGGTGGGCATCATAGTCGCGGTCATGCTGGCGCTGAACTTTATTCTCATTATCGACTTCTGGGGTGTTATCCGCAAAAAACCGTCCATAGCCTGATGACCGAACCGGAGGGTGGATTTGTTTCAAAAAGTGAAAGAACTGAAAATCAGGGATAACGATACCTACTTCATGGAGAGCGTGGGCGACCGGGTCGTCATCAATAAGAACTACGAGGGTATTCTCGTACTGGATAACCAGTTGACGGGGATGAACGAAATCCCGCTGTTCCCCGGATTGAAGATATACTCGTCTCTCTACAGTCACGCCCAGAATTCCATCCTGCTCCTATGCCCGGAGAACGACTGCCTGATTTTCGCCGACC
>MIBD01000111.1:3297-3631 GCA_001829395.1 Spirochaetes bacterium GWF1_49_6 | reverse complement strand
ACGACGATATTATCCTGATGTCCGCGCCCGACGGGGTATTCTACGAATACGTGCTGGGCGGGAATAAGCTGACTGAGCTCGACGGCGAGGAAATCGATAACGATTACCCGAAGTTTTACACGTTCTGGAGCACCACTCGTAAATATACCCCGATCGATATATCGCATACCCCGTATGGATATATCTACGGCGACCGGATCACGCAGGAGTACGGGTTCTACGACTTCGACCGGAACACCGAACGGAACATCCGTGTCACCGACATAGAGCCGGAGGAAATCCTATACCGGAACGGGGTTTGGGTACTGGGGGCGGAGAACCAGATACGGATATC
>MIBD01000111.1:2126-3267 GCA_001829395.1 Spirochaetes bacterium GWF1_49_6 | reverse complement strand
CAGCTACGATCAAACATCTGTACGTCTGCCGGAAGGTTATCATGTCAGGAAGGTGCGATTTCTGAATTTCACCCATCACCCGCGCGTGATCGCGCTGGTCTCCGGGCCGCATATCGATTCGGATATGTATCTCGAGATTTTCGAACTTACCCGATAGCCGGCTCGTCCATCTCCTTATCGCCGTATAGCGAGTAAAAACACCCGCAGTAGTTCTGACGGTACAGCGCCATCTCGTGCGACGTCTTTACCGAACGGTGGAAACCGTCCTGCTTTTTGAAGTCGGTCGTCAGGTACTCAATCTTGAACTCCTTCTGGAGATCCTCGCCGGACTCGTTAACAGCGTCGGTATTTTTCATCGGCGACAACGTCAGCGTGCTCGCGACCGCGTCGAACCCGCCCTTTTTCGCCTGTTCGAACGTCTCCCGCAGGCGTAGCCTGTAGCAGTTCCGGCAACGTTCCCCGCGTTCGGGTTCCTTGCGCATCGGCTTGCTCTGGCGGAACCATTCCCCGATATTATACCGTCCCCAATGCAGGGGGATATCGCCCCAAAGGTGCGCGAGCTTGCGGACCTCGAGGAAACGGCGTTCCATTTCGATCTCGGGATAGATGTTGGGATTATAATAGAAGAGCTGGATGGAAAAATCGGGGGCGTACGGGAGCACGCGTTCCCACGGGGTTTCTTTCATCAGCGGAGGCAGACATCCTGAGAGACACGGCGCGCAGCAGACATGCAAAAGTAACCGTTTCATGCCGCTACACCGCTCCTTTTATTCTCACACCGGCAACGCGAATAATAGCTAAAATCCCGCGCTTTCCCCCGTATGAAACCCTCATCCCTTCCTCCATCACCCCCACCATTGTAAATCCGTTAATTCAATAGCGCAAGTTTTTGCTTTTTCGCATTTCCGGGTGTATACTAAATGGCAGTTCACATGGAGAAGGGGAATGATTAAGAAACTGAACGTGCCTATCCGGGACGAGGAGGAACTCCTCCAACTCGAGGCGGGCGATATGGTGCGTCTGACCGGGACTCTTTACACGGCCCGCGACCAGGCGCATAAGAAGATTCTCGACGATATCGAACACGGTATCGAACCCCCGTTCGACCTGAAAAACAATATCATCTACTATTGCGGCCCCA
>MIBD01000111.1:0-2054 GCA_001829395.1 Spirochaetes bacterium GWF1_49_6 | reverse complement strand
CGCCGCTCATCGAGCGCGGCATCCGTGGCACGATCGGCAAGGGCGAACGTTCCCCCGAAGTGCTGGAAGCATGCCGGAAGTACCGCGCGGTCTATCTCGCGGCATTCGGCGGCGCGGGCGCGGAACTTGCCAAGCGCATCAAGAAGCAGGAATTAATCGCCTACCCGGAACTCGGCGCCGAGGCGGTCTATAAGCTCGAAGTGGAGGATTTCCCGGTGATAGTCGCGGTGGACACTAAGGGGAAGAGTATATTGTAAGAAATTATAAATGAGTTGTACTAATGGATTTTTATAAGCTTTATTCAAGGATAATATATGTTATTACAAGAAATACTGAATAAGCAGATCGCGCGTTTCGATAATGTTCCAGGTGCTGGAATATTCTACTTTGATGTCCAAGAATCTTTTACCGCATTCACCGGTTTGAAAAACAGTCAACAGAAGGGCCTGGTCAATTCTACGACAGTTTTCGAGGCAGCTTCTCTTTCTAAGCCACTTTTTGCCTACATTGTAATGCAGTTAATTAAGAAAGGGTTATTCGATCTTGATACCCCTATCGATAATTATATCAGGAAGTATAAGATTCCAGCCTTAGATTACGATGAGTTATTATCCGATCCTTTTTTCCGACAAATTTCTATTCGTGCTATCCTTATTCATAGTACCGGACTTCCAAATTGGATGGCAATAAACGACTATAAGGGGTTATTATTTGAACCGGGAGATTTTTTTCAATACTCCGGTATGAGTTATATCTTCCTGCAATGGCTGATCGAACACATTCTCCAGCAATCAATACAGGACATCGCCTTCGAGTATGTATTCCGTCCGCTAGGTATGATTCACAGCGGATTCGTATGGAAGCAGGAGTGGGAGAACGATTTAACCAATGGTCACGATTCGCATGGCAAACCTGTCGAAAAACAACGTAAGATACACGGTGGAGTAGCAGCCGCTCTGCTGACCACGGTGATAGACTATGGCATTTTCTTCCGCGACCTTACTGATAAAATTCGCCGGAAGGAAGATTTATATACGCAGGTTTGCATACCCCAGATAAGAAAATTTTACAACTCAGAATATTACTCCAAAAGCGGAACTATGGCTTGGGGACTAGGGGTCGGATTGGAGCTGTACGACGACGAATGGTGGGTCTGGCAGGTTGGCGCAAATCCGAATTTCTTCAATTGGGCGCTCGCTAATCCAGCCACGGGTAAGGGTGCTGTTATTTTTACAAACTCCGAACCGGGTAATTCATTACCCGAAGCGGTACTGAGCGAGCTTTTCGGAGATAATCATCCCTGCTTCGAGTTCGATAAAAACTACCTCGCCCAAAACAGTTAATCTCGGATGCGGTGGACACGAAGGGGAAGAGTATACTGTAAATAGCTATTAATATTTAAAGGTTTTTCTTTCGAACTTTTTCCATCTGCAATTTTAATTCCGGTAATATTTCTTTTACAGTTTTCCATATAATTTCATTATTTATCCCGAAATACTCATGAATCATAATATTTCTCATTGCCGTCATCTTTTTCCATTGTATTTCCGGGAACTCACGCCGGATTTCCACGGGAATATGTTTTGCGGCCTCGCCGATAATTTCAAATAAACGGGTAACGGCTAGTTGAGTCTTTTCATCGCGGTTGAATTCTTCAATGCTCATTTCGTTTGTAAAATCAACGGCGTTCTTTATAGATTCTAAAATATCGTCAATAAAATCTATGACTTCTCTTCCTTCCTTCACAGATACATCACCTCACTTAAAATATGTTTTCCTATATTCGGCTTCAGCGAATCCTTCGTCACCAAATCCACCTTTGTTTTTAACACCTTGCCTATATTATCCCTAAGATCAAAAAACTCGAAGAGGTTGGGGTTTTCCGTGAACGACACCAGTACATCCACATCGCTTTTTTCAGTTTGTTCGCCGCGCACATACGACCCGAAGATACCGAGTTCCTTGATATGGTACTTTTTTTCCAGTAACGGTTTTTCCGATTTTAGAACCTCTACTTTTCCAGTAACGGTTTTTCCGATTTTAGAACCTCTACT
>MIBD01000110.1:12329-13229 GCA_001829395.1 Spirochaetes bacterium GWF1_49_6 | reverse complement strand
AAATACGCGCTCTATTTTATCATCCTGACATTGAACTCCGAGGGTATCTTTCCCGAGTACTCCTCCGATTTCGCGGAGGAGTTGAAGGAACTAACGTCGGAGAAGCACCGTTTCGGGAACGGCACTCTGCGGTTTATCCATGACTGCGAGATCGCGGAGGGGATGGAGTTCTGGGACGGGAAGGAGATTTCCTTATCGGTGCAGAACGAGCTGATCACGCTGATCGCGCGGATATTCAGGTATCATTTCGGCCGGGAGCTGAAGTCGCTGTCGCTGTTGAACCCTTCCCCCTGAAATGCGGGGAATCGCCCCATTCGTTCAGCCCCACTTCCTCCCCGGTCAT
Organism: Spirochaetes bacterium GWF1_49_6; assembly: GCA_001829395.1. GTDB lineage: Bacteria > Spirochaetota > Brevinematia > Brevinematales > GWF1-51-8 > GWF1-51-8. The sequence continues at coordinate 12,886 of MIBD01000110.1, read as the reverse complement.
CCTGATCCTTGTCGACAGACACCCCATGCACTGGTCCGGCTCCTCGTCGGCGCACGGTTTTCCCTGATACAGGGTATAGTCCGGCCGGTACACAGCGGGAGTGATATTCGGCATCACGATATTCGCGCCCGCGCGTAACGCCTTCTCGCGTCCCGCCGGGTCGAGCACCTGCAGCGCGGTAGTCGCCGCGATATTCACATCTTTGAGAAGTATCCGTGTCAGCGCGATCATTTTCAGCGCGAGCCGGAACCGTTCCAACCCTGACGCAGGAGTATCGTCGAACCCGTCCGCGAGCGGGGTGTCGCTATGCAGAATATACGGCCCCATCCCGATCATATCGATATCCATATCGCGGAAGAATTCTATATCCCCCGCGAGGTCGTCCGCTGTCTGGAACGGCAATCCGATCATCACACCCGTGCCCACCTGATACCCGATGCCCTTCAGCACGCGGAGGCATTCCACCCTGCGGGCGTAGCTGTGGTCGGCGGGATGGAGGCGGGCGTAGAGCGCCGGGCTGGAAGTCTCGATACGGAGGAGGTAACGGTGCGCGCCCG
>MIBD01000110.1:6912-12236 GCA_001829395.1 Spirochaetes bacterium GWF1_49_6 | reverse complement strand
TTAATTCCGTAATCGTGTCGATATACGCCGGGTCGGTGCGTTCCCCGGCCTGCAGGACGATCGAACCCATCCCCTGCCGGTACGCCAGCAATCCCGCGTCGATCACCTCGGCGGGAGTCATCGTATAACGGTGCGCGGAACGGTTATCGCGGCGGATGCCGCAGTAGTAACAGTTCTTCACGCAGATATTGCTGTATTCGATCAAGCCCCGAAAGTATACTTTAGTGCCGACCGTCCTGCGCTTGACATCGTAGGCATAGTCAAGCAGGCCGCGGTATAAATCATCATCGCGGGAACTCAGGATCGCGGGTATATCGTTAAACTCGAGGGTTTCCCATTTCATACAGGCGACTCCTTAATCTATTATGGTCGCTTCTAAAAACCGCCGATGACCGGTGGCAGGGAAGCGACCACTTTCGGTCATTTTTTATAGTAAATCTAAGAAATGACCATTTGGCGAATTTAAAATGATAATAATGTGATATGCAGAAATATTGTTTGTTTCCAAAAGCGCCTTAATTTACTAGGTTTCGATACTTCTGTCAAGAAAAAGCGTTTTGTTTGACAATTCCCGTGATGTCGCTAAAATATATAGGGGCAATCGGGAAGGATATTCATTTGACTAATATTACCTATTTTAATCTTTATGATACCGAGTTTAACCTAGTTCCCGGCACGTTCTCCCCGATAGCGGATTATACGGTTTTATGCACGACATTATTGGGTCTGTTTCTGGTTATAATATTATTCCTTCTCCAGAAGAACCGTCCCGAAAAGAAATACTTGAAACTTTATCTTTCCGCGATGCTTTTAACTGTAATAGGCATGATCTTTTTCTATTTATATTGGCGTTTTAAAATCGAATGGTTATTCATTCCCGCGGGTTTATTCTTTCTTATCCATTTATTATTTATCGGTTGGTTTATTATTCGTACGGGGTTCATGAAACGCTTAATATATGCGGGAATCATTTTAATCACAATCGGGGCGCTGCCGATTTTCTTAAAAGTACCGTTTTACTTTCGGGTTCCATTTTTCGTGCTATCCTTCGGAATGTCAATGGTCGGGTATATCACCGTGATCCGGTATATGAGTATAAAGATAGATAAGTTTCAGATTTTATTTTTTATTTTTGTAACCGCGTTGAGTTTAAGCAGTTATTTTCACCTCTTTCGGGTAATTGAAGCACCAGGGGAATTGTATTTTTTCCTCGCGTATCTGCATCTGGGAATGCTTTTTTTTACTATGATGCTGTTTTTAATAAATGACAAGGTACTATTTAAAGTTCGTCAGAGGATTCTCTTGAGTGTCAGTATCTTGTCATTCATCGGTGTAATGTTTTTCGGATGGTGGTATTTCAAGATGCAGATTGCTTTTTCTTTAAATGAACCCCTCGCTAATTTGGATGAAAAAACAATCAACATTTCATTCCGTCATCATTTATTATTTTCAGAGCCAATCGTGCTCCTGTTTTTTTTAATACTGGTTTTCTTTATTCTATATACATTTCAGCAGATAAAGAACCTGAAGCGTCTCGACGAATTGAATCACCTGAACCGTAAGTTATTCAATTCCACCGGAATACCTCTTCTGATGATTGGGGACGGCAGGATACAGAATGTCAATCAGGAAGCCGTAAACCAGTTCGGTTATTCCGCGGGAGAATTAAAAAAAACGAAACCCAAAATTCTTTTTCAGGATACCGCGTCCTATGAAAAACAGGTTGATTTACTCGATCATCAGGAGAGCGTCAGTTTTGAAACCGATTGCCGGAATAAAGACAGGTCGCTGTTCAGAGCCTCTGTCAATCTTTCACGGTTTAGCGAGCACGGCAGAACCTACCATATTCTGGTGATAAAAAATATTTCGGATATTATCCGTAACCTGCAGGCCACCGAATTGCTGAATCTGGTATTTAATTCGCTCCTGAGCGCCGACTCATGGCAGGATTCTTTCCCGGAGATTAATAAACTGCTGGAAGTATATTTTTCCTGTAACTCGTTCTATATCTATTTACTGACTTATGAAGGGTTTTTTGAGCACGGCGTCCTGAATGCTCAGGAAGACCGGAAAACCCGGGAATTCTATATCAAATCCGACCTGCCGTTTTTTGCGGAAGTATCGGATGATAACTTTTTAATTCTCTCCCGCATTTCCACCCCCACGCAGCAGTATGGTTTTATCCTTTTTAAAATTCCACTGCATATTTACAATGAGCTTGCCGAATCGACGATAAAGAATATCTCAAAAATAATCGCGGAAGTGATCGAAACCGACACCTTGTTAAAAGAGCTGGATAATTCTGAAAAAACATACCGTACCCTGGTCGATCATTCTTTTAGCGGAATCTATCTGATGCAGGAAAACCGGATTTTTATCGCTAATGCGAAATTCTACGAGATCACGGGGTACTCGAGCGAGGATGTCGAACGCGGCATCGACCCGTCGTTTCTCATTCATCCCGATTCGATTGTCGAAGTAGAAGCAAATTTTAATAACCGCGGCGCCATTCATGAGAAACAGGGCGCTTTTTATACCTTCAAGGGGATAAAGAAAGATAAAACAGTCCGTTGGTTCTCCGCGTATGAATCGATTATCGAATACCGTCATAAACCCGCGATACTCGCTCACCTGATGGATATCACCGCCCAAATCGAGATGGAACAGCAGAAGGAAAAAATGACCGCGCTCATGATCCAACAGCAGAAGATGGAAACCCTGAAGAACCTGGTCGGCGGTATTTCCCATGAGTACAACAATATATTCGCGATTATCAAGGGGTATACCGAACTCCTGCTCTATTCCGTCGCATCGCCGGATATTCGGAATGTCGAGGAGGATTTGTCAAACATCACCTATGCGGTCGAACGGGGGATCAAGATTACGAACCGGATGCATGTCTTCGCGCGTCACGAACAGATCACCAAACGTCCTCTCGACCTGCAGGATTTCTTCAATTCGCTCGATCCCGTATTCCAGAATATGGTGCGCAAGAAGCATTCGTCTATCTCGCTGAAACTGACCGCCGAGAACGGAAAACTCCATCTTCATACCGACGAGGTGGGGCTGGAGGAAATCCTGTATAATCTGCTCCGTAATTCCATAGACGCTGTCTCGGAAAACGGGGTGATTACTATTAATGCCTCTCAGCCCGATCCCAACCGCATCCGTATCGACATCACGGATAACGGCGCCGGAATATCCCCGGAGGATCTCCCTAATATCTTTGACCCCTTCTTTACGACTAAAGACCCCCAGCAGGCAACCGGCTTGGGTTTGTATATCGTATTCGAGTTAACCAAAGCGCTCGATGCCGAAATCGGGGTCGACAGTAAACCCGATGAAGGCACTACCGTCAGCCTAATCTTTAAATTATAAACATCCCTGCGTACTAACCCTTTTTTCTACAAATCCGATAACTAATACAGAAACCGGCGGAGGGCTTATGGATATCAAACTGGGAAGCGAGTACCTTTATTCGGCGCAGGAAAAACTCAGTCTTTCCAAGGCAACCGCGATGAACCAGAAGAATTTCAGCGCGATGGAAGACAAGCAGCTCAAGCAGGTGTCCGACGAATTCGCATCGTTATTGATACAGGAGATGTATAAAGCGATGAGAAACACGGTTCCCAAGGACGAATGGCTCAACGGCGGGCTCAAGCAGGATATATTCGAAGATATGCTCTATACCGAATACTCCCGTCAATCCGCGTATAACGGGGGATTGGGGCTGGGTAAAATGATATACGACTTTTTAAACCGGACGGAAAAACAGGGCGTTTAAGCGAACGAAATCTGCCTTTATATACGCAGGGGGACTAATCACGAGTCCCCCTTGATTTATCCGGGGTCTGCTTACTTATCCAGAATAAACATATCCTGCTGCAATCGACTCAATTAATCTCATTATTTCCCCTTGAGATGCTCCAACGCTCTCTCGTACATATCCTCAATCGCCCACATCATCCGGTAATCCGGGAAATTCACCATCAGGTCCTCGCAGACTTTTTTAGCCTCCGTCCATCTTTCGAGGTACACGAGGGCGAGGAGCTTCTGGTAGATGATTTCCGGCAGGAATTTATCCTTTTTAAACTTGGAGGCGGATTTGTCAGCGATATTGATGACCTCCTGATAGAGCGAGGCTTCTTTATTGGTATCGCCGAAGTATTCCTCGTACATCCCCCCGAGTTCCATCACCGCGTTCTGGAGGTTCCATGTCAACTGCGCGGGAGTGTCGCCCTGGTAATAGGCGTAGAACTTCTTGAACGCCGCGTCGGAGTCCTGCTTACTCAACTGCGCGTACTCCGGGGTCGATACCAAGCCGCCGAACGTCATCCACTTGGGATCGTTCAGGCGCACTTCCATCTGGTGGATTTTATAGTACATATCGTTGATCTCTTTCTGGAAACGCATCATCTTGAAGTCTTTCAGAAATTTGTAGGATTCCTCGATACCCTCGTAGGGTTTCAGGTAAGCCGGGTCGAACGCGCTGGCTTCATGGAACTTCTTGAGCGCCTCGTCCGCGACACCCTTATCGAGAAGGTCGAGTCCCTCATAGTACGTTTTTACCGCCTCGAACGCGAATGCCTGCGGGACTGCCAGTATCTGGGGCATTTTCACCCCCATCGCGGTCAGCGCCTTTCCGGCAAGCTCGTTCTGCATATTCAGGATATTCTTCACTAACCCCTTCGACGAGAATGTCGCGAGAATCTTCCCGCTCTCGGTGTCGGTGATTTTCCCGTCGATACGTACATCGTTCCCGCTGATGACAAACGCGCCGTAGATCATCTTTTTCGCGTTCAGCATCTGCCCGATCTTGATCGCCTGATCCTCGTCGACCAGCCCCGCGAGCGACAGTTTCTGTTCCTCGATTATTTTCTGGAGGTTCTCGCGTTCGACCACCTCGATTTCCGACGATTCGGAAATATCGGAGATCAGCATATCCGCGATAGCCTTGCGGAGCCATTCGAAATTTTTATTTCCGGTGGTGTTATCGAAATACATAACCGATATAACGTCCTTCCCGAATGAAAATCCCGTCATCGCGGCGATCAATAAACCCGCCAATAGAATACGTTTCATTATTTCCTCCTATGTATAATGTCAAATCCAAAGACGTTTATCCACGAATACACACCAATAAACTCGAATGAAGTAGTCGAATGAGCGCTCCGTATTCGTGTATATTCGCGTTCATTCGTGGTTCCTTCATGCCTTTCTCCTATTAATCATCGATATATCTTAACGGGAAACGGCGGGGGTATCAAGAAAAAAGGCAAATCGCATAATAAAAGCGAAAAAATATTTCAGCAAAACGCTTGACA
>MIBD01000110.1:2510-6867 GCA_001829395.1 Spirochaetes bacterium GWF1_49_6 | reverse complement strand
GGGGGGGGGGGGGATAATAGAATGGTTAAGTATCGTAAATATTTTTAGTTTTCGAGGAGGATTGTATCATGAAAAATTATTTTTGCAAACATTGTTCCACTTTAGTGCAAAAAGATTCTACACCAACAACTTCTGGTTGTCCAGGAAGCACATTTCATTCGTGGACAAACCTAGGTGATGTTGGTTTAATTACTTATCTCTGTAAAAACTGTGGAACAAAAGTTATGGCTAAATCGCAACCTACAACTTCAGGTTGTTCTAAATCAACATTTCATAGCTGGACAAAACTATAAATCTTTTCTAATGGCCATATAAGTTATCATGCGCTTGCGTTATATAAACACAAGTATGATTTATTGGCTATAGAATAATTTCTTCTTTTTTTCTTGGAGGATAGAATGAAAAGGATAGGTCTGTTATTTATTTTTATTTTAGTTTTTACAAACTTAGGTATTTCGCAAAGCGAATGGGAGGTTTTTGAAAATGTAGATAAAATGACTGACGAGGTTGATTGTGTTGTTCGTCTCATTTCCATAGAAGGAAAGTCAGCCCCATTCAAAGTTCCTCTTTTGCTTATTCAATTCGACGAAAATGAATTAATCCTTGGTATAGTATTTATTTCTCTTGACTACAATCAAGAATCCGTAATGATTCGTTTTGGAAAAGAACCCGCTTATGAAGAAGATGTTTGGTTTAAAAAAGTTTCTTACTTTGATGTCCTTATGTTTAAGAGTTCAAAAGAATTGGTGTTTAAAAGCATTCCACAATCAAAACTTGTTGTAAAAGCTGAAACAAGTCCTGGAAAGTACGATACCTGTGAATTTAATATATCGGGTTTATATGAAGCGCTTAAGAAAGCCGCAAAAAGCGATCCTAACTTTAAGGACTTGCTTGATGAATACGAAGAATACAAAAATAATTTGGAAGAGGAATAGGAGGGTACGATGTCTATTAACGAAAACTTGAAAAATCTTTACCAATCGAAGTTAAACGATCTAAAGACCCTTGTTAATAATATCGGCAATGAAGATACTGCCGACTATGAAGGCCCGTTATTAATGTATTGCTGGGAAGACAAATATCTTTCATCAAAAAAGAAGATATTATTCATAGGTCAGGAGACAAACGGTTGGAATGGTTTTTTAAGACCAACGTCTGCGAAAATCATTGATGATATAATCGATATTTACAAAGGATTTGAATTGGGTGCGCGGTATAATTCTGTTTTCTGGCAGTATGTCAATTATATTAATAAAAAAATCAATGACAGCGCATTAAATTTTATGTGGACAAATGTTTTGAAGTTTGGACGTTCTGGAATTGGTAGACCGGATGAACAGGTTCAGGAAGAGGAATTATTAAACTTCAATATTCTGAAAGATGAGATAGAGATATTAAATCCGGATGTGGTATTGTTTTTTTCCGGTCCCAATTACGATCAGGATATTATAAATCGAATAGATGGTGTTGAGTTTAACACATGCTCAAATCGTGACACTAGAGTATTTACTCGGTTAAAACATAAAGTATTGCCAAGCAAGACTTTCAGAACCTATCACCCGAATTATCTTAGGAAATCAGGGAATGAGGATATATTAGATGAGATTATCAATTTGATAAATGAATAAAAACGCAAATTGCTCTGATAAAAAAGGGAAGTCTTCTGCGGTTGTTCAAATCTGCGCGAATCAGTTTAATCCGTGTCATCCGTGTGAAAATCGGATACTTCAGTTTTACCCGAATAGGTATAGATCGCACCGGGAATTATTCCTTCGGTAACTATGTCGGGAGATTCTCTTCGTCATGCAGGATCGATTTCCCGTCGGAGAGACTCCTGATAGCCGCGATCTTGGCGGGCTTCACGAAACTCTCGATATAGCAGTTCCCGCCGATCTCGGTACGCGCGGGGATCACCACATCCTTCCCGATCAGGGTCACCCCGAAGTTCAGGATGCCGGGGTAGGTCTCGTTTTTCTGCGAGGGCTTGGGGTTGCCGATGACGACATTCCGCTCGATATTGGGTATCGAGTTATCGCCGGAGAATTCGTCGACAATCGTGTTCTGGATGACCGCGCCCGCCCCGATATGGTTACCTGGCATAATGATGGAGTTCCTGATGACCGCGGTAGGGGCGACACGGACGTTGGAGAAAATCACCGAATCCTGAATCTTGCCGGACACATCGGAATTTTCCCCGACTATGGAGTGCATAAAATGCGCGCCGCGCGCGATAGTCGCCGGAACAAGACGCGCCTTGTCGCCGCGGATCGGGACATACGCGTTGAACTGGTCGTATTCGAGATACTGGTCGATCATATTGATATGGAGTTTATAGAACTCGGAGATATTTTTTATCGGGATGACATACCCATCGGCGATATCAATAGTTTCCATCTCGGGGTCGATTTCATCGCGCAGTTTGGCGACATTGATAAGCATATCGTTCTTTTCGATAATCGAGGACATCTTCTTCACAAATTGCCCTTTCTCGAGTATCATGAGCGGATAGACGGCGTTTTTCCCCTCGCCCCATTGCATGACCGAGTATTTATGTTTCGTGTACTGCTGGTGGTAGTGCTGGAGATTGAACCATACCGGGAATCCCCCGTGCGTCACCCCGACCATACTGATCTGGTTCTGCTTGGAGTACTCCTCGAAGAATTCCATGAACTCGCTCTTGAGGTCGATTTTATCGAATACGTAGAAGTCCAGGAACGGCCAGCTATTCATCAGGTAGCGAGCGATGATTTCTTTATCCTTGTCCGCGAAGACGAGAAAATCCTTGACGCCCACCGAGTTCAGCGTCGAGATCGCGAAGTCGATAGTGCGGAATCGCGGCGAGAACGGGAGGAGGAAGTGATTGACATATTCGTCGAACGAGAGGAATCCCCCGTAGGTATTGCCGATAATTATTCCCAGATTAAGCCGTTTCTTTCCGCCGAAGATACTCATTTCAGCTCCTGATCTCTCATTTTTATTATATTCGCCGCGAACGGCGGGGAAATCAATCCCCTGTCGCAGACAATCCCGCTTATCAGTTCCGACGGGGTTACGTCGAACGCCGGGTTATACGCCTTCGCGCCCATCGGCGCGGTGCGCACTCCCGCGAACTCGAGCACCTCATTAGGGTCTCGCTGTTCTATCGGTATCGACTTCCCGTCCGCGGTGTCCGGGTCGAACGTGGAAAACGGGGCTGCCGTATAGAAACCTATCCCGTGATATTTCGCCAGCACCGCGAGACTGTACGTCCCGATCTTATTCGCGAAATCCCCGTTCATCGCGATCCGGTCGGCGCCGACCAGTACGATATTCGCCTTACCGCTTTGCATCACCGCGCCGGCCATACTGTCGGTGATGATCTCGTAGGGCACCCCCGCCCGTTCGAGTTCCCATGCCGTCAGCCGCGCGCCCTGAAGCAGCGGGCGGGTCTCGTCGACATAGACTTTGATATGTTTACCCGCGCGGTGCGCCCCGTATATCAGCGCGAGAGATGTGCCGTTACCGCCGGTGGCCAACCCGCCTGCGTTACAATGGCTGATAATCCCGTCGCCGTCATTAATCAGTCCCGCGCCGTATTCCGCGATCCTCGCGCTTTGTTCGAGGTCTTCGCGGTGTATCAGCAGCGCCTCGTCCAGAAGTTTGTCGAGCATCGGCCCGGAGTCTATACCCGAGCGGATGATTTTTTCCTGCCGCGCGAGGGCATAGAACAGGTTGTATGCCGTGGGACGCGCGGACTTGAGCAGGTTCACCGTATCGAGCGCGCCGTCTATAGAAAACGAATCCTTATTCGCGAGATGGACGTAAATCCCGTAAGCCGCCGCGATCCCGATCGCCGGGGCGCCGCGTATCGCGAGAGTCTTGATAGCGTCATATACTTCCTCCGCGTTCTTCAGGCGCAGGAGGCGTTCTGCCGACGGTAACGCGCGTTGATCGAGTATTACCAGTTCGCGGCCGTCGAGGGTTATATGCCGTATGACCGGTTCGGGGGACATCAGGTTTTCCTGCGGAAGATTTTCCGGTAAATACTGACGATAACGATGATGAATATCCTGAATATCCGCGCGAAGTTAAACGGGTTTCTCAGGATCCGGTAAACTCCCGTCCATTCTTTCTGCTGTACCCAGATCGGGGGCATCTGCTGACGTCCCGCGATCACCCGGAACGCGTCGTCGGCTCCGACTATTACCGAATTGGTGAGGTTCGGCGCCTGCTCGGTCAGCCACATCTCCTGCTTCGTTCCCCCGTTCAACCCCGCGAAAAATATCTGCGGGGCGCTTTTACGGATCGCGATCTGGACGTTTTCCAGCTCCTCCGCGGAGATATTCGACGGGTAATTACCGACTATCCGCACCTGCGG
>MIBD01000110.1:0-2495 GCA_001829395.1 Spirochaetes bacterium GWF1_49_6 | reverse complement strand
TTCCTCCGACGCGCGAAGCAGGTCGAGCATCAGGGTAACCGGCAGTATGATCGGGACTTTCTTTTTTGTAAATAATTTCGCGACCCATCGCACAGTCTGGGACGCGCAGAGCACAATTTCCGCGCTGTTGACGATCTCGCGGAATTGTTTATTAAAAATGGTGTGGAACAGCTTTTTCTCGTCGAGGATGATAGCCCTGAACTTTCCTTTCTCGAACAGGGTTTGAATCAGGTGCTCCCGAAGCGTATCACGGTCGATCGGGGTTACCTTCAAACCGAAAAATTTCACTGGCAGCGGAATCATTCGGGCTCCTTAAAAATCCAGCCGGAAGATGAGGATAATTATCGCATAGTTAAGAATAGCCGATTCCCCTCTATTTCCGGTGCTATCTTAATATCTATTATAGCCGTAATGTTAATTTATATCAAACTTTTATTCCTACAGGTTCATGTAGTCCTTGCCGGAGAACAGGTAACGTTTAATTTTCTTGGTCGACGTTTTCTGGAACTCCTCGCGGCGGATACGGAAGCCCTGAATCTTCTGGTAATCCTTGAGCAGACGGTTGACTTCGCGCACTTCCTTGTCAAGATGCTTCTCGATATTTTCTTCCGTATTCTTAAATCCCTGCGTTCCCGCAAGCGTATCGTAGTATTCGTAGTTCGGTACGATGTATGCGTAGATGCTTTCCCCTTTGCTGTCCTGACTCTCCGGTACTCCTATGACGATCGATTCGAGCACGCTTGGGCAGTTATTGATCAGTTCCTCGATCTCCTCGGGATAGACATTCTTTCCGCCCTTGGTGACGATCATGCTCTTGCTTCTCCCGGTAATATGCAGGTATTGATCGCCGTCGAGCATATCCAGTTTCCCGATATCCCCGGTATGCAGCCATCCGTCCTTATCGATCACTTCATCGGTGGCCTTTTTATTCCGGTAGTACCCCAGCATGATATTCGGGCCTCTGACCAGTACTTCGCCGTGACCTTCGATATCCGGCGAACTGATCATGACTTCCACGTCCTTAATCGGGATACCGACCGTCTCGTTGCGGATTTTTTTCTCGAGACGGTTCACCGATACGACCGGCGAGGACTCGGTCAATCCGTAGCCGTTTAGCAGGGTGAAACCGAGTGTTTTGAATCCCTTCGCTACCTTCTGGCTTAAAGGAGCCGCGCCGGAAATCATAAATCTTACTTTATCGAGATGCGCTTTCTGCCGGATCATTTTCATCAGTTTCTTCCCGGATTTCCCGTCGGTGGGCTTGGTGAGCGCGCCCGCTACTCCGAACAGGAGAAGTACGATCTGCCGGGTAGGGAACGGCAGAGCGCGGATATTCCGCATAATCCCTTCGTATATCTTTTCAAATAACAGCGGTACGCCGACCATCATCGTAACTCCTGTTTCGGCGACATTGGCGAGCATCTTATTCGGTTTAAGCGATTCCGCGTAGGTCTCCGTCCCCCCTTTGAACATCACCACCAGTTCGACACTGAACTCGAACGTATGATGGAGCGGGAGAACGCTGAGTTGGGTGTCCTCCGATGTGATCATCACGGCGTGCTGAATAGAATTAACCTGCGACGCGAAGTTCGCGTGGGTAAGCAGAACCCCCTTGGGTTTGCCGGTCGTTCCGGATGTATAGATGAGAGAAGCGACGTCCTGGGGCTTCACCGGATGATCCTTGAGCTCGTACTTCCGGCCTTCCTCCAATATTGACTCGAAACTTTTAATTTTTTTATTTTTCAGCATGTCCTCACTGGGGTCGAAGATGATGAATTCCTGGATATGCGACATCAGTTCCGGTTCGGAGATCAGGTTCTCGTAGCATGACTTGGACAGGAACATGACCCGTACTCCGCAGTCGAGGACGAGGTTTTTTACCTCGCGGTCGGTCAGACGCGCGTCGAGCGGCACAGCCCATACGCCGTTATACACGATCCCCATATACGCCATCATCCATTCGGGACGATTCTCCGAATAGATCGAGGCGAACCCGCCCTTCCCGATATGTTTGACGCGTTCCAGATAAACGGATACCAGTTTCGCGTTACGTTTCAGGTCGTCATAACTGTACTTCGTATACTGGTCGTTCGCTCCTTTCATCTGGCTGACCGTCTTACTGCCGTAGATACCGATATAATTCACGTACTCCTGAAAAGTCTTAATTTCCATGATAACACCTCCAGAAAATATTATAACAAAGACTATTTATTATAGGTTAAGGAATTGTTTAGTCAATAGGGAAATTCTTTTAATGTTGATGCGGGTAAAAACGAAGCTACCCTCAGGCGGGGAACTTTTCCATATAGACAAGGTTGATGGTATCGCTGAGGGGCTTGGTGGAATAGGCGCGATAACCGAGATGTTCGTACAAACGGATATTATCCGCGCTTAATTCTCCCGCATAGAGTTCGAAACGTGTCGCCCCGGGGGATTCCCGCTCGATTTGACGCATCAGTTCGGACGCGATACCCCTGCCGCGATAATCGGGATGG
>MIBD01000109.1:6358-6461 GCA_001829395.1 Spirochaetes bacterium GWF1_49_6 | reverse complement strand
GAACTCAGGGGAAATCCCGACCCGGACTACGCGACGCTCTTTTCGCCTCTCCAGAACGCGTTCGGGCGGCTCCCGCTCCCTTTCACTACCGATATCGCGTTCC
>MIBD01000109.1:3847-6352 GCA_001829395.1 Spirochaetes bacterium GWF1_49_6 | reverse complement strand
TAGACGCGTTCTACGAGGCTGACGCGGGCGGATTCTACCCGTTCCTGCCCATCGAGACCGCGTTCCCGAACTGCTTCGTCCGTAACCTGATCCCCGGCGGGCGGGCGGGATTCCAGAAAAAAAACCGCCGCTTCACCCTCGTGTACTCGCAGGACTTGAAGTTCGCGATGAAAGAGACCGGCGAGCTGATCGAGTACCTTCGAGGGTCGTATAAGCTGGAGAGCTACCCGGAGAACGTGTTCCGCGAATATCAGTCCGAACTGGAATCGTCGAACTATTTCCACTTCAACGGGCACGGCGAAGTCCGCAACGGGCGGGGGTGTCTGCTGTCCGGCGGGCATTGGACGGAACGTCTCGCCGATGTGAAAAATATGCGTCTCGCGGCGCTGAACTGCTGTCAGACCGGCTACCAGGCCGCCGGGATAGTCGAAAACCTCGTCCGCTCCGGCGCGCATTACGTGATCGCCTCCCCGTTCGATATCCCCGACGATACGGCTTACAGCTTTTTAAAGTTTTACCGCTGCTTCAATCCTGAAAATCCCGAACTCTCGTACATTATTTCCTCGCTCATCGACCCGAAACTCCCGTTATTTTTCCGTTTATTTACATCATATAATAGCAAATACTAATCACCCAATTTTTTTTATATTTTTATAGTAATCTTGACGAAATTACTATTATTGAATATAATAAATTCAGTTAAATTATTATTGTTGGAGTGAAATATGTTTTACGAATCGAAAAAGAAGATGTTGGGAACCTATAAGTTGGGCAGATCAAATAAGCGGATCGCCCTATATAAAACGTCATCTTCCAGATCGTGCAATGTATCGGCTTATAGTTTGTCTAATCACAACTCAAGAAAACCTGTTAGAAAGTATTTGATCTCTCCTTCTACAATCGAGGATTTAATCCTGTTTTATAAAGAAAAGAATAGAAGTTTATTTATAAGAAACAGAGAAATATCCGATGAGTTTAATAAATCTTTCAAAGAAGTAGTTAACTCTAATTCCGAAGTATTATCTAAATATATCTATAAAGCCTAATCTCAATGTTTATAGTAGAAGAGATTCTGTCGATTCTACAAAGGTCAGTTTATCCTACTTCCATCAATTTGGGCGATGGGATGTTGATCGATGTTTTTGTTTTTCGGAACTATAAAGATTTTTTAGATTCTTTTTCCAATCGGGTATCTAGTTATACATTCGATTTATCTGTAAGAGCTAAGGTAGTAGCAGGTATTTGGAATACTCTATTTAATAATAAGGGATCTTTCTACTATCAGCCAAATGTCCGGCATAATTATCTACTTTTCTCAGCGATTACCATGAATATTATTATCAAATATAATTCTTTGCGATTATTATCGAATAATCAGGGGAATAATCTTAATGAGTTAAATTCATTAGTGATAGCAATTACCACTCTCAATCAGTTTCAATATCAAAACTCACGAATAGATATAAAAATAACAGATGGGCTTGTTAACGACTTCTTAAACTATATAAGTCAGCAACATAATTTAAAAATCAACTGCCTTTACACCTTTCTACAGAATTTACTGTAATTAAATAATCCTGATTAAGCACAATTCATATCTAATAACATTTGTACTTGTATAATACCGGTAAAATTTGACACGAAAAACGTTTCACGCTATACTAATAGGCTACAAATATAGTTGGAGGTTTCATTTAATTATGGCAAGCCTAATTTATGATGATAACAAGTTGATGAAGGCTTTATTGGAAGCCGGTGTCCATTTCGGTCATCAGACGAAGATTTGGAACCCTAAGATGCGTCCTTATATCTATCAGAAACGCCATCACATCTATATAATAGATTTGCGTTATACGATGGAGAAGCTGAAAGAATGCTACAACGCCATGAAGGAACTTGTCCTGAAGGGCGGAACCGTTCTTTTTGTCGGTACGAAGAAGCAGGCGCAGGGCGCTATCAAAGAAGAAGCGTCGCGCAGCGGAAGCTCGTATGTCAGCAAGCGCTGGCTCGGCGGTACGCTCACCAACTACGCGACCATCAAGCGCAGTGTGGATAAGCTGAAGAAGCTCGAGAAAAAGGTCGAAATGGACCGCGATAATATGATCAAGAAAGAGCTCGTGCTCATCGAGAAGAATATCGAACGTACCCGCTCGTTCTACGACGGTATCCGCGATATGAAGAAACTTCCCGATGCGTTATGGGTAGTTGACGCGAAGCGCGAGATCAACGCGATACTCGAAGCCCGCAAGCTCGGTATCACTATCTTCGGTATCGCCGACACCAATTGCGATCCTGATATCATGGATTATATCGTACCGGGTAACGACGATGCGATCCGCGCGGTCAAACTCCTGACAGAGATCATGGCCGACGCCGTAATCGAAGGTTCGACTGTCGCCGCGAAGCAGGATATGGACGTCGCTCCCGAAGAAACCGCCGCTGAAGCTAAAGAAACCACAGCCCCCGCGGCCGCAGTTGCAGCTCCTGCAGTTGTAACTCCCGCTG
>MIBD01000109.1:2023-3839 GCA_001829395.1 Spirochaetes bacterium GWF1_49_6 | reverse complement strand
GCAGTTGCTCCCGCGGGCGAGGCGATCTCCAGTGAAATGCCCGACTTCGTGGATGACGACGAGGCTGAGGAAGTCGCCGCGCTTACCGACGATACTGAAGAAACTATTGACGAAGAAACCATATAGCAGTCTTTTGAACACAAGAAAAGGAGCTCAGTAAATGGATATTTCGATGGATATGATAAAGGAACTGAAAGAACGTTCCGGCGCGGGTATAGTAGACTGTAAAAACGTACTGAAAGAAACTGACGGTAATATTGACGAAGCCGCGGATATACTCCGCAAGAAAGGTTTGAGCAAAGCGGATAAAAAAGCCGACCGTGCCGCCAAAGAAGGGTTGGTTGTGCATAAAATGTCCGCCGATAATAAAAAAGGTTTGGTTATCAAGCTGAACTGCGAGACCGATTTCGTAGCGAAGACCGAAAAATACCAGAATTTCTGCAGCGAAGCCGCAGACCTCGTTTTCAGTAAAAATTACCCGTTCTCTACCGAACTTCCCGCCGATCTCGACGAGCTTCGCAGAAACACAATCGCCAAGGTCGGGGAAAATATCCTCGTCTCGGAATGGGCTTATATCGACGCGAAGGGCGTGCTTTTCCCTTATATCCACCTTGCGAAAGTGGGCGTTATCGCTGATTTCATATTCGGTAAGGATATTTCCAAGGACGATGATACCCAGCAGTTTATGAAGAATATAGCGATGCAGATCACCGCGATGAAACCCCTCGGCGTAACGACCGATGATATTCCCGCGGACGTGGTCGCAAAAGAGAAAGAAATATATATGGAAGAGGCCCGCGCAACGGGGAAACCCGAGCCGGTAATAGAGAAGATCGCCGAAGGGAAATTGAAGAAGTTTTTCGAGGAAGCAGTGCTTCTCGAGCAGTTCTATATTCTCGACGAAGAGAAGAGAATGAAGGACATTGTGGCCGAGTTCTCCAAGTCCAAGGGCGTCGATGTTAAAGTCGCTTCTTTCATCAGAATAAACCTTTAAGCAATAGTCCCCTCTTTGGAGGGGATTTTTTTTGCTCTTGCCAGTTCGAATAATAATAAAGGTGGGAGCCATCCATGTATAATCGCGTATTGGTAAAAGTCAGCGGCGAGGTATTCGGGGGAGGCCGTCATGGTCTCGATTACGACGCCGTCACAAAAGTCGCTTATCAAATCTCGCAAGCTAAGGAACTCGGCGTCGAAATCGGCGTAGTGGTCGGAGGCGGAAACATAATCCGCGGTATCGACGCGCAGACTCACGGGGTCGAACGCGCCACTGCGGACTATATGGGAATGCTCGCGACTGTCATTAACGCCCTTGCCCTCCAGTCGATGCTCGAGCAGAAGTTCGGCTACGATGTGCGCACCCAGACCGCTGTTCCGGTTCACGCTGTCGCGGAGGATTTTATCCAGCGGGTAGCGATCGGCCATCTCGAGAAGAAACGTATCGTGATCTTCGCGGGCGGCACCGGCAACCCGTTCTTTTCCACCGACACCGCGGCCGTGCTCCGCGCTATCGAGATCAACGCCGACATCATGATTAAGGCTACCAAGGTCGACGGGGTGTACGACAAAGACCCGAAGAAGTTTTCCGACGCGGTCAAGTACGACGAGCTTTCTTATATGTCGGTGCTGAAACAGCAGTTGAAGGTGCTGGACGCGACCGCTATCAGCCTGTGTATGGACAATAACCTGCCGGTTCAGGTGCTCGATATATTCGAGGAAGGCAATATCCGCCACGCTATCGAGGGCAGGCCTGTCGGCACGATGATCAAGTAATATGAAGATCACATCCGGCGAGTTCAAGGGGAAAAATCTCCTTGTC
>MIBD01000109.1:1687-2004 GCA_001829395.1 Spirochaetes bacterium GWF1_49_6 | reverse complement strand
CCACGTCGGAGAAAGTCCGTCAGGCGGTCATTAGTATCCTCCGGCCATGTCTCTCCGGCGCGTCCATGCTCGACCTGTACTGCGGCACGGGCGCGGTGGGTATCGAGGCGCTCTCCAACGGCGCGGCGGTGTGTTGTTTTATCGACCATACCTATAAAATGATGTCCGTCCTGAAAAAAAATCTCGAAACCATTGTGGGCGACCGGTCGCGCTACCGGGTCATCAAGCATAATGCGTCGATGATCGCCGAAGCGTTCGCGGGCGACGCCGAGCCGCCCCGATTCGACATCGTGTTCGCCGACCCGTTTTATGACGAT
>MIBD01000109.1:1442-1663 GCA_001829395.1 Spirochaetes bacterium GWF1_49_6 | reverse complement strand
TACGAGGGCGTGTTTCCGCTCCTCAATCCCGGCGGTATCTTTATCATCGAGCACGGCGAAAGGATCGACCTGAACGGCTATCCCGGCTTCTCGGAAACCCGTCACTACGGCGACACTTATCTGACATTATTTATTAAAGACGGTGGAAATAAATGAATATATTGGGATTCGATACATCAGCCGCGGCATATTCGATTGTCGGGGTGCTGAACGAAGGGGGG
>MIBD01000109.1:0-1418 GCA_001829395.1 Spirochaetes bacterium GWF1_49_6 | reverse complement strand
AGCGGGGGCAGTTCCGAGGAACGTCTGATGGACACCGTGCGCGCCGTGATCGAACTCGCGGGACTGACGTTCGACGATATCGGGCTGATCGGAGCGGGCATAGGCCCCGGCTCGTTCACGGGGATACGGATAGGCATATCCGCCGCGCGGAGCCTCGCATGGGCGTCGGGAAAGCCCCTGATCGGCGTCAGCTCCCTCGAACTGCTGGCGCGTTCGGTGCAATCCCCGCGCTCGGGGGTAGTGTGCGCGGTCACGGACGCGCGGATGAAGCGGGTGTTCGCGGCGGTATTCCGCGACGGGGTACGCATCATGGAGGACTCCGATATCGAACCGGAACGTCTCGCGGAGGTGCTACGCGCGCTTCCCGATAGGGATATATTGCTCGCGGGAGACGGCCTAGCCCGTTATGGGGAGGTGTTCGCGGATATCGCCGGGAAAGACGTCACTCTCCTCCCTGACGCGCGCATCGCCGCGGGAACGGTCTGCCGGACTGCGGCTGAACGTTATAACGCGGGGGATAACGGCACCCTGTCGGGCACGGGAGATTTCAGGAACGTCGAGCCGGTATACCTGCGGAAGAGCGAAGCGGAGAACTTGTGGGCTGCTTCGCAGACTAATCCCGATATCAAGGTGACATAACAATTCAGGCGTCAGCCCGTGGTTAAGCAGGGATAAAAGATAACGCGAGGTACAACAATAAATTAGGGCCGCTTTCATAGGCGGCCCCATCTATTTAAATTGGCTCTGTTCGATTTGGCGCTAGTTCGTTCCGTTAATTCCGCTATACGGGATCAATTCCTTCTTCTCCAGTTCCATTCTATACTTTTCCTGCTCGTAGAGGATAATATCTTCCGTCAGCATCTTGTTCTCGATCGCCTGCGCCTTCTGACCCTTCAGGGTAATGATGCCCCATACGGATTCGTCGTCGATATCCTGCGAGACCTCGTCGTCCACAATATACGGGGTATAGCTCATTTCGACGTTATGGATGTAGGTGACGAAATCCCCGCCTATCTCGCTGCCGAGACGGTAGATCACAATCGAGTCGAATACGAAGAAGGGGATATCCTTCGGGTACAACGGTATCTTCTTCAGCGACTTGGCGTACATTTTATCCGTAAAATTGGGGTTCACCCATGTCAGCTTACGCCACCCGTTGAAGAACAGCGAACCGAAATAGATTTCCGTCATGTTCTTATCGCGGTCGGTAAGACGCAGGGAAAGCATATTATTATAGTTGCGGCCGTTTACCCAGATGGATATCGCCTTGATTTCCCACGCGTTCGGCATCACCCCATTCTCGGCGTTGGCGAACGACCCCTGATCGTTATACACCTTCATCGGGAACGGCGGCTTGATGACGGCGTAGCAGTTGTTGTTCCATGTGGGGAAGTGCACGCGAACGCCCATAATAAGCC
>MIBD01000108.1:17115-19600 GCA_001829395.1 Spirochaetes bacterium GWF1_49_6 | reverse complement strand
ATCCGCGGGCTGGTGAAGAAGATC
Source organism: Spirochaetes bacterium GWF1_49_6 (assembly GCA_001829395.1). Lineage (GTDB taxonomy): Bacteria > Spirochaetota > Brevinematia > Brevinematales > GWF1-51-8 > GWF1-51-8. Next base: position 19,576 of record MIBD01000108.1, on the reverse strand, counting down.
GACCGCGAGTTTACCGTGACCGCATGGAACCAGGCCCTCGGCGCGTAATAGGCGTTAATTTTACAAACTCGAGCGTCTCCATTATAATATTCCCAGTCAATAAACGGAGGTAACCGCGATGGCGGACAAAAAATTTTACGATGTCGTAGATATTATGAATGTGCTTCCTCACCGTTTCCCCATATTGCTCGTCGACCGTGTCACCGAAGTGCGCGATGACGGCGGTAAAGGCTATAAAAACGTCACTATCAACGAGGACTTTTTTAACGGGCACTTTCCCGGCGCCCCGGTGATGCCGGGCGTGCTGCAGGTCGAGGGAATGGCGCAATGCGCGGGATATATCGTGATGAAGACTCTCACCGATAAAGGCGAGTTTAACCCGGACGAGAACATCATCTTCTTTATGAAGATCGACGGCGTGAAGTTCCGCAAGCCGGTACGCCCCGGCGACCGACTGGACTACGATATCACGATCACCAAGCGGCGCGGAAATATCGGGGTATTCAAGGGATACTGCAGGGTCGACGGCGAGGTTACATGCGAGGCCGAGATGACCGCGATGATCGTAAACAAGAACGAAGCGAACCAGTAATAGCAATAAGGGCAGTTCTCCCCTGCGGGGACTAACGTAAAAACCCTGATTATTCTAACAAATCAAGGTATAATTGATTATAAAACGCCCAATGGTCACTTCCTAAACTGAGTATATAGAAGTGACCATAATCGAAAGCCGGGGAAACCCGGCTGATTTTTCATACGATGATTAAGGATTGAAACCGTATAAAAGAGGGTAGCCAAATGGTTATTAAGAATCCCCCGCGGTTAAAATTACTTTTTCTGTTATGCCTGTTCCCCCTCGCGTTCACCGCCAAAGCAAGCGGGAGTACTGTGTATCTCGAGTATAACAGTCCGTTTATATTTTCGGATTCCCGGTTCGGCCTTTCCTGTTATATTAACGATTCCTTCAGCATTGACTTCCATGCGGGGATTTATATTTTAGCCGCTTTAATGGAATCCTATTATTATTTTTCCGACGCCCTGATAACGTTCTACCCCTTTCGGGACATCGATCCGTGGTTTATCGGCTTCTCCGCGGGTATCCAGCATTTCATCATCATTCAACGCGATTCCTACGCACTAGTGCCGGGAGTTTCGATAAAGATCGGTCACTGGTTCGAGCATTGGAGGTATGGAGTATTTCTGACTATCGGGGGCGGATATACGCTCATCTGGGGCGAACCGACCTCATTTTTTGATATAAAAGATATATTCGGCGGTGTTTTTCCCACCCTCGGCTTGGGAGCCTCGATTCTACTCTAACCTTTCCTCTTACCGCTCGTAGTGAAAACTGGTATTTTTACCGTCCGTATCTTAAAATATTATCCGGTTATTCATATCAATATTGGGGCATATAGATTGAAAAAATTCAGCATCCACACCCTCGAGTTCCGAAACCCCGTCCTCACCGCGTCGGGGACGTTCGGGATGGGCGGCGAGTTCGCCGGGCTGGCCGATTACTCTAAACTCGGCGGCATCACCCTCAAGACGGTGACCCCCACCCCGCGCGCGGGCAATCTTCCCCCGCGCATCCTCGAAACCCCGTGCGGACTCCTCAACTCCATCGGCCTCGAGAACCCCGGTATGGACGAACTTCTCCGCGAGATCAACTCCTCGCATCCGTTCCGCGCTTACGATACGAATATCGTGCTGAGTATCGCTGGCGAGAGCGCGGACGACTTCACCCGGATGGCGGAGGCGTTTATCGCGACGGGGGATATCGATATGCTCGAACTTAACCTGAGCTGTCCAAATATCCACGCGGGCGGGGCGACCTTCGACTCCGACTGCGCCAATGTCCGCGCGATCGTGTCCGCGGTAGCGCGGCTGGATTTCCCGTTCACAGTGAAACTCAGCCCCAATCAGGACATAGTCGGTAACTCGATCGCCGCCGAAGACGCGGGCGCGCACGCCCTCACTATCTCCAATACGTTCCTCGGTATGGCGTTCGACCGGAAAACCGGCGCGCCCTATTTCCGCAACAAGGTCGCGGGATTTTCCGGCCCCGCGGTCAAGCCGATGGCGCTGTACAATATCTACCGGGTCGCGCAGAAGGTCAAAATCCCGCTGATCGCGTCGGGGGGTATCGCCTCTACCGGCGACGCTATCGACTTCCTCCACGCGGGGGCGTCGTTCGTATCCATCGGTACCATGAACTTTGTCGAACCCGGTATCGCGGAGATTATCGCGGACGGGCTTACCGAGTATCTCAGGGAGAAATAAATATGGGCGCGAAGGTAGCGATAGTCAGGTGCGCGGAATATAACGATAAATTATTATATGATAAGGTGGGCGAGGCGATCGCGCTCGCCGGGGGTCTCGGCGAATTCAAGGGAAAGAAAGTTCTCCTGAAACCGAATATCCTGTTCGCGGTCGGCCCGGAACGTCCGGTCACCACCCACCC
>MIBD01000108.1:14546-17092 GCA_001829395.1 Spirochaetes bacterium GWF1_49_6 | reverse complement strand
GTCATTTTGTCGAGGCCGGCGCCGAGGTCTATGTAGGCGACTCGCCGGGGATACATCCCGCGCATATGGCGGGACGTGTCAGCGGTATCGCCAAGGCGGTTACCGACGCGGGCGCGCAATGGGTGGATTTCCGCCACGGTATCGATACCCCCAACCCCGGCGGTAAGATGGTCAAACGATTCCCTATCGCGGAAATATTCTCCAAGGTCGATGCGGTAGTTTCACTGCCGAAGCTGAAGACGCACGGGATGATGTACTACACCGGCGGGATGAAGAACCTTTACGGGATGATACCTGGGCTGACCAAGGCGCAGCTTCATGTGCGTTTCCCGGAGCGCGCGAACTTCGCCGCGATGATAGTCGACCTGAACCTGCTCCTCAAGCCCGCGATGTGCATTATGGACGGGGTGATCGCGATGGAAGGGCCCGGCCCCGGAAGCGGATACCCTAAAAATACGGGACTCGTGCTCGCGTCGAAAAATATCCTCGCGCTCGATATGACCGCGTGCCGGATTATCGGGTACGACCCGCACGATATCCCCATCCTGTCGGACGCGCTCTCACGCGGATTCTGGCTGACCTCCGAGAGCGAAATAGAGACCGCGGGCGAGACTGTCGCGGACGTCCGTGTCAAGGACTTCAAGCTCGTCAAAGTCCTGCGTGACACGGGATTTATCAGGAAGCTGTTCCCCGGGCTATTCAAGCTCATCCGCGGTATCACAGTCCCGAAGCCGCGCTTCCTGCACGACAAATGTATCCGCTGCGGGGAATGCGTGAAAATCTGCAAATCGGACGCGCTTTGTTTTGTCGACGACGCAAAATCAACGTATGGGAAGAAAATTTCCGTCGATTATAAGAAGTGCATCCGCTGCTACTGCTGTCACGAGGTCTGCCCGGCGGACGCTATCCGCCTTCGGTCACTGCGTGACAGCTAATCCCATTACGTAAAATCGCAGACATCCATGCCTGAAGCCTGCGATAGTACAAGTATATCAATACGAGGGAGAGTATGCCCCAATCGATTACAATACGCGAGGCAGTCGAACGAGATATAGAAGGGATAATCCCGGTATGGAAGCAGTTTATCAAATTACATGCGGATCTCGATCCGCGCGAAGTAAAAATCCCCCATGCTGAAGAAATATTCAGGACGTTGCTGCGGGAACGGCTCACCGGAAAGGATACGGGCGTTCTCGTCGCCGTAGCGGAAAACGAAATCGCCGGATTTATCCTGATAAAAATAGAGAAGGATGATCCCGTTTTTCCCGATCCCGTCTTCGGGTTTGTAGAGATTATCGCCGTATCGGAAAAAGGAAGACGCCACGGAATAGGTGAAATACTTTATCAGAAAGCTCTAAACTGGTTCAAGGAGAGGGGCGCCTCAAGTATAAGACTCTTTATCGTCCCGAAAAATATTCAGGCTTCTTCCTTCTGGAAAAAAATGGGCTTCTCACCCTATCTGGAACTTCTCTATAAAAAGATTGAATAAGGACGCCATCCGCATACGTTAAATATTTCTTTATTTCCCGGTTACTTATGATATTAGGGCTTTTCTAAAAACTTTGATTATTTGAGCAAATCAAGGCATAATTGATAATAAAATGCCCAATGGTCACTTCTTTGACTGAGTATTTAAAAGTGACCATAATATATCGTCTCATCATTTCACGGAGCGATTATGAAAATGTTTATCCGCGCGCTCGTGTTCGCGGCGGTCATCTCCGCATCCCCGTTATACGCGGACTATGTCACCGACGGCGTCAATCAGGCGATCGACCTGTACGTCAAGGACAAGTCCGCCGCGTTGACGATAATGACGAACCTCTATAAAGGCGCTTCGGGGCAAATTATCACTATCCGCGCGATGTTCGCCCAACGCGGCTACTACGCATTCTATATGGAGTTCCTGCGGCTCCTGCCGAAAAAAAAGCCCGTCGTCGGGGAGATTATCTCCGAGGATTTCCTTACCTCGTACTACGAATTCCTCGCGGACGATATCCGGGATTACCTCAAGTTCTACGATAAGGACGTGCTGATTACCTCGTACTACCGGAGTATCGCCGACGATAAGGCCGCCGCCGCGCTCGCCGGGGAGATAGACGACCCCGTGTTCTTCGAGATACTCAAACGGAGTCTCACCCTCGCGTATGCCCCGGAGAAGTTCGACGCTATCCTGCTCGTCCACCAGAGCGCGAAGGTATTACCGGCGGAGGTGAAGAAGTTCATCCTCGAAAGCTGGAAGTTCCGCCCGCGCGATATCGGTAAACTCCTAACCGCATACGGCCTGCAGGACGACAAGGATTTGCAGGGATTCCTCGTCTATTCCCTCTTTAAGAACGGGGACTACGCGGGGATTATCGAACGGTATACCGCCCACCCCGAGGTGTTCCCTAAGGACCAGATGATGAATTACCAGATAGACGTGCCCTACTTCGCCGCCTATTCGTACTTCCGTACCGCACAGTACGCCAAGGCTATCGAACTGATCGTGAAAGTCTACCAGCCGTGGAACTACGATATTTACCGTTTCATCACGCTGTGCTATC
>MIBD01000108.1:10851-14478 GCA_001829395.1 Spirochaetes bacterium GWF1_49_6 | reverse complement strand
CGCGGGGATTATCCGTGACACCCTGCTGGAAAAGCCGGCCGCCGGAGCGCCGGGGGTCGCGTTGTCGCAGGCGTATACCGCCGGGCAGAGTATCCCCGATAAAATCCCGCAATCGAAGATCATCGGCGATTTCATCCTCTATAAAAAAAGCGTCCTCCTGATGAAGGAAGGCAAGAACGCCGAGGCGTCGGAAATCCTGATGAAGCTGATAAAATCGCCGGACACCTCCGCGCTCATCCGCACATTGGCCGTATTCCAGCTGCGCAAGGTGTCATAGGAAGCAGCATTGACAAACACGGAAGTAGCACATGCTTTTATCACTGCGAGACCGCGCCGGAATTTGCCTTTAAACGCGCGGTGGGAGCAGTCTGTTAAACAATAGAATTCTTTTTACTGATTGCTCGCCTGCCTTCTACCGAAGGTAGACAGGCAATGGTATTTATAGTTCGTCATCAAGCATGAGGAAGGGCTGTGAGCAATCTATTCTACCACAGACGCAATTCGTTCCTGCATATCGCCGACGCGGGCGGATTTTTCATCGGCGTCAGCCTCTGTTCGTTCGGGGTGATTATTCCATCGTATGTCAAGTCTTATACGGACAACGTGCTCCTGTTGGCGCTTATCCCGATTATATGGGAGTGCGGGAGTTATGTGCCCCAGCTATTCTCACTCTACTTCTCGCATAAGCGGCAGTCGCATAACCCAATATGGAGCTATTTCATCTTCGAGGGAATCCACCGCCTGAGCTTCATCCTGATCGGAGTTTCGATCCTACTGTTCGGGCATAATGTCGTCCTGTCGCTCGTGAGTTTCTATATCTTCTTCATCCTTTCCAACCTGTCATGGGGGCTGTCCATCCCGCACTGGATCGACACATTGTCGATGACAATCCCGGATAACATCTTCGCGTCGTTTATCGGTAAACGCGATATGGTCGCTCGCTTTATCGGGATACTCTCGTCTCTCGCCCTGCCGTTTATCCTATCGCTCGCGGTATTCCCGTGGAACTACGGCTACCTGTTCCTGATCGCGGGGGTACTCTTTACCGGTAGCTCGGCGGCTATCCCGTTCCTGACCGTGCTGCATCCCATAAAACGTGAACCGCTCCACAAGGAGCTGAGTTTCTACAAGTATGTCGCCCAAAGCATGAAAACCATCCTGTCGAACGCTGACCTGCGGTTTTTCCTCGGGATATTCTGGATCACGGGTGTATCGCGGATCACCAACGCCTATATGTCGCCGTATGTGATCGATAATATCATCGCGCTGTACCCCGTGGAATCTCAAGGAATGCTCCTGAGCTGGTATAACACGTCGTTCCTGATCGCGATGGGGATATCGTCGTGGTATATGGGCGAGATGGCGCACCGCCTGAAACAGCGATTCACGTCGATAGTCGGTATCGCCGCGCTCAGCCTGTGCAATTTCAGCCTGTTCCTGTTCCCGAGCTACGTGACCGCGATCGCCGCCAACATCTTTCTCGCGACGTTCTTCAACGCGGCGTACCTCGTCACTATGACCGCGATAGTGGATAAGGTGAAGCCCGACGGGCGTTCGGTGATCTACGCGGTCAACAACACGGTCATCGCGGGTTCGATTCTGGTGTTCTCGCTGATCGGCAGCGCGGTCGCGTCGGTCTTTAAATACAGCGGGGCGCTCCTGATACCCGCGATACTGCCGCTCTTCCTGATTTTTCCGCTCCTTTTCCGCAAGTCCGAGAAGTTACAGGGTTAAGATTCCGATACTATCTTATCGAGGGGGCCTTTATGTCCCAGAACGAACATTATAAAGACCTTGCCGACGAGGAACTGCTTGGCATTATCAAGTCCGATAAGAACGCCGAGAATGAGTTCTACGAGCGATATAAGAATAAAGTGAAGTACTTCATCCGCAAACACCGCCTCAATTCTCTCGAACGGGAGGATCTGATACAGGAAGGGATGATCGGGCTTTTCAACGCTATCGAAACATTCGACACGTCGAAAGGGGTGAAATTCGCCACCTATGCGTCGGTATGTATCAAGAACCGCCTCTATAATACGGTGAACTCCATGTGGACGCGTAAGAAGAACGAGGGATTTCTCGGCGAGGATGAGGATGTAGCGATGGAATTTTCGCCGGAGGAGGACGTGATTATACGCGAGATTTCCGAGGATTTGAAGAACGCCATATTGGAACTGAGTAAACGGGAAAAAAAGGTGCTCGAACTCTATCTGGACAAAAAATCCTATCAGGAAATCGCTTCAAGTCTTGATATTTCAACTAAAAAAGTGGATAATATTCTGATGAAGATTAAGAGTATTCTCGCGGAAAAAGTGGGCAAAGAGGAACTGGATATGAAAGGAGAATATTGGGACGATCAGTTGAAGAATTCGATACATAAGGGGTTAGAAGATGAAAATGGACGTTAAATCGTTTGCGCTGTCCGCCGGAATAATGGCGGCCGCGGTCACATTATTAATCAGCCTGTGGTATTCCCTCACCGGTTTCGGCGCGGAAATTATCGCGATGGTGGAAGCCTTCTACGGAAAGATGACCATCGTCGATCTGGAATTTTCGAAAGCGGTGCCGTTTATCCAGAACCTCTGGAAGGTCGTCGTCCTCTCGATATTCTCGTTCGTGGACGGCGCGATAGTCGGTTCGTTATTTGCGATTCTCTATAACCTGTTTATCCCGAAAAAAAACGATAAAGAGACGAAGTAAAACGCTATGAGGAATCCGATCAGCGCCTTAATCGGTTGGGTAAAAGCGAAATTCAAATTCTACGGCGGCATTACCGCGCTGTTAGTTTATTCTATTTCCGACTACATCACCAATCCTAAAGGACGCAAAATCGCAAACCATGTCTGGCTATTACAGATATTTTTTACCGCGAATATGGCGATAAAGATTATCGGGTTGGTCGCGCTCGCCCTCGGGGCTGTCACCGTACTCCAGTTGTTCACCCAGTTGTCCCGTTTCGGGGCGCTCGGGCTGGTGGGTCAGATACTGAACCTGGTGATCGTGCGGGAACTCGGGCCGATCATCACCGCCATGATCGTCATCAGCCGTTCCGGGACAGCTATCGCCGCCGAAATCGCCACAATGAATATCAATAACGAAATGGACGCGATAGAGATGCTGGGGGTGGACTCGCTCAAGATGATCGTTTTCCCGCGTGTCGCGGGTATGGTCGTCAGCCTCGTCCTGCTCAATCTCTTTTTCAGCGGCGTTGGTATTATCGGCGGGTTTGTGGTCGGGAATCTCCTCGGCGGGATCACGTTCGATGTATTCATGTCGTATGTCATTAAAGCGATTACCATGACGGATATATTCGCGGGAACCTTCAAGGCGATGGTGTTCGGGTTCTTTATTTCGACCATATCGATCTTCCACGGGTTCCAGGCTTTCTCATCCACACAGGTTCCCATTGTGACCACGAAAGCGGTAGTCAGCTCGATTTTCGCTATGTTTTTATTGGATATTATTATCACGATTATGTTTTATATGGGGTAAGGATGCCGGCGATTATATTGAAAAATCTCTGCCTGAAATTTCAGGAACACGTGGTCTTCGATTATCTCAGCGAACGGATAGAGGACGGGGAAACCTACGTCCTTCTCGGGTATTCCGGCAGCGGAAAGAGCA
>MIBD01000108.1:9357-10805 GCA_001829395.1 Spirochaetes bacterium GWF1_49_6 | reverse complement strand
AGTGGTCATCGGGGGCGAGAACATATTCGACTTCTCGAAGCATAAGATGCTCGAATTCCATAAATCGTCCGGCTTCGTATTCCAGAACGCCGCGCTCATCAGTAACCTGAACGTTTTCGAGAACCTCGCGCTGTTTTACCAGTACCATATGAATATGCCGGATGAGGAGATTATAAAACGGGTACAGCCGTATCTCGACGATGTACGATGGGACGACGACCTGAAACTCCGTCCGAGTATGCTCAGCACCGGCGAACGGATACTGGTGTCGATTATCCGCGCGATTTCTCACGATCCGGATTTCATATTCTGGGACGAACCGTCGGCGAACCTAGACAACCTGACCTCCAAAAAGGTCGACGAGATATTCTGGAAACTCAAGAAACAGCGTAAAACCATGATACTGGTCACGAATAATATACAGTTCGGGCTTCCCCTCGCTGATAGAGTGGGAATTCTATATAACGGGAAAATTATCGAGAGCGGGACTCCGGCCGAGATGAAAAAATCGGACAACGAGATTACCCGCAGTCTATTGTCATAGAGTTTAGGAGGAGTCCATGCCGTTTACCTTTAAAGCCGCACAGAAAGCGGTCGCGAGTTTCATAGTTATCGCGATATTCATCCTGATTACGTTCCTGATACTGATCGGGAAAAGCAGCGATTTATTCGAGCGGAAGAGCAGCTACTATACATTCCTGAATAAGGGATACGGCCTCCAATCCGGAACGGCGGTAAAATATAAGGATTTTACTATAGGTAAGATCACGGGTATCGACCTCCAGGATGACGATATGATCCGGCTCGACATAATAATCTACGAAAAGTATCAACGCCTGATGGAAAAGGATTGCGTTATCAAGGTCGCGAGCGGCCTTTTAGGCGGCGCGAGTCTCGAACTGATGACGCTTTCCGATAGCAATCCCACCAATAATCTGCTGTCCGGCTCGCTCCTGCTCTCCTCCGATATGCCGCAGGGCCAGACCATGATGACCCAGTATATGACCGTCCCGTCGGGAGGCCCCGAGGAACTGATGGTCAAGGTCGGCGATGTGCTCGATATGGTGAACAATATGGGACCCGTGCTCTATACTACCCTCCTCAACGTCCGCGATATGTCCCTCAGCTTCAAGGAGATCATGGGCGGATTGGCCGGCACAGATAAGGCGCTGGTCTCCGATAAACTGATCGGGATACTGGACGATGTCAAATCGATGACCTACGGACTGAAGGGTATCATGCAGGAAATCGACCAGAAGAAGAATTCCATCGGCGCGCTCATCTACGATAATAAAAAACTGTTCAACTACATAGATAGTATGGCTTATAACGCCGACCAGACGATGAAGAAAATTGACGGGATGATGTCCGACTTCAAGGGGATGCCGTCCGACCTGAAGAAGGTCATCCTCCTCCTGAAGGAAGACATGATCGAACTGAAGAAGGTG
>MIBD01000108.1:0-9347 GCA_001829395.1 Spirochaetes bacterium GWF1_49_6 | reverse complement strand
TGACAGAGAATGAGAGCAATAATCGCGTGCTTAATCGTTTTAGGGGTGGCGATGGGATGTGCCGGTAATTTCAAGCCGATGGTCAAGACCAATGTACTAAAACGTATCACCGACAACCTCGCTATCGGGGTGGAGGAGTACGGTAAGGGCAACTATGAAAACGCCCGTGGATTCCTCGAGGAAGCGTTACAGCTTGCCTATTCGGTGGATAATATCGACGAGCAGATCAGCGCGATGGTAAATCTCGCCGAATTGCATATGGCGTTCAAGAACCTGACCGAGGCCTCGAACTACCTGTTCACAGCGGAAAACCTATCAATTGTCACCGAAAGTAAAAAGTACCTCTTCCAGCTTCATATCTCCATCGGGAAATTCTGGAACACGGTAGGACAGGTCGATAAGGCGATCGATTTCTACCAGCGCGCGTTGAACGATACAAAATCCGAGCTCCAGCAGGCGATAGTTTATAATAACCTCGGCATCATCTACCGGAAGAACGGCGATGACGAGAACGCGCTCAATACGCTCGAAATCGCCCAGAAGATCAATAAAATGTACGGTATCAGCGATAATCTCGCGGACAACTATTATAATATCGGGGAAATCTACCGCAAGCAGCAAAAATGGGACGGCGCATTCCGGTACTACCAGCTTGCGCTCGAGAACGATAAGCTGGTCGAGAACTCGGTCGGTATTATCGAAGACCTGATTAAGCTCGCGATGGTATCCTACGAGATGGACGAAACCGAGAGCACCGCTCTTTATCTTGACCGTGCGCTCAAGGTGGCACAGGGTATCAAGCACGATAAGTACGCCGAGGCAATCGTGAAGCTGATGAAGAAGTACGCGCTGATCGAAGCGACCAAGTCGCTGATTTCCGATAAGCCCCTCGATAAGCCCTTCAAGCCGGTCGATACCCAACTTGACATCGTTACGGAAATCGACACGATTGAGAGCGGAACGAATCAGCTAATCGGGACAAATTAGACCGGATTTCGATAAGGAACACGGGACAAGCGCTCATGCTTCGACAGGCTCAGCATGACGGGGCTCCATATTCATCATCACGGGCTATCTATTTACACCTATAACCACCAGCATATCGGGATTAGTGTGCGCAGCAGTCGGGGTTAGCTCGGCAGGCTTCCTGCACTTCCCCCGTCCACTTGTCTTCCGCATTGCGGGAGGTGGGGGTCGCAGCAGTCAGGATTCGCCTCTCCGCAATAGTTCATCACGGGCTATCTATTTACACCTATAACCACCAGCATGTCGGGATTAGTGTGCGCAGCACTCCCGCTACCGCACATCCTTGTGCCCGCGGGATCGTCCCTTCCGTGGGACGTCAGTCGAAAATGACGGTTTTATTGCCGAAAACGACGATTTTATGTTCGAGATGGAGTTGGACGGCGCGCGACAGGACGTTCTTCTCGAGGTTCTTCCCCTTCCGGATTAAATCCTCCACACTATCGCGGTGACTGACCTGCGTGACATCCTGCGCGATAATCGGCCCCTGATCGAGGTCGGCGGTCACATAATGGCTGGTCGCGCCGATAATCTTCACCCCGCGTGAGTACGCCTGATGATAGGGTTTCGCGCCCACGAACGCCGGGAGGAACGAGTGGTGGATATTGATGACGCGGTTTTTATACTTTTCCACAAACCCGCCGGTGAGAATTTGCATATAACGCGCGAGAACGATGATGTCGATACCGAGCGAATCGAAGAGCTCGATTTCCCGTCGTTCGTTCGCGGCCTTGTCCGACGGATCGACCGGGAAGTACTCGAAACGCGTCCCGAAGTACTCCGCGACCGGTTTGAGGTCGTCATGGTTACCGATCACCGCCGGAACCTCGGCGTACAGTTCGCCCGATTTGACGCGCAGGAGAAGGTCGTACAGGCAATGGTCGGTCTTCGAGACCAGCACCGCCATCTTGGGGCGGTAGTCCGAAAAATGAAGCGACCAGTCCATATCGAACTTCCGGGCAATCGGGGTAAATATCCCCGCGATTTCCCCCGCCGGTACGGAGAATCCGTCAAGCTCCCATTCTATCCGCATGAAGTAGGTCGCGGTCTGCGAATCGGTATGCTGGTCGGAATGGATGATATTTCCGTTATTCTCGAATACGAATTTCGACACCTCGGCGACAATTCCCCGCGTGTCAGGACATGATAATAGTAAAATCGCGGTCGGTTTTTTCAGCGGCATGTTTATCGGCCTTATTTTTTCAGTTTGTACGATTTGATCTTGATCGTTCCGCTATACGCTCCGGTTTTGCTGACCTTTCCTTCGGCGATAACGATTTTCCCGTTCAGCTTCTTGAGTTCCGCTATCGGGCCATCGATCACCTCGAAACTGACGGCGGACTTGGTCTCCCAGAGCTTCGTCAGGTAGATTTTCCCGTCATCGTACACATCGATCTTCCCCTCGACAGTTTGGGATACTTCGCTGAGTTTGACCTCGTTAGTAGTACCTTCTTTTACAAGTACCAACTCATCCCCGTAATCCATTTTCTTTTCCGGGGCGATAATTTTTCCGCCGGAAATAACGTTGGTATTTCCGTCCGGCTTCTGCGTCTGGTTTCCCCCGCAGGAAAACATAAATAAAGCGATGAATAACAGTATCGTTGTCCGCATAGCATCCTCCTTTTTCAATCAATATTCTAATACATCGGGGCGATTTGTCAATCCCATGGGGCATATATTGACAGGCAGCTTCCCGTATATTAACCTATACTCCATGAAACGTATCACCTATGGAGGGCTCATGCAATCGCCGGAAGACGCGTACCGGAAGAAGGCGTCCGGCATGAGATTCACGCCGATGGCCGAGCGTTTGAAGAACTTTATCTAGTCGGTTTGATTTATATAAAGGGGAATTAGAATGACAAAACAGGGCGCCATTCATTTTTTTCAAGGGCTTGAATTACTTAAAAAAGGAGAAGTTCCTGAAGCAATTAAAGAGTTAAATGAAACGATTAGAGATGATGATAAATTCACCGATGCACATATTCTAAAAGCCACATCATGTCTTTTACTGAATGATTGGATGGAAGCGCTACGAGAATATCGTTACATTCTTTCTTATGATCCTAATAATTGTGATGCAATTTTAAATCTAGGGGAAATATTCGTTATGCGGGAATTATTCAAAGATGCTCTTGAGTTTTTCGATAAGGCGCTAAGAATAAATCCGAATATAGAAATTCCCTATCTTTCAAGAGGGAAGTCTTATTACTATCTTGAAAATTACAATAAAGCATTATCAGATATTAAGTCCTATTTACTTTCTCAACCAGATAGTATCGAAGGATATCTTCTCCTTGGCGCGATTTATTTCGGAATGAAGGATTTTCAAAACGCAATAAAAGAAATAAACCACGCTCACAAAATGGATAAAACAAATCCTATACCTATGTACAATCTCGCATTGATCTATGAACAAGTAGACGATAAGGAAAAGATGCTAAAATATTTAAAAAAATCTGCCGCACTAGGATTTGAAGAGGCGGCCGAACTGTTGAAAAACTTTACAGACACCAACTAATTTATATACCTGAGAGGATAACCATGAACAGGACCATCTGCGTATTCGCGTCATCCAGCGATCATGTGGCGGAAATCTACTACCGGAAGGCCGAGGAACTCGGCGGACTGATCGCGCGCGAGGGGGACAGCCTCATTTTCGGCGCGGGCGAGATCGGCCTGATGGGCGCGTTGGGACGCGCGGTAAGATCGGGGGGCGGACGGGTGATCGGGGTCATACCCGAAATCCTCAACCGGAAGGGCATTGTATTCGAGAATTCCCACGAACTGATCGTCACTCCCACGATGGGCGAACGCAAGCAGATTATGGAAGAGCGCGCCGATGCGTTTATCGGGCTGCCCGGCGGATTCGGCACTCTCGAGGAAATTATCGAGGTCATTACCCTCAAACAACTCGGCTATCATCATAAGGCAATCGTCCTCCTCAATACGAACGGGTTCTACGATAGCCTGCACGACCTGTTCGACGAGCTATTCCGGGAACGGTTTATCGACGACATATTCCGCGACCTTTACGCTATCGTGGACGAACCCCGCGCGGCGATGGATTACCTGAACGATTACCGCCAGAAGGACTATGCGAGCAAGGTCTAAACACGCCGAATGAAATATGTTCACTTGTAATGACCACCGATTCTCGGTGGTAAGCCTCCGCGCTTAGCGCGAAGATAAAGAAGTGACCGTTATGCGAATTTTAAAGATATATCATTATTAATGTTAAATATTAATAGTTTTTTGAATCGCCCATATTTTGATAAATCGGCGGGAATATGCTATAATATTCCAGTGGATTATGCGGGAATAACTCAGTGGTAGAGTACTAGCTTCCCAAGCTGGGAGTCGCGGGTTCAAATCCCGTTTCCCGCTCAGACGCCTCCCTCGGAAACCCGGGCTATACCCGCCGAAGGGGGCTTTTTTATCAGGAGCCGTTTATGCCGTTAGTAAAAATCTCCATGCGTGATACCAATCCCGCCGCGAACCGCGACGCCAAGAAGAAACTCCTCGATATCCTGCATGACGCGCTCGTCGAGGTATTCAAAATCCCCGATTTTGACCGTTCCCAACGGCTCGAGATATATGCCCCCGACGATTTCGAACTCCCGTCGAACAAGACTCCCGACGCCATGCTGATCGAGATCACCGCGTTCCCGGGACGGACTACCGATACCAAGAAAACGCTGTACCGGAGCATTGTCGACAGAATCCATGCCGGGTTCGGTATCCCATCGAACGACATAACCATCGTCATCTACGAGCCGGGTCTCGAATGCTGGGGTATCCGCGGCGGGCAGATCGCGGCCGAAGTGGACATGGGATTCAACCTCAAGGTATAACCAATCCTAACTCATTTACCGATAACTAAATCCTTCCCAATGTAAAACCTTTCGTAAATCTTCCGATATTTATAGTGTGAAAAAAGGGGGGATGATGAGCGAATCCCTGAAATTGAAGACGACATTCCGCGCAACGGCGAAAGAAGTGTATGAGGCATGGATGGACAGCAAGCTGCATTCCGCGATGACCGGGGGCGCGGCGGAAATCGATGCGAAAGTCGGCGGGAAGTTTACCGCATGGGACGGTTATATCTGGGGCGAGACCATGGAGCTGGAACCGTTCAGCCGGATCGTACAGCTTTGGCGTACCGGGGATTTTGATGAGAAAGACCCTTTTTCAAGGATAGAAATACTGTTGACCGAAACGGACGAAGGAACCGAATTCGTCCTGATACACGACAATATTCCCGCCGGACAGATGGAAGATTATCTCGAAGGGTGGGACGATTACTACCTCGACCCGATGCACGACTATTTTTCGAACAGGAGCAAATGATGCGGAAAGTATTTATCATTCTATCATTCATATTGATCAGCGGGGCGTCCCTATTCCCGAAATTTCTCAAGCCGGGATACTATGTCCCTAAAATGCTCGTTATCCCCGCATACTCGGCGTATTTCACCCCAAACGACCAGTACAATCCGCATAAAATCTTTCCCATCGGGTGGTCGCGGGACGGCAAGTTCGCCTACGCGGTACTGCGGGACTGGGACGACGCTATCGGAAACATCATCCATTTTCAGTTCATCATACAGGATATGATCGACAATCAGATACTCTGGAAATTCCAATTATCATACGATCTCGAGATTCCCAAGGACTACCAGCTCTACCAGACCCAGAGCGACGGGACAAAAAAATATATCGGGGTCGAAACCCTTTTCAGGATGATATGGAATAAAAATAAAAAGATATTTATCGAGAAGCTCACCAAGTACCAGATCAACCAGGATAAGCAGGTAATGAAACAGTTTCCGATCGCGTATAATAAGGACGTGATCGACTGCGGGATGAATCTCGGGAGCCAGACCGATGCATCCAAGGGACAACCGATCGATCTCGCGGTCACTATGGTATCGCTAAAGAACGGGCTGAAGAACGTGTGGGGCGCGAAGGGTATCCAAGCATACGGCGGGAAGGTGGAAGGCTACTTCGCGGGGCCGCTGAACGAAACTATCGCGCTCGTCATATCGAAATATATCCCGAGCTACGCGGGGTATCCGGTCGAGGTCGTCCCGGTCATTCAGGGCGTCAGCATCGAGCAGGGATTCAAGAAATAAATTTGAATTGAATTCCTACTTATAATGCAATATCCTCATTTTTATGGAGTGATTTATCCTTAAAAAATTGATGGAGGAATATTTGCACATAAATGGGGGCTGAAACATCTATAGAAGTTTTGCATACTAGACTGGGTGTTTGGCACACGCCCCATATTTTCATTTAGACGTGTTGCATGATTTTCGGAAAGGTTCCTTATACATTAACACTAATATAATATGGTCACTTCTAAATACTCAGTTAAGGAAGTGACCATTGGGCGTTTTATAATCAATTATACTTTGATTTGTTAGAATAATCAGAGTTTTTAGAAGTGCCCATATTCTAATATATTCCTTTGAAGGTAGTATTTTATTATTTGGATTGATTCTGTATATAGTATTTTTGAAATACGCTTTCTTCAGGATTCATTTCTTTCATAGCTTTAATAATAATGTTAAGATTTTCCTCATTCGTATTCAAATAAGTATTAACTTCGATATCATATCTACTCCAGGTATGAATTCCATCTTCAATATGGGATTTTCCTTCGCCAATCTGTCGATCACCACGTTCATGTTCTCTCCGTTCAATTTCTTCAACAGGACAGATTACTCCGATATACAGTACGGAATATGGGTGTAATAACGTTACCAGTTCATCAAACCACGACGCATATTCTACAATATGTTCAACCAGTAAGTATACTCCTGAGGCAGCGAAAGCGGCGATAGATCTATGAAACCCGTCGAAGAATTTCGGCCGAAGTATATTCCATGACCATTCCGTATCATTGTTCACTCTATCCGCATTCGGCAGCATTCCTGAATCGACCAATAGATCAGAGCTACAATAAAAGTATGGAACTTCCAATTTCTTTCTTAATTCCATTGCAACAGTAGTTTTACCGGAACTGGAAGCGCCGTTTAACAGAATAATCTTAGGATAAATCATTACACTCTCCATCTTTAAAAACATTCTTGGAGACCTTCCCTGCCCCGAATGAGCATGAGGTACACCGCAAAGAAAACCCCGTGGGGATACCAAGGGGCGTTAAGGAATAAAACGGATATTTTGTCAGGTTCATTAATACAGCTATCCTTCCGACCAATCGAGCTGATTTGCGGTAATATTAATAGATATCCCATATTGCACCGCCTCTTTCCTGCCATCAGAATCGCCCCTTTGATAACAGAAATATTTCCCTGGAAAAACAACATAAACCAAGCCTTCATCGCTATGGAAATCGATATACCACTTTTCATTCTGCTTCATAGCCACAGAAAAAACTTCAGCAAGATTTTCAATCTCTTTTTTCTGAAAATCCATTTCAAAGAAAACACCATTCCAAATAGGATACAATATAGATTCCGGATGTTCCCACATTTCCGTCCGAACCGTTTTAATTTTCTCCAGAACCGATAAATCTGCTAAACTTTCCTTAATCACTACACCGGATATTCTCATTATTCACTCCAAATATATTTTAACCGGGTACTCCGAAGGGGTTATGTAGAAAAAAGACGGACACTTCGGCTACGCTCAGTGCAAGCCTCGCGCGCCCCGACTGCGATCGGCATCTCTCGCTTTGTTCGAGCCATCTATCCCCTCCGTTTCACTTCGGGGACAAGTTCCCCTCCGTTTCACTTCGGGGACTTCGTTTCTCTTCGAGAAACTCAGCTTTCCCTCATAGAGTATATTATCATCCCCGCGTGAATCTGTATTCATCCGTGATATCCGTGTGAAAATGGGTTGGAAATATTTCACCCTAATTTTAACGCGGATTTCCACAGATCGGACGGACAGGTATGGATGAAACCGATATTGCCCCCATTCGTGTTCATTCGTGGACTCCTTCCACTCCCCCGTTTTTGTATTGAGCGAACAAAAACCCCTCCGGGTACTCCGAAGGGGTTATGTAGAAAAAAGACGGACCTCGCGACACCTACTTTCCCACCAAAGCAGTATCATCGGCGACAGCGGGCTTAACTTCCGGGTTCGGAATGGGACCGGGTGTGACCCCGCCGCTATGGTCGCGAGGAAAAAAGACGGTAGAAAGTAAAAAGTTACAACTAACAAGTGACAAGGAAAGCCCTAAATAAGGGACTTAATCAAGCCTGAAAGTAACTTACTGACTTCCACAATTTTTCCATAAAAGTTATTAAATTCGATTTCGGTGATATAGCCGATGTCTTTTCCGATATACAGCAAAGACCTTACTTCACCTGCGCTGCCTTTGGCAAACCTTAGGTAACGCCTGAAATCGTTCTTGTTCCCGTATTCAAATCCTTCGGCGATATTGCTCATAATCGAAACCGAAGCGCAGGGACGCGCAAGTGTCGCCAGTGCCAAGGACGGCAAAAAAGCGACAGAAGCCCTCTGGATTTGATCCTTAAAACCGACATCGATGCCATAATCAGTTTTGCATTTCAGCAGATATAATTCCGCCGAGATTTCTTTCGCTAACTACCATGCTTTGATGTCTTCAAAACTTTTAAACAGCATCTTTCGATCCGTGACTTGTTACTTTCAACTTGTCACTTTATACTGATAAAAAAAGCGAAGGGAGGGAAGAAAAGAGGTCAAGGCTAACGACCGATTAGTAACGCTCGGCTGAACATATTACTATGCTTACACCTGCGTCCTATCAACCTGGTAGTCTACCAGGGATCGTAGGGGATACCTAATCTTGGGGCAGGTTTCCCACTTAGATGCATTCAGCGGTTATCCTTTCCAAACATAGCTACCCTGCATATGCCGCTGGCGCGACAACAGGTACACTAGCGGTTTGTCCACTCCGGTCCTCTCGTACTAGGAGCAGCTCCCCTCAAGTATCCGAACGCCTGTAGCGGATAGGGACCATACTGTCTCACGACGTATTGAACCCAGCTCACGTACCGCTTTAATGGGCGAACAGACCAACCCTTGGGACCTTCTACAGCCCCAGGATGCGATGAGCCGACATCGAGGTGCCAAACTTTCCCGTCGATGTGAACTCTTGGGGAAAATAAGCCTGTTATCCCCGGGGTACCTTTTATCCGTTGAGCGATGGCGCTTCCACATGCAACCACCGGATCACTAGGCCCGACTTTCGTCTCTGCTCGACTTGTCAGTCTCACAGTCAGGCTCCCTTATACCCTTACACTCTTCGTACGATTTCCAACCGTACTGAGGGAACCTTTGGGCGCCTCCGTTACTCTTTAGGAGGC
>MIBD01000107.1:6107-6387 GCA_001829395.1 Spirochaetes bacterium GWF1_49_6 | reverse complement strand
CAAGCGCCGCTCTTTTAACCCCATGAAAATATTATACACCCCGTGTCTCCGGCAGATACGGGGTGTTTTTATTTCATTACGGTATATACAATAAAATAATATGTTACTATGGCACACATCTTGCGTAATATAGTATGTGTGATGATTGAAGATGGAGGCGGAATATGACTCAGTGTGCTTTTTTGGATCGATGCCGGAACAGTTTCTTTAGTTCCGAATTGGCGGAAGACGGGATAATGAAGACGATTATAACATCCGACTTTTGTATGCGCGCCGCGCA
>MIBD01000107.1:4109-6101 GCA_001829395.1 Spirochaetes bacterium GWF1_49_6 | reverse complement strand
CGCACGGTTAAAGCTATATAAAGAACTGGGCGAATCGGGAGTACCGTCGGATTTTTATCCTTACCAGAAGGAAGACGCGAATAAGCTGATTGAAACCGGAAAATTCGTTAAATAGCTCAAACAACCTTTCTTATACAACCTTCCAACCCCCAACCCTATGAAAGCAGGCATCATGCCTGCTTTCTCTATTTTATGAACCTTTTTTCCTGAAAACTTGCATGTCCCGCGTTTTTGATATATCTTATTAAATGAGGAATTTGTTACTATACGGCCGGACGTTTCAGAGCGTGTTGACGAACAAGGAATCTTATCTCTTTTTTGTCACTGCGAGACGCAAAGCGGCGAAGCAGTCTGTATAACTCCTTTTAAGTTATTAAAACAGATTGCTTTTACCGCGCTTCAATAAGTCTTATAGCGCGGCATCGCAATGACAAAACCGGGTTTGTCAACACACCCTTCACGGGCCGTCATCGAATTCTGAAATATTCAGGAGGAATTATATGAAGAAGGTAATGGGTTTAGCAATTACAGCCTTGGCGATTATAGGGTTGAATACTTCGTATGCGGGCGAGATTTCGGGCGGGCTATTCCGTATCGGGGCATACTTCGATTACAATCCCCAACCCGCGCTGAACACCGCCATTAAAACGGCGGGTTATTCCGAACTAAGCGGGCTTGCGTACGGGATGTCGATCGGCGGCGGCGGATTCGGCGGCAACTTCTACTTCGGCGGATGGGGCACTGTCATCAATTCGTCCGAGGTAATCAAATCGGCGGCGTCCGACAGGACGATGACTTACGGCGGCGGGTTCGGAGGGTTCGAATTCGGTTATCTGGCGGTCTATTCCGGCGGGTTTATGCTCATGCCCACACTCTCCGTCCTATGGGGCGGATACGGGATGTCGTTCCAGACAAACCTCTCGTTCGCGGACTACCTGAATAACCCGGTAGAATATAGCCCTGAAATAGGCTCGTCGATATTCAGTTTATCCGCCGGTATTACGACCGGTATGATATTCGCGGATAGAATGGGATTCCTGCTCCGGGTGAATTATATCTATACACCCTTATTCTCATGGGACGGCGCGGTTTTAAGCGCTACCCCCGAATACAACCAGCATTCCCTGTTTATCTCGCTGGAAATGGCGTTCGGTACACTCATCCCCGGTAAGGATATTTCGCATGAGATCAACGCGGACGACCTGCCCAGCGGCCTTCCTGAGGACGAAAACTACGTCCAGTAGAAGCAAGAAACAAATGGATTATAAAGGGTACCTTGACAGATCAAAGATTCTTATAATTTCTTGTCACTGCGAGCGGTCTGTTTATGGTCATTTCTAATAACCCTCTTTTCAATCAGTAATATGGAGGAAAAGAGGACAAGCCTCCGCGCTTAGCGCGAAGATAAAGAAGTGACCATTGGGCGTATTATAAAGAATTATAAATACTATTGTTATAATTGTCAATTACTTTTGCGTCAATCCCCGCAAGGGGGGAACCGCCCTTATGATATTAAAAGAGATTGCTTCGCCCCGCGTAACAAAAACAAAATGCATCGCGGGACTCGCAATGACAAAAACAAATTTTCACCAAAAAGAGGGGAGCTAGTCTCCCCTTTTTTTATTCGACGGTTGCGTCAGTAAGAGAATTTACTCATACAGCGTTTCGGTGCCCTTGGGGTGCGAGTAGAACGGACAGTTACTCTTCTGGCAGTAGGGATTCATCGTGGAGAACACGCAGTCCACCCCGCCGTGGGTGATGATAATTTTCAGGTAATCCCGCATAAACTCGACGGCGTTGATAATAGAAAGGAAGAGATTCCGTTTACAGCATCGCGGGATACCCTGATACGCGATGGCATTCAGGGTGGTGGAGGTCAGCAGGTTTGCGAGCTTCCATTCCTCTGCCGCGAGCTCGGTGCCGGGGAGAACCAAGTTGAGGAAAAGGGAATTTCCCAACGCCGCGCCGCATATTCCGTACTGGTTACAGAAT
>MIBD01000107.1:3733-4055 GCA_001829395.1 Spirochaetes bacterium GWF1_49_6 | reverse complement strand
GATTCATATTCTTTGCGCTTATTATAGAAACATGTCAGCATCGACGCGGTAACCAGATAATGATGCACCGGCGAATTGATCTCGATACGGGGGTTCCGCATCAAGGTCATCGCGATCTGTATCGGGTCCTCCGAGGGCGACGAGAGGCAAAACTGCTCGATCAATTCGAGTGCGGAAAGATTGAAGCACCCGGTACATACAAAATGATTATTCTCGCACGCCTGTATTGTATCGAAAATCCCACCGCAGACCGCGCATACCATCTTCTGGTGCGATTTCAGCCTGACTAGTTTTTTATCGCAGATGACGCAGGTTTCATCAT
>MIBD01000107.1:0-3614 GCA_001829395.1 Spirochaetes bacterium GWF1_49_6 | reverse complement strand
TTAAAAATCATATATTATTTATAATTACAACAAAAAATAACGGATTTTCCGTTGACATTATGTTATAGGGAGTATAAAATTGAATCTGAATATCTTTTTGAAAAGAAGAGGATGTATGTTTGACTCAAAACTCGTATCGGCAATCCTGAAGGACTATATTTCTAAATTTCCGGCGAAGGATAAAGAAAGCCTGACCCTTGAAATCGACGATAGCTCTATCGTGATTTCGCTTATCGGGGATATCCATTCGTTGCGTATCATCAATGTATTGGTAAACGTCATCTTTAAGAACGTGGATATTCAGAATAGCGACCAATTTCTGGTATTCGATTTATGTCTGGCTATCGAAGAATCCCTGATCAACATATTCAAGCATTCCTATCCCAAGAATTGCGGGCAGGTCGAACTGAGGGTAAAATTCGAAACCGATAGGATTGTCATCAAGGTCTCCGATTACGGGGAGAAGGGTCATAGCTTCAATTACGCTGAACAATTAAAAAAAACCCCCGAAAGCGAATTCTCGGAAAGCGGGCGGGGGATGATGATTATTAAAAAAATTATCGATGATATCAAGTATTCGACCGATAACGACCGGAATACTCTTCTTCTGATAAAAAAATGGAAGGGCTAATTAAATGGAAAAAATGGACGATCTTCAGATTTTTCAGGAAAAAAAGGGTAACATGCTTATTTTACGTTTAAAGGGAATAATGGATAGCTCGACCTGCATGCAATTCGGGATTCTTTTCAAAGAGATCGCCGACCACCCCGGAATGCACCTAATACTCAATCTAAAAGAACTTACTTATATCAACAGTATCGGTATAGGGACTATAGTCAGCAATGTTCGAAAAATCCAGAACACGGACGGTATGGTCTGTTTCTATCAAGTGTCTAATGAAGTGAAGCACGTCTTCGACCTCACGGGGTTATCGAACATCTTCTTTTTCTTTGACGATGAGGATTCCGCGTTTAAATTCCTTGCGGGGAATTGACAAATTTTCCGAATTCTTTTACCATTATTTATCGAAATGAGGAATACACTATGATTATTCTGACCGTCTCTTCCAACATCAACTGGTGGCGCAGCATAACTTTGTCGAGTATCGGATGACCTTTGGGGCAATCGTAAACTATTTATTATCCCGCAGGTTCATGCCTGCGGGTTTTTCTTTTTAGGAGGCACCATGAAAAAACTATTTGTCCTGTTCCTGTTTGTTACCGCGGCGTTCCTTCCCGCGTATCCCGCGAATAAAACCGCCGCCGAACCGTTCTATTTCGTTCAGGTCACCGATACCCATTGGGGCCCCGATCTGCATACGGCGCGCCTGAAGAAAATCGTCGACGCTATCAACGCGCTCCCGATGAAGATTGAGTTCGTGGCGCATACCGGGGATATCGCGAGCGACGACCTTGACAATATGGCGAATTTATCCAACGCGCTGAAAATATATTCGCAGTTGAAAGCGCCGATCTACTTCGTTCCCGGCAACCACGATATCGTAAAATATAAGTTCGATAAGTGCATCGCTATCTACACGAATTATTTCTCGCCCCTCAATTACACGGTCGAGGTCAAGGGGGTTGTCATGCTCTTTACGTTCCTCGAAGAACTGCGCGAGAATTATACCATACCTGGGTACGATCCCTACAAATGGGTGGAGAGTACGCTGAAGGCGAACAAGAAGAAGCCCGTACTGATCTTCCATCATTCGCCGGTCATACCCGACTTCTATAATAACGAGATGCATTACCCCTACGACCCGAAAGAGACCTCCGACTGGAGCGCGATCGTCAATAAGGATAAGAACGTCAAGGGTATCATCTGCGGGCATTTCCACCGGGGCGAGATGTACTGGATCGGGGATGTGCCATGCTATGTCGCGCCGTCGGTCGCGGCATACTGGGAAAGGCAGGCTACGTTCCGGGTATACGAGTATAATAACGGCAAGCTGAATTATTTCACAGTCTACATAGAAGATAAATAAGAGGCCGATATGGATGCGAATAATGTACTTTATCCCGTACACCGGGAGATCGCCGCGGATATAGAAACCCCCGTATCCGCGTTCCTCGCGCTCAAGGAGGAAGGTAAAATGGGGTTCCTGCTGGAGAGCGTCGAGATGGGTGAGAAGCTCGGCCGCTACTCGTTCCTCGGGTTCGACCCGGAACTCATCTTTACCGCGAAGAAAAATACCGTGCGGGTGACGTTCAACGGCGAGACCGAGGAAATCGAGTCCGCCGATCCGATCGCGGAGATCAAACGAATCGTATCGTCGTTCCGCGAGGAGCCTGTCGAGGGCTTGCCGCCGTTCACCGCCGGACTCGTGGGGTATTTTTCCTACGACTCCGTCCGCTACTTCGAGAAACTCCCCGACATCAAGCCCGATAAGCTCGGCCTCCCGGATATCTTTCTCGTCCTGCCGAGAGTGCTGATCGCGTTCGACCACATCCGGCAGAAACTCATCCTGATCGGGCACGCCTACTCGCCGGACAAAAAGGACGAGGTGATGCAGACCCTGCTGGAGTACGAGACGCGTCTTTTTTCAGCAAAACCACCCGACCGCATCAAAGAATCGTCCAAGAATAAAATCGACCTGATCTCCAATTTCCGCAAGGCGGACTTTATACAGGCGGTGGAAAAAGCGAAACAGCACATCGTCGCGGGCGACATCTTTCAGGTCGTCCTCTCCCAGCGTCTGCGCACCACGATCGACATCGGCCCGTTCGATATCTACCGCAAGCTTCGTATGATCAACCCGTCCCCGTATATGTTCTTCATCGACCTCGAGGATTTCCAACTCGTGGGTTCGTCCCCCGAGGTCATGGTGCGCCGCACGAAGTCAGGGGATAAGGACGAACTGATCGTCCGCCCTATCGCCGGTACGCGCCCGCGCGGGAAGAATAAAAAGGAAGACGAGGCTTTCGAGCACGATCTTCTCAGCGACGTCAAGGAACTCGCCGAGCACACGATGCTCCTCGACCTCGCGCGGAACGATGTCGGGCGTATCTCCGAGTTCAATTCCGTCAGGGTCGAAGCCCCGTACCATATCGAGCGGTATTCCCACGTGATGCATATCGTTTCCGACGTGTTCGGCAAGCCGAACCCGCAATATGACGCGATCGACGTGATCGGCGCGACATTCCCCGCCGGCACGGTCAGCGGCTCTCCCAAGGTGCGCGCGATGGAGATTATCGAGGACCTCGAGCCCGAGAAACGCGGCGTTTACGCAGGCGCTATCGGTTATATCGACTTCTCCGGCAATACCGATACCTGTATCGCAATCCGTACCATCGTGCATAAGGACGGGACTGCGTACCTTCAGGCGGGCGCGGGCATCGTCTACGATTCCGTCCCGGAGCGGGAGTACGAGGAGACCATTAATAAGGCTAAAGCGCTGATGAAAGCGATTATTTAGGAGGGCGTATGATATTAGTCATCGATAACTACGATTCGTTTATATACAACATCGTACAGTATATCGGGGAGTTTTACCCCGACGTGAAAGTATTCCGCAACGATAAGCTGACCGTGGACGAAGCGCTCGCGATGGAGCCCGACGGGATAGTCATATCCCCCGGCCCGGGACGGCCGTCCGATGCGGGCATCTCCG
>MIBD01000106.1:6581-9436 GCA_001829395.1 Spirochaetes bacterium GWF1_49_6 | reverse complement strand
AGCATCGCTTTTGGGCTTGTCCGTATAGATAATCACCTCGAATACGGTATCCATCAGAAATTGCCGGTATTCGTAACGCTGGGGGGCGCCGCAGGATAAAAGTGAAAATAGAAGGATAAGGATTATAGATATTCGATCCAAGATTCGTCTCCCGCGATCAATTTTCCCACCGCCTCGCTCAGCAGGGCTAATGCCTTGTCGAAATCGTCGTTTACGATGCGGATATGGTATTTCGAGACATATTTCATTTCCGAGACGGCGTTCTGCATCCGTATATGCCGTGTTTCATCGTCATCGGTGTTCCGCCCGTAGAGCCTGCGCTCCAGTACCTCGAACGACGGCGGGAGTATGTAGATCAGCTTCGCGTCGGGGTAGCTGTCACGGATTTTCATCGCGCCCTGCACGTCCAAATCGAGGAGTACGCTTTTTCCGCTGGTGAGTATCCGCTCTATTTCGGACTTCGGGGTGCCGTAGAAATTCCCGTGCACTTCCGCCCATTCGGCGAATTCCCCGCGCGCGGCCCTCTTCTTGAACTCGTCGTTAGATATGAATAGATAGTCCGCGCCTTCTTTTTCATCGGCGCGCGGCGTGCGGGTGGTTACGGATATGGAAAAATCGAGTTTGTCTTTAACCGATTCAAGAACTTTTTTATAGAGAGAGGTCTTGCCAACACCGCTGGGTCCGGAAATTACGATTACCTTTCCCGAACGAGCATCGCTCATACCAAATTCCTCAATTGTTCCCTGATTTTTTCGATCTCACCTTTAATAACAATGGTATTTTCGATGATAGTATAGTCGCTGGATTTCGACGCAATTGTATTAGCCTCGCGGTTCATTTCCTGCCCGATAAAGTCGAGTTTCTTGCTGTCGCCGTGGATTTTCCCGATCATAATATGATGAAACTGCGCGAGATGGCTCTTCAGGCGCACAATTTCCTCATTGATCGCCGTTCGTGATGACACCATTTCAATTTCCATCATTAGACGGCTGTCGTCTATTTTATTCGCCGAAATTTCCTGAATCCGTTCGCGGAGGTTTTCCTTGTATTTTTCGATACTCTGCGGGTAAAGCGATTCGATTATCACGACACTCTCGTTGATACGCGCCAGCGAGTTTTCAATATCCTCGCGGGTCTTCTTTCCTTCACCGTACATCATTTCGACAATACGCTCGATCAGGTTATTCAGCATTGCGAGGATGATTTTCTCTAGCTCCTCTTCATCGCCGACACGTTCCAAATTAATAATGCCCTCGAGATTCATAAAATCGCGTACCGCGAGCTCCGCGACAATACCGAGATCCTTCGCCATCGATACCAACGCGTCCTCGTACTTCTTCGCGAGGTCCTTGTTGACCACAACTTCGTAGTTGTCAGCATTCTTTTCTACTACTTTGATAAAAAGGTCTATCTTCCCGCGATTCAGTTTCTCAAAAATTAGGTTGCGGATCATGATTTCCAACTCGTTCAAGTAATAGCTGGATTTGACTTTAAATTCGAAATACCGCGAATTAACGCTTTTCAGCTCGATAAAAATATCATACTTCTCGGTACTGCGCATTTCGCTCGCGAATCCGGTCATGCTTCTCATTCAATATCCGCCTTAATTTTCATTCTATCCATCACTTCCAGAACTTTTTGCGCGGCGTCCTGCTCGGCGGTTTTTTTACTTCTGCCGTGGCCGATTGCCTTAATATCGCCGTTCACCTCAACTTCAATTTTGAATGTTTTATTATGGTCGGGGCCGATTTCGGCAAGCACCCGGTATACAGGGTATTTCTTATAGACTTCCATAGATATTTTTTGGAGGGACGTTTTATAGTCGCGTATCCCGTCGGTAAGCCTCCGTTCGATATGCTCCCGCATGATACGTTCCACAAACTTATAGGTAGGCTCGAAGCCCTTCTCGAGGAAATGCACCGCGATAATCGATTCGACTACATCCGCGGTAACTTTATTTTTCGCGCGGCTATCGGAAAGACGCTCGCCGCGTCCGAGATTGATATACTCGTGTATACCCAAACGGATACCCACTTCGGCAAGCGTTGTTTCATCGACAAGGCTGGAACGAAACGCGGAAAGTTTCCCTTCCATAAAGCGGGGATGATCGTTAAATAAGAGGTACGAAACCGACGCGTTCAGTACCGAATCCCCCAAAAACTCCAAACGTTCATAAGTTTCGGGCTGTTCGCTGGCATGGTCTATATAGGAAGAGTGTGTTAACGCTCTATCCAGAAGCGCCAGCGAATGTATTCCGATTCTCAGACGTTTGCAAAGCGTCTTTAACTGTTTCTTTCGTTCCGGAGCAAGCGCACGGTTATCCGCGAAACTTTTTAAATACGACAGTAACATTATGACCACCAAAACCGAACGAGTCACTGATAGCATAATCCACAGGATACTCTATCGCTTTATTAGGCACATAATCGAGATCGCATTCAGGATCGGGATTGTCGAGGTTGATAGTGGGGTGGATAATGCCCGTCTCGAGCATCTTCACTACAGCTACCGCCTCTATACCGCCTGCCGCTCCCAGAGTATGCCCTGTCATGCTTTTCGTCGAATTGACCTTGAGCTTATACGCATGATCACCGAATACTCTTTTTACCGCCGTCGTTTCGGCGATATCGCCTAACTGGGTCGATGTACCATGTGTATTGACAAGCTGAATGTCGGTCGTTTTCAAACCGGAACGTTTTAACGCTCTCTCTATCGCGAGGGCCGCGCCGCTTCCGTCGGGACAAGGCGCGGTAATATGGTTCGCGTCGCCGCTCATACCATAGCCGAGCATCTCGGCGTAGATCGTAGCGCCGCGTTTCTTAGCGTGCTCGTATTCTTCGAGTATCAGTACGCCC
>MIBD01000106.1:3393-6549 GCA_001829395.1 Spirochaetes bacterium GWF1_49_6 | reverse complement strand
GCCCCTTCCGCCATCACAAACCCGTCGCGTCCCGTATCGAACGGTCTCGACGATATCGCCGGGTTTTCATAGTAATGGGTCGAAAGCGCCTGTGCCTGAGTGAATCCGGCAATACCCAAAGGATTCATCGCCGCCTCGGAACCGCCTGTGACCATCACATCGGCATCCTCGTTTATAATATGCATATAGCTGACCGCGATACTATGCGACGCCGACGCGCAGGCCGAGCTGATCGAATAGTTCGGGCCGCGGAACCCGTACTCTATGGAAACATGACCCGATGTTATATCGGTGATGATCTTCGGGATAAAGAGCGGCGATACGCGCTTATGCCCCTGCTTATCGAGTATCAATACATTATCGCAGAAACAGTAGATACCGCCGATACCCGATCCGATCAGTACCCCTACATTTTCCTTATCGAGGCCGGTGTACTCGAGAAGTTTACTTTGCCCGACCGCTTCCTTCGCCGCAACATAACCGAACTGGGTGAAACGATCCATACGTCCCGCTTTTTTGCGGTCGATATAATTCTCGACAATGAACTTCTCGTTCTTTATCTCTCCCGCGTATTTACACGGCGAATCGCCCATATCCTGGTTAGTAATATTCGTTATCCCGGATTTCCCGGCTATAAGGTTCTCCCAGCATTCCTGAACACTCAACCCTAGCGCGTTGACTGTCCCCATACCGGTAATGACAACTCTACGTTTAGACATATCTACCTCCGCTTCCCTAAAATTAAGCCATTACCATACCGCCATCCACATTGAAGGTATGACCGGTAACATAATCAGATTCATTGCTGGCTAAAAACAACACCATATTCGCTACGTCTTCGGGCTGACCTAAGCGTTCCAACGGGATCATCGCCTTGATCGCGTCCTTGACCTGATCGGAAAGCTGGTCGGTCATCGGGGTCT
The DNA here is from genome assembly GCA_001829395.1 of Spirochaetes bacterium GWF1_49_6. Lineage (GTDB taxonomy): Bacteria > Spirochaetota > Brevinematia > Brevinematales > GWF1-51-8 > GWF1-51-8. The sequence continues at coordinate 5,626 of MIBD01000106.1, read as the reverse complement.
GGATATAACCCGGAGCGATAGCGTTCACACATACCCCGCGTTTCGCGAGTTCTTTCGCGGCAGTTTTCGTCAACGCGATTACGCCCGCTTTACTGGCGGCATAGTTCGCCTGACTGACATTTCCCATCTGGCCGATTACGGACGCCATATTAATAATTTTGCCCGATCTCTGCTTCATCATCACGGGAAATACCGCCTTAATTCCGTTGAACACGCCCTTGAGATTGATATTAATCACAAGGTCGAAGTCCTCGGGGGTCATCCGCAGAATTAAGTTATCCTTGGTAATACCCGCGTTATTCACAAGAATATCGACAGAGCCCCATTCCTTTGCGACAGTTTGAACCATTTTTTCCACATCGTTATAACTGGTAACATCGACCTTCATCGCAATACTTTTACGCCCCAACTTTTCAATCTCCTTCGCGGTCTCGTTGGCCTGATCGAGATTGACATCGATTATTACTACATTTGCGCCTTCATTTGCGAGTTTTAATGCGATAGCGCGTCCGATACCGCGAGCGGCTCCGGTTACAATTGCATTTTTAGAATCTACACGTCCCATAAAAATCACCTCCTAAGAAATATATAAAAAGTATTAAATTCTACCATTTCAGCAGAACGGCGCCCCAGGTGAAACCACCTCCGAACGCCACCATCACCACATAATCCCCCCGTTTCAGGAGGCCCTGTTTTACCGCGTCCGCGATCCCGATCGGGATAGTCGCGCCGCTCGTGTTCGCATATTCGAAAATATTATTAAACATCTGCGCTTCCGTCATATGGAGTCGTTCGCGAACCGCGTCGTTGATACGGAAGTTCGCCTGATGCGGGACTACCAGTTTGACCTTTTCCACAGGTACATTGTTCCGGTCGATCAATTTTTGGGTGATATCCGTCATCGAACGCACCGCGACTTTAAATACGCCGTTACCGTTCATTTTCAGGTAATGCAGCTTCTGGTCGACCGTTTCATGGGTAGCAGGGCTCTTGGAACCCCCCGCGGGCAGCGTAAGCTGGTCGCCGCCGGAACCGTCTCCGCCCAGTATAATATCGATCACTTCGGACGGGCTATCGCCGGGAACTGCGGAAAGAACCACCGCGCCCGCGCCGTCTCCGAAGAGCACGCATGTATTACGGTCGGTCCAGTCGATAAAACGGCTCATTACCTCGGAACCGATTACCAGAATATTCTTATAGAGTCCTATTCCTATTAAACCCGCCGCCATGGAAAAAGAATAAACAAAGCCCGAGCATGCGGCCGATACATCGACCGTACCCGCGTTAGGGAGTTTCAGCTTATCCTGAACCAGACACGCGGTCGCGGGAAACATCATATCCGGCGACAAACTGGCGACTAATACAAGGTCGATATCCTCGGGCTTGAGCCCAGCGTTCTCGATTGCCTGTCTGCCCGCTTCGGCGGCCATTGTGGACGTAGTCTCATCGTCAGCGGCAATATGCCTCCGCTTTATTCCAGTTCTGCTGGTTATCCATTCGTCATTCGTATCGACAATCTTTTCCAGATCGACATTTGTCAGTACCTTCTCGGGAGCGTACATTCCGGTCCCGGTAATTTGCGCTTTAACCGGTTTCAATTCGCGGCCTCCTCTTCTCTTCTACCGTATAAATAAAAAAAGAGCCATGCGGCTCTGTTTTGAGCTTCTACTCGTGATTATATACTTCCATATCCCGGTGAATTTTTCCCAGAACATCCGTACGGACAGCTTCCGCCGCCGCCATAATTCCGGCTTTAATCGCCCCTCTGCCGGATTTCCCGTGCCCGATGAACACGTTCCCGCGTACACCCAGTAACGGTACTCCGCCGTGCGCTTCCGGGTCGATCTTATGCGACAATTGCTTCAACGCTCTCCCGTATAACGGTAACGCGACCTTCGCCATCGGGTCGCTCTTTATCGATTCCTTCAGGAGCGTTGTAATCGTCTTGGCAACTCCTTCAATAACCTTCAGAGCCACATTTCCTACCGCGCCGTCGCAGACAATCACGTCCATCTCACTCGAGAAGATGTCATGCCCTTCTATGTTGCCGACGAAATTAATATTCATATCGTTCAGACGCTGATAGGTCGCTTTATGTATGGACGTACCCTTATGGGATTCGCTCCCTATATTTAAAAGAGCGACCTTCGGGTTTTTTACTTTTTCCATCTCGGAATAAAAAATTCTGCCCATAATGGCGAATTTCACGAGGTCATCGATATCACACTCGGTA
>MIBD01000106.1:1228-3302 GCA_001829395.1 Spirochaetes bacterium GWF1_49_6 | reverse complement strand
CCATTATCAACGATGCGGCGACCACAATCGCACCGGTATTACCCGGCGAGAAAAACGCGTCGATTTCCATCCGCTTGTGTGCCTGAAGACCGACCACGATACTCGAGTTCTTCTTCTGCTTAATCACACGGAGCGGGTCGTCGTCCATAGTTATAATCTCCGACGCCTCGAGAATAGATATTCTATTAATCTTTTCAGGTTTACCCCAAAAGGATTTCTTCTGATAGAGAAGGGGTTCGTAAACTTCGGATTTCCCGATCATCACCACTTCTATATCATCGGACTCTTCTACTGCGTCGATACAACCATGTACAAGCTCATTGATATCAGATTCACCGGAAATTAAATCCACTCCGATTTTCATAGATTTGGTTGATTACTCCTTAACCTCTTTGATAGCCTTGGTAATCACCTGTACGCCGCCGGATTTATCTCCGTAGAAACCGCAGGAAGGACATACCCGATGCGGTATCTTCTTTTCGCCGCAGTGAGGACATACGGACATAGCGGGTATGACAACTCTAGCGTAATACGAATTTGATTTCCGTCTTTTGCTCATCGTTTTCGATGTCTTATGCTTCGGTAAGCCCATGCTTTACTCCTTAAAGAAATACAATTAATAATCCCTCATTATATACAATATAGCAAAAATTGTCAAACATATTTACTGAATCTTATGTGAGGGGGTACTCATTATGCGTGAATACGATAAAAAGCCTGAAAACCGTTACGACCGAAGCTCGGCGTTAAACTTTTCTTCCAGTTTTGCGACCAGCTTATCCATGACCGCGTTTACCTCGACGTCGCTCAGGGTTTTCTCGTTACTCTGGAATATGATCGAGTATGTCAGACTCTTCCGGTCCTCGCCGATCTTCTCGCCCGAGAATATATCGACAAACTTCACCTTATGGATGAGGCTATCGAATGAGAGCATCATATTCTGCACGTCCCTCGCGAGCACCGATTCGTCCACCACCAGCGACAAATCGCGGTCAGCGGGCGGAAATTTACCGATCGGTGCAATTACACTCTCGCCCCGGAAAATATCTTCCAGCACGGCAAGATTGAATTCCGCGAAAAATACGGGATAACGAAGCTCCAGTTCATCCTGGATATCCGGGTGAAGTTCCCCGAGGAATCCGATCTTTTTATCGTCCTGAAATACGATGGTGCAGTTTTCGGGGTGCATGAACTCGTGCGCGGCCTTCCTAAATTCCAGTTTTCCCGCGCCTAGACGGATCAGCAGCATTTCGGCAATCCCTAATAGTTTCTCGTAGGACTCGTTCTTTCCCCAAACCGCGAAGCATATCCTCTCGGATTCGCTGTAATCCTGTTCCTTCTTGAATATCCGCCCGATTTCGAAAAATCTCGATGCGTGACGGTACGCCGATTTCTCATTGTACTCGATATTCTTCACAATCCCCATGAACAGGTAATTTCTGAGCACAGACGCGTCCTGAGTCATCGGGTTATCGAGCGGTATCACGGAATTGTTCATTATCCTGAATTTCTTCAGTTCGTCGGTATCCGTAAACGTATGGTTATACGCCTCGGAAAAACCCTGTCCGGTCAGAATCTCCCTCAGCTTGAACTTGATATTTTTAACTTCGCCCAGCCCTTCCACCACTGTCGGCGGACGGAACGACGCTTCGGGGATATTGTTATACCCATACAAACGCGCGATCTCCTCGACCAGGTCGATCGGGCGGCTCACATCGGAACGGAAACTCGGTATCTTGACCTCGAGACTGCTGTCGCGCTTGACCGTAATATAGAACCCGAGGCGTTTTAGATAATCCTCGACATCATCGAGGGGCATCTCCATGCCGAGCTTCTCCTCGACATATCCGTCCTTGATCGTCACAACCCGTTCCTTTATAATGTTCGTATAACGGTCTACCGCCTTCGACACCTTCGCCGGGCTGGACATCATCACCAGTTCGCAGACACGGTCGAGGGCGGTCATCGTGATACCCCAGTCGGCGGTACGTTCGAAATGGTACGCCGCATCGGTCTTCAGTTTCAGCGCCGCGGACGTCCGCCGGATCGAGACCGGATCGAAATAAGCGCTCTC
>MIBD01000106.1:0-1178 GCA_001829395.1 Spirochaetes bacterium GWF1_49_6 | reverse complement strand
TCACCCCGGCTATGCCCACGGGCTTTTTCTCATCGGCGATCATCAGCATTTCTTCGGTCAGTTTACGTTCGGTACCGTCAAGCGACGTGATCTTTTCACCCTTTTTCGCCGTGCGTACGATAATCTTCTTCCCTTCGAGACGGTTGAGATCGAACGCGTGAGTGGGATGCCCCATTTCGAGCAGCACGTAGTTGGTCGCGTCGACAATATTGTTAATCGGGCGCAGTCCGCACATTGTCAGGCGGCGGCGTACCCATGCGGGCGACTCGCGTACCTCGATGCCGGTAAGTATCCGGGACGAATAGCGCGGGCAGAGGTTCCTGTCCTGCACCTCGATATCCGGTTCGATATTGATCGTTTCGCTGACCTTGGGTTCGTTGACTTTCAACGGTTTATCGAGCATCGCCGCAATCTCTCGCGCGATACCTATCGTTGAGATACAATCCGACCGGTTCGCGGTCAGTTCTATTTCAAATATCGTGTCTTCTTCCATAAATAAATGAAATTCCACATCCGCTATCTTCTCGTCCTTCCCGAGTATCCAGATATCGGCGCTTTTTTCTTCTAAAAGGAGAAATTCCTTCGGGAGAAACATTCCCTCGGACACCTGTTCCTTAATCTTCGTTTCCTTCACGGTTATCCCGTTGGGAAGCACCGCACCGGGCTGTGCGAATACCACGCAGTCGCCCTTCGCGGCATTCGGCGAATTGGTCACTACGGTAAATTTCTTCGTTCCGGCGACCTTGCAGATTTTCAGGGTGTCCGTCTTGGGGTGCTTTTCCACCGATTGAATCTTGACCATCCCGATCAGGGGATTTTTTGTAAGGTCGAACCCGACTTGTTTCATCGCGACCACTTCCAGGCCCTGCATGGTCAGGCGGTCGGCAAGTTCTTCCGGGGATATGGTGATATCGGTGAATTCCTTCAGCCAATTATATGTTACAAACATTGACGACTCCTTACTTGACGAACTGTTCTAAGAGACGCATATCGTTCTCGAGGAAATAACGGATATCGCGGATACCGAATACGGTCATCGCGATCCGTTCGAGACCCATACCGAACGCGAACCCGGAAACACTCTCAGGGTCGTACCCGACGTTCTTCAATACCTCCGGGTCGATCATCCCGCATCCGGCGATCTCTATCCATCCCGTATGCTTACACACCGGGCAGAA
>MIBD01000105.1 GCA_001829395.1 Spirochaetes bacterium GWF1_49_6 | reverse complement strand
ATATAAACCGCCGCCATTAAGGGATGAAGTATTTTGAATAACTAAATTTCCGAAAAAAGAAATGTCGTCAGATGTATATAAATAGATACCTCCGGCATAATGACTAGCTGAGTTTTTAATAAAGGTGTTGGATTCAATGCTCGTAAAACGTGAACCGGTACAAAATACTCCGCCTCCTCCGTAATCTCCTCCTGTATTATTCTGATAGAACAAGTTACCTTTTATTAAGGAATAATAACAATACCATAAAAGCAAACCGCCTCCCCCCCAAGAATGATCAGTTGTTGTATTATTACTGATTATATTCCCGGAAATTTCACACCCAACCGAACTGGAAATAAAAATGCCCCCTCCCGCGGCCGATATATTATTAAAAATTCTATTACAAATTATTCGGATGTAGGTGTCTGAAGAAAGATATAATCCTCCGCCATAGCCATATGCGGAATTATTATTATATATTTGATTATTTGAAATTATAGAATTTGGGCAATTATTAGCAATAACACCGGAATTCATACAATCATGAATAGTATTATCTTTTAAAGCTAAATCAGAACACGATTGAATGTTAAGTCCAAAACCAGCAGCGGTTATATTACAATTACTAATTATTATTTTCTTACAAGTGGATATATAATTTTTAATATCTTGAAAGTATAGATTGCCTACTATTATGTTTGATACATTGACTATATTCATTGATAATAAGAGCGATTTATAAAATAACGGGTCACAGGTTGAAAAATCTGAAGAATACCCCCCGATAATTTTAGTATTGTTCGGTACACTGGGGATTGATCCATATGAACCGGCTGAAATTTTTAGATTACCTATTCCCATCGAACTGATGAACTGTATCGCTTTTTCTGTCGTTCTCCATGGTTTCCATCTCGTGCCGTCCCCCGTGTCGCTCCCGGTACCGGAAACATAGATAATGTTATCATAAAATAACGTCTTATTGGTGAAATAGTTCGTGCTTTTCGCGCCGAACTGGTTGGTCACTATCATCATCACCACGAGTTTATTCGTCCCGCACTCGTTTTCTATCAACGAAGCGGTAGAGCCCCAGTCAGTAGCGCTCTGTTTGGCCATCCCAGCCCATCCGTGATTCGAAATATGCGTGATAAACTTGAAATTCATACCCCACGTATTCGACATGGCGGTAGAAACTTTTACAGTAAACGCGGCTCCGGGCAGGAAGTTTTTTATCGGCAGGGGTTCGACAAACGAGAGGGAGGTAGGGAAAAAGCCGACAGTGAAGTTGACCGATTTCGATGTGGTATTCCCGATCAGGTCGGTTGCCTTGAGTATCAGCGTATGTGTACCGACAGCGATTCCCTTGATGTCGAGGTTGAACATCTGACCGGCGGCTAACTGATACTCCCCGTTATCGATCTTATACTCGACTTTCGCCAGTTCGAGATTGTCCATCGCATGATAGAATACCGGGAACTGCAGGTCGGCGAACGCGTTCATCGTCAGGACGGTATCGGGGTAAATTATCTTGAGTTCGGGGGGCACATTATCATCGCTGCCGTAGCCGGAAAAACTGAAACTATCCCCGTCGATGGTATAGATATTGGTGATTTCGAATACCTGCTGATTGGTATCCTCTCCGGTCATTACTATTTCCGGCCGGATAAAAGTTGTTCCCGGGATGTTGACCGTGTAGCTGACCCCGGGGCGTTGATTGGATAGATAGATGGACAGGATGTTCGTATCTTCCGGGATAATCCCGATAACCGAGCAGTCTCCGCCGGAAATTGTAATATTCGACATATTACCCGCTTCCATCGGGAGGGAGCCGTTGAAATAAATTTCTATTTTATCTAACGATACTGTTTTCGCGGCTACCGGAGATATTGTATATTGAGTACCTGTAGGAGTTACAATAACGCTTGCGCCGCTTGCCGGTTCGCCCTTCAGTTTCGTCAAACTATCGCAGGATACGAGAAAAAACAAAAATGAAAGAGAAATTATTAATTCCTTCATTTAAATACCCTCCTCTCCTTCAGAAACCGGCAAATTATAAAATATATATTATAATTGTCAAGTGTTTCATTGAATTAGATATTGCATATCTAAAGATTCCTTCCGATAATAATACCGCCGGAGAGAGGAAAATATGAACTATTTCGAGGATTTTTTTTCGCATCTGCGTTTCGAACGGAGACTGTCCGAGAACTCGGTGGAAGCCTATAGGGACGATATGGATGACCTGAAACATTTCCTCGAACCGGGGGAGGATGTGACACGGCTCAAGCGCGAGCGCTTATTCGATTTCATTGTTACGCTGAACGAGCGGGGGTTGACGAACCGTACGGTCGCGCGGAGGATTTCATGCATCCGGGGGTTTTACCGTTATCTGGACAAGCTCGGTGTGATCGACGAAAATCCCGCCGCGTTATTGGAAAGCCCGCAGTACCTCAAAGCCCTTCCGGAATTCCTGACTATCGATGAAGTCGAGGCGATGATACGCGGCGATGGGGGGAGTGCCCCGAACGCGGATTTGCAGGATTGGCAGGATATCCGTAACTCGTGCATGATCGAGATGCTGTACTCGTGCGGGATGCGGGTCTCGGAGTTATGCGGCCTGAAGAACACAGACCTGAACTTCGAACGGGGTTTCGTGCGGGTCTTCGGCAAGGGCGCAAAGGAACGGCTTATCCCGATGGGGGAACGCGCTATCTCCGCGTTGAAACGCTTCCTGCCGTACAGGGCGATCGTGATGGACGGGCGGAAACGGATCGATAACGTGTTCATATCGCGTACCGGGAAACCGTTATCGCGGGTGTCGGTGTGGACGGTGGTCAAGGAACGCGCCGCGGCCGCCGGGATAAATAAGGATATTTCGCCCCATACGCTCCGTCACTCGTTTGCGACCCACCTGGTCAACGGGGGCGCGGACTTGCGCTCGGTGCAGGAGATGCTCGGCCATTCCGATATATCGACCACCCAGATATATACCCATATCACGTCGTCGGCGATGAAGTCGGCGCATTCGGCGTACCATCCGCTGGAGTCGGGGCGACCCCCAAGGAAGGGGGGAGTCCCGCGATGACAGCTTGTCTTCACGCACAGCGTGGAGAGAATGTCAGAGAGCGGGACGGCTAATCCCATTATGGAATGCTGTACGGATGATGTAGCGTGAACCTTGCCCGTTTATTCCTGTACCTATCCCGGTAAATAGTGTTTTATAGATTAACCGCTTTTTTAATTATTGGTCTTTATTTGCTTATCCTTGCGTTCCTTGACGAAATCCGCGAAACTTCTGATCTTGTAGCCTGGCCCGGACCCCGCCTCGGCGCCGAAGCGCGCGGTGTTCTTCGGGTTTCGGTAAGCCTTATTCCGGTAGATCCCCTCTTCCGCCGCGATCACGTCCGCCGGCGGTTTATGGCCGGGTTTGCAGAACGGATACGTGCGCTTCATATTCTCGATGCACCCGTCGCAGAACCAGACGCGGCTCTCCGCCTGTTCGTGCTGCCAGATCGGATGAGTCCAGATATCATCCCAACCGATGCCGTGGTAGGCGCGCAGGATGCGTTCCCAGACGACCAGGCGTCCCGGGTTCTTCTCCTTAGTGCGCCGGATGTTGTACTGCGTGATCGCAGTCGTGTCGCCCCTCCAGCGTTCGTCGAACGGCGCGAACGAGCAGTGCGCGTCGAGCCAGTCATGCACGATGTACAGCAGCCGCGAATCCCAGATCCACAGAATGGAGTCCCACTCCGCGATCGGCGGCGCGAACTCCCATTCGATACGCTGGCGGGCGATCTCGAACGCGAGGTTGTCGGCGATCCCGCACGGGTTTTGCTTCGACAGATCCTCGTATGTTTTTAGCTGTTTCTCGTACATCTCGGTGCGCAATTTGTCGCCCATGGCGCGCGCGCATTCCAGTTGGAACTCCAGCGCGGGGCGCTGCTCGCCGTTCTTCATACGCTCGAAGACCAATTCCTCTTCGCACATCCGCAGGAAGACGGGATAAGTGACGCCGGACTTCGCGATCTCGACCGCGCGCTTGACCGGCGGAACCAGATACTCCATCTCGGGTTTGTCCTTAAGATAATTGTAGCTCTTTTCGTAAGCGGCCAGCGACTGCTTGAGCATCTCTTCGTCGGAAGGCGGCTTGGCGGCATTGGCGGCCTGCGCTGCCGCGCCCAGCGCGCGCGAGTACGCGTTGCTGAAGGCCGTGAACAGGCCGTCGGTGTTCAGCTTGACAGCATACGAACTCATGTCGTCCATCGACTGCGCCAGACCTTCCATCTTGGCCATTACGCCCTTCATATCGTCAACATCCTTCCCCGTCAGCTTGCGATCGTCCACGTCCTTGACCATGTTCCGAAAAGGGTCGAGCATCGAGTTCACTATGTCTTTGTCTACCGGCATTATGCACCTCCCAGGTAACGCTTGTGCTCTTCGATGCGCTGTTTGACGACGGCGTCGGGAGCCGGGATCTTGCGCCGGTGCCGGTCTTCCCAGACGAGATCGTAGTTCATCTTCCAATTCGGATCCCACTCGCGCGCGCGCGGCAGGGTGATCTCCCTGAACAGCTTGCGGTGCGATTCAATGTCCTCCTGCGCGTGCTGCTTGCACTCCGACTTCCATGGCTCGCCGACTATGATGGTGGTGTTCTCCTCCATGTTCTCGAGCCATGTGAAATCGAAGTACAGGTTGCCGGCGAAACCGTCCACCGCCAACTCGAGGTTCATCTTGGCCATGAGGTTGGTGGTAGACTCGGTCAGCTCGTACACGTTGGTGACCTTGTCCGCCGCCTCGATGATCAGCCGGCTGTACTTGGCCTTGATCGGCTCGTTGATCTCCTCGTAGAAGGCCAGACGCGCGGTCTCCTGATCCTTGACCAGCGCGATCGCGCACTTGAGCGGCAGATCTCCCACCCTGGTCTTGAAGTCCTCCAGCGTGACGCACCCCTCGACGGCCGCCAGCATGGCCAGCTCGGCCTGGTATGAAAACGGATAGAGCGGGTTGTTCTCGTACTTCTTCACCCTGGCCCGGTAGTAGGACAGGTAATCGGCTTGGCGTTGGTCCATGGTAAACCTCCTTTGTTAATAATGCTAATGAAGATAAAGTTTATTGTCAAGGAGCAAATCCATCATTTGATAAATAGATATCAACGGATTTTACTGAATAATTATGACTGAGAAATATATTTATCGTAATACCTTGACAGACATAATACTATGTTGTATAATATACAGAGGTGTAAAGATGAATGAAAAAATAAATGATGCCATGATTTCATCGGACTTGTTAAGGGGGCATACCGATACGATGATCTTGAAGCTTTTGCTGGAAAACGACCGGTATGGTTATGAAATTGTGAAGCTGATAGGCCAAAATTCAGGAGGCGAGTATGAGCTAAAGGAAGCTACCATGTATTCCAGTCTCAAGAGGCTTGAGACTAATGGCGACATATCGTGGTATTGGGGTGATGAAACGCAGGGAGGCAGACGCAAATACTATAAGATTACAGCCAAAGGTAAATTGATATATGCCCAGAACAAGCAAAACTGGGAGTTCGCAAAACGTATTCTGGATAATCTATTATAGGAGGAAACTGAAATGAAAGAAAAAATAAGCCGTTATGTCAATGATGTTTTTGCACCCTATGAAAATGTGAAAAGCGTAGACGAGTTAAAAGCCGAGTTGCTGGCAGATTTACAGGAACGTTATTCTGAATTAAAACAGCAGGGCAACGATGACGATACTGCTTTGTCTAAGACCATTGAGTCAGTCGGCGATATCGAGGAAATCGTCCGGGATCTCACGGTATTATCGTCGTCCCTGGAACGTCATGTATTGACTGACTTCAGCGCAAGCAATCTGGATCATTCCGATTTTAAAGGCGTGACAGTCAAAGGCGGAAAATTTGAGGCTAGTGCTTTACGGGGATCGGACTTTTCGGGCGCGGATTTAACCGGCAGTTCGTTCAAGAGCAGTGATGTGCGTGAAGCCAATTTTGACAGCACGAATCTGACCGACTGCACTTTCTCCTCCCTCGACCTTACGGATGCGAGCTTCAATAAAACCATTCTTGTGCGCGCCGAATTCAGAATGTTGGGGCTGGACGGAGTGAAATTCACCGATGTAAAACTGTTCGACGTAAAGCTGACCATGACCGACCTGAGAAAAACGATATTTGAAAGATGTATCTTTAACGGCGTAGTCTTCAAATACTGCGACCTGCGGGGATTGTGCATGGACGGACTGACATTTATTGGCGTGAAGTTTGATAAGGCCTCTCTGAACGATGTTACGTTCAAGGGCGCGATACTTAAAAATGTGTCCTTCACTCCGACGTTTGCCCTGACTAACAAATACTACCGAGCCATCAAAGCCATTTGCTTTGACGGTGCGATGATGGATAAGCTGACCT
>MIBD01000104.1:10527-14190 GCA_001829395.1 Spirochaetes bacterium GWF1_49_6 | reverse complement strand
CGCCATGCGCGCGACCGATAAATTCCTAATGCGGAAGGCGCTTCGCGCCGAGAATGTCCCCGTACCCGATTTCGAGATTGTCGACGCTTATAACAAGGCCATCGAAATATTCGAGAAGCTCGAGGGCGACTGCGTCATCAAGCCGGTCAGCAGTATGGGCGCGCGCGGAGTTCGCCGTATCACCCATCTCGACGACCTGAAAGAGGCTTACGAGCAGGCAAAGACCTTTTCATCGAGCGGGAAGGTCGTCATCGAGAAATATATCGAATCACCCGAACTCAGCATGGACGCGTTAATATATGACGGTAAGGTTCACATTACGGGTGTGGCCGACCGCATCATCGAGTACGATCCGTTTTTTGTGGAGACCGGTCATATTATGCCGTCGGAACTCCCCGACGAGCAGTTGAGCTACGCGGCGGAGATATTCGAGAAGGGTATCCGCGCTATCGGCATTACTGTCGGCGCGGCGAAAGGGGATATCAAGATATCGTCGAGCGGCTGCTTTATCGGCGAGATTGCCGCGCGCCTCTCCGGCGGATTTATGTCGACTTACACCTATCCCTATTCGAGCGGCGTCGACCTGATGGAAAACGTCATTTATATCGCGCTGGGGCTTCCCCCGGGGGACTTAACCCCTAAAAAGGAATGGGTATCCATCGAACGCGCGATTATCGCCCCTCCGGGCGTTATACAAAGTATCCGGGGTATCGAAGAGGCGAAGAAGATTCCGCATGTGAAGGAGGTCTTTTTCGACGCGAAGGCGGGGGATAAGGTGATCTCCCCGCGCAATAATATGGACAAATCGGGGCATATCATTGTCGCCGCGCCGACCCGTCACGAGGCGATCCTCGCGTCCCATGAAGCGGTACGCGCTATCCAGATAGAGACCATCGAGGACGACGACCAGAAACTCGCCCAACTCGAGATGGACGAATTCGCCAAACAGCAATTCAACGGGCGGTGCTTTGTATGCGAGGACTGCAACGGCGTGCGCTGTAAGGGGATGCTTCCCGGGATGGGGGGTATCGGAACCGGACTTGGATTTACCCGTTCGGTGGAACGCCTTCGCCGGATCAACCTGGTCCCCAACTATATCAGCCCCACTAAGGATATCGACACGTCCATCGACCTGTTCGGGATGCATCTCGATATACCGGTGATGCCCGCGCCGATAACCGGGGCGATCACCAACCTCGGCGGAGCGATCACCGAACTCAATCTCGCGCGGTCGATAGTGAAGGGCGCGAATCAGGCGGGCACGGGGGGTTTTGTCGGCGACGGCGCTACACCGACCAAGTACCGCATCGGAGTGCGGGTGATCCTCGAGAACTTCGGGATGGCCATACCGGTATTCAAACCCCGCTTCGATCAGGAACTGATTACCCAGCGTATCGACGCAGCTCGTGAGGCCGGGGCGCTCGCGGTGGGAATGGATATAGACGCGGCGTCGTTCAAAACGATGGAGATGAAGAAACAGAACACCAGCACGAAAACGTTCGATGAACTCAAGGAACTGGTCGATTACGCCGCGGAGATGCCGTTTATGCTGAAGGGCGTATTATCCGTGGGGGACGCCAAAATGGCGCTCAAGGCCGGATGCAAGGCGTTAATCATATCGAACCACGGCGGACGGGTCAGCGATAATCTGCTTGCGCCGATAGACGCGCTGCTGCGTATCCGCGGGGCGATCGGCGACGATGCGTTCCTGATCCTCGACGGCGGGGTGCGCAGCGGCAGCGATGTCGCGGCGGCGATCGCGTGCGGCGCGGATGCGGTGATGATCGGGCGGCCAGTCACTATCGCGGCGGTCGGGGGGCGTACCCAGGGCGTCCGTCAGTACTTCCAGAGGATTGCGATGGAACTCAAGAGGATGATGACCCTGCTCGGCATCAGCGATATAAAATCATTGAAGAACAATAAAGAAGTGCTGTATTATGAAGATCATGCGATGTAACGGATGAGCGTGAATAAAAAAGGGTTCGCTAAGCGAACCCTTTTATTTTATTCTTCGTGCTTGACCGGCGTATCCGCGTAGACTTCCGTACTCCCGAAAATAGTATCCATTTTTATCTGGAGACTGTTCGCTCCTTCCTTGTATGAAGGTGTGGTATAGACCTGATCGCCGAACACGGCCTGAATCCCGTTGGGGAATTTGACCGATCCGAACACAGCGGTCGCGATAATTTTTACGGGCATATTCGGGTCGATTTTCAATTTCGATTCGCCGAATACGGTATCTATTTTAATATTCATACCGCCCTGCGCCAGATTGATATTTGTCGAAAGGTCGATATTTTTCTGTCCGAATACGATGTCGTACTTCTCATGCAGAGCGGACGACCATTCGTTACCCCCCGCGAATACCTCGACATTTTCCTTCTTTTTACCGCCGCCGAATAGGATATGCAGCCCGATGTAGACAAATAGAAGGCCGAAAATAATCCTTCCGACCGGGATTTCGATTTTAAAAACAACATTTATGACTACAATAAGTCCGATCAGGATGAGCAGAAGCCCCCAGAATAAACCGCTAAAGAGGAATTCCATTTTCACAATTACCTCCCGTGATATTTACTTTAAGTTAATACCTTTTATTATATCTTTCAAAGTAGCATGAAAAGCCTCGTCCTCTCTGTTCTGAGAAACTCCCTGCAGGTAGGGGATGGACGATTTATCGCAGATTTCCACCAATGCCCATGCGGTAATCCCGCGTTCGACCTCGTTCTCCGCCGAGATACGGTTGAGAAGAATATCGGTCAGATTGATTTCCTTAACCTCCATCCTGTGTAAGGCGAGAGCGGCGGAAACCACTATCCAGTTTTCTTTTTCTTTCAGTAATTTTTTCAGTACGTCGGTCGAACGCTGATCCTTAATCCGGCCGATCGCTTCCACGGCGCTGTTTTTTACCCATACGCTCTCGTCTTTCTCGATCAGTTCGATCAGGTCTTCAAGCGCTTCGGCGGCTTGGAGTTCGCCGAGTATTTCCGCGCAATACCCCCGTATCTGCTCTTCCTGGGACTTGAGTCCCTCCCGCAGTTCGGGTATGGAGTCGTTACCGATACCCACTAACGCAAGGGTCGCGAATATCGCCACATCCTCATGGTCGGACAGGGCTTTTACCAAAGGCTTAACCGCGCGAATATCCTTTTCTCGTCCCAATTCGGTAGCGGCCAGCCTTCTTTCGGATACTTCGGGGTGATTTAACAACCTCTCAATCATTTTGTCCAAAGGTTCGGATTGATTTTTATCCATTCAGGAAACACTCCTATACAAAAACCCCCGTACCCCCGATCATAAGGACAATATTTTGACCTACTTTATGAAAAAAATCAAACTATTGGGTTCTACTCATTTCAAGCGTGATAAAAGTCTCTATTTAAATAGCTGAATTTCATAATAATATCCTGATAATTGCAAATGTCTGAGATGGGAGTGACTGAGATAAATCCGTCCTGCACGCAGTCCAAATCCGAACCCGGCGTACTGATATATGTGGGGTTCTCGCCGTCCAATATGACGAATTTTTTATCGTTCTCGTCCTGATATTGGAGATAGTCCTTATAGACCCGTCTCCCCGGAAATGTCACCCGAATCCCTTTGGGGATTTCCGATGACGGGAAGTTGATATTCAGGAACGCGGTTTCCTCGATGCTGGACTTT
>MIBD01000104.1:7722-10443 GCA_001829395.1 Spirochaetes bacterium GWF1_49_6 | reverse complement strand
GCGAGCGAGAAAATCCCGTTGATCATCCCCTCCCGCGCTCCGGCGACAGTCCCGGAATAATACATATCGCTCCCGAGATTAGGGCCGTCGTTAATCCCGGAAATCACCATATCGAAATTCATATCGGGGAAAAGCCCGAATACCGCTGATTTCACGCAGTCCGCGGGCGACCCGTCCAACGCGTAACTCCTCGGGCCGGTCTTAATTAGTTCCATCGGCGTCCGCAGATGGAAGGAATGACCCGTCCCGCTCATCTGCCGGAGAGGCGCGACCGAATAGGTCGTATGTTCCTCCGAAAGAATTTCGGAGAGGATATTCAACCCCTCGGCCTGATACCCGTCGTCGTTAGTCAATAGTATTTTCAAACCGAATTCCCTCTAATCCGCAGGCAGACGTACTCGTCGTTCAACGGTATTTCAATACGGGCGAATGTTTGCCCGGCGGGGGTATTCCCGATTCGGAAAAGCCCAGGATCGATACCCATCCCGCGCAGGAGCATGACAATCAGCGCGATACCCATTCCGGCGCCTTCCAGTTCGTCGCCCTGATCGATGTAAAACTGCGCGATATCCTCGTACTTCATCGCTTTCTTGAGCTTCTCCCGGAGGCGGCGGTCTTCGATAGATGTGATGTGCGCGTTATTGACAATATAGATACGGATACCCGTACAGTTATATTCGAACTTGACGTTGATCCATAGGTCCTTTTCCTTCAATTCGCCCAGATAGGTATGATACGCGTTCTCGTTCAGCGCGTTCCTGAAATCCATCATACCCTGTATATACTGATTCTCATTATCGATATTGATCTCGTTTTTCTCGAACAGCACCCGTTTGAGATTAGCCTTGGTACCGTTAATCATCAATTCCTTGACGCAGGTATAAACGATGCCCGGAAGTTCGGGGCGTTCGTAACGTTCGCACAGCATGGAAATAGCGGTCTCGACCTTCTTCTCGATATCGTCGTTGATGATAAAGAATTTGATATTGAAAATCTTCTCACCGGTAAGAATATGATCCAGCGATGTAACATATTTATCGAAACTCATAGAATTAACCCCCTTTTTTGAAGGAGCGGATTACTTTATATGACGGTCCCGACGGTGAAAGTTTGCTCTGGAATAAATGAAACCCGTCGGGAATAAATCCGCCGAATGTCTTCCGCGGAAACTCTTTGAAAAAATTTAATAATTTAGAACCGATTTTACCTTTTATCCGGGCGATTGTCAAATGAGGCTTGAAACTCTTCTCCTCCGGGGGAATACCGAACGAGCGGCAGATTTCCTCGATCCTGCTTTGAATTTCGACAAGTTCGGGATTAGACTTTAACCCGATCCATAAAACCCTCGCGCCGGGAAGGTCGGGGAAACCGCCGATACCCTCGGTCTTTATCCGCGTCGGTTTCCATTTCAGTCCGGCAAGTTCCGCCGAGATGGATTCCAAGTCGTCTTCCTCGATATCCCCGAGGAATTTCAGGGTAATATGGATATTCGCCGCAGGCACATAATTAATCCCGTCGATTTGATGTTTTCCGCATTCGCCGATAAACTGCGCGATATCTTCCATGATTAGCTCAGGAAGATTGACCGCGATAAACGCGCGCATATCCACCCCGAATTTATAGCTTTTTAATCGTAATCTTTTTTATCCTGCTGCCCTCGGCGCTATGGATGAGGAATAGGTAATTCCCGTACTCGAAACTTTCACCCGCCTTGGGGACATACCCGAACCAGTCGATTACAAATCCGCCGATAGTGTCGTATTCCTCGGAATGGATCCGCGTCTTGAATACCTTGTTGAATTCCTCGATACTCATCCGCGGAATGATCGACGTTTCTTTATCGGATATTACCGTATAGAAACTTGCTTCCTCTTTATCGAATTCGTCGTTTATTTCGCCGACGATCTCTTCGAGGATATCCTCCAATGTAATAATTCCGAGCATCGCGCCGTACTCGTTAACGACGATCGCCATGTGGATGTGAGTGTTTTTAAATTTCGTGAGGAGCTCGCCGGACTTTTTGTTCTCCGAGACAAACAGGGGCTTCTTCAGTATCTTGGATATGTCGAAGTCCTTCTGCGAATCGGACGTCAGCACATTGAGGAGACTTTTTGAGTAGAGTACCCCGACAATATTGTCGATTTTTTCGGAATACACGGGGAAGCGGGAATGACCGTCTTTAATAATGATGTCGAGGATTTCCCCGAACGGAGACGCCATATTAATCAGCGCTACGGAGGAACGGGGTATCATTATCTCCGAGACCTCGATTTTGGACAACTCGGATATAATGAGCTTACGGCTGATTTTCCCGTTTCGACTGTTTGATTCTTCCATAAATTACGGAATGCCCTCCGTGTACTTTTCTCTTAAAAACATTATAAGTCATCGGGAGACTTTCGTCAAAAGCCGGCGGGTTTTCTGTAAATTGTTTATCGGAAGGGTCTAAAAACTCATTAACCTTGATAAAATCGCCCTATAGAAAATCCGTGCCGAATATGAATACCAGCCCCAGACTGCTATGCGGGAAATCGAAACTCTCATTACCCGATTTCGACGTCCACGAAAAGGAGTAGATCACCCCGATATCGAGGAATGACGTAACATTGAACGTCGCCGTCAGGGTCGGTTCGACGATCACGAATATCCCGGTCGATGCGGTATTATACACGGGTTGGGAATAATTGGTGCTTTGAACGATAGTGATATCGTCGATACTGT
>MIBD01000104.1:5015-7705 GCA_001829395.1 Spirochaetes bacterium GWF1_49_6 | reverse complement strand
GATTGAAGGTGGCGGTGAATCCGCAGTTCCATGCGGTAAAACTGTACTGCTTGCTCGGATTGTTAATCGGAAGCCATGCGCCCGCCCCGAAACCGACCCCGAAGAACGGCGAAGGGAGGAATTCTATCCTGAAACCGAGATCGATCATATTACCTGAAATCCCGTATGGGTCGAGTTTGAACGGACCGAGTCCGTAACGCGCGAAGATACTCCCGTCGAAACCGAAGTATCCCGGTTTATTGGTGGTGACATTCTGCGGGGGTTCGGGAGATTTTTCAGCGGCGGAATTGGTGTTTTTAGCGTCTTGGATACCCTTCGATATTTCATCCCCGATATTTTTAAAATCTTTACCGAAAGCCTGATCGATGGTATTTTGGATGAACTGGAACGGGTTTTCCTCGATGCTCGCGGGAGATGCGTTCCCCGCGGTCAGGGATTTGACCAGACGCTTGACGCCGTCGGAAAGCCCGTCCTCCGACTGTACCTCGATGGAATCCGCTTTTTCTATCAGTCCGGTCTGCGCGTCGACAATCTTCGCGCTGATCGAGTAGGTATTACCCATCTTGGAGACCGAGCCGATCATCAGTTTATCGGCGGCGAGAATTTTCCCGAGCTTTTCGGCGAAATCGCCCCCGGTAAGCCCGGCAAGCTGGAGCTTCTGCTCCTCTATGATACTCTTCATCTTCGAGCGTTCGACCACCTGGTACTGGCCGCTTTTTACCATCTCGATACTTATCTTTTCAGAGATGATGTCGGCGATATCGGCGTCCACTTTCTTAGGCTCGAAGTCGAGAACCGCGATCACGGGCTGCGCGAACGATAATACGGGAAGCACGAATATAATCAATCCCGCGAATAACCATAATATCTTCATACCCGTACTCCTCGATGTTGGTCGTCAATAGTATAGAACGGTTTGCGCGATTATGCAGAACCCCTCGGGTATGAAACAATCTCCGGCTGAGAAAATGTTACCTATCGGGAAAAGACTTATTTCTCCACGAAATTCAGGTACTCGAATTTTACCGCGCCGGGGACTTTCAGCTGCTTGGTCTTACCGGACTGTAAATCGTAGATACCGATGCATTCGGGGTCGTTCTCCGAGGGATAGGAGAATTTCGCATCCGGGTCGACTCTCGCGCCGTAGAGCAGGTACTTTCCGTCAGCGGAGACCGCATACAGCCCGAGTGTGTTCTCGATCAGGAGTTCCGTTTCCATCGTCTCCATATCGAGGACATAAATATCGGAAAGCTCGTCAGAGCCTTTATTCGGCGCATCGCGGAAGAATACCACGTTATTGACCGGGTCATAGACCATCGGGGGGAGAGGATAGGCGCTGTATTTCCCTTCCGACATCGAATACTCGAACACTTTTTTCGTTTTCTGCGTTTTAACATCTACCGCGCAGAGGGTGAATTTCTTGATAAAGTCCTTCATATCCTGAAACTCGTAATAAAAGATCGTATCGCCGAAGAACGCCAATTCCTTGTCGAGTATCTTTTTAGAGCTGAGAATTTTTATCGGGTCTTTTTCCTGGAACGCGACATAGATCGAACCGTTCCCGGAATCGCCGTAGATAAACGCCACCCGTTTCTCATCGTCGGCGAGTGTCGTGCCGATCAGCATATCGCTGCCCTTGCCCTTGAACATCTTCGGCCATTTATTGTAAAAGTATTTGGAGAATTTTTTCGTACCGATATCGTAGATATTCATCGAGGTTACATACATAAACAGACCGTAACTGAATAATTTCGAGCCGTCCTTGGAGAAGAACGGCCTAAGCTCGAACTTACCCCAATCAGACCCGGCCGCGATAAATCCCTCCAGACCGGTCTTGACGTTACCGTAGGCGCAGAAGTGTCCCTTCTTTTTAAAGTTCAGTTCGCCCACTCCTTCGTAGGAGGTCAGGATAGCGAAATTTCCCGTACCGGCATCGGAAGCCACCTCGATCTCCGAGGGGTACTTCGCGTGAAAGTCGGTGACGAGTACGGTCGTCTTTTTTATATTCAAATCCTTGATAGTCCCGATCTCATCCTTGTTCGCCCCGTAATGGGAGGAAGTGACATAATAAAACACATCGGGCGCCGCGCTCCACCCTGCCTGGCTGAATACCATACCGATAGTCATTAATAATACCGAGAATTTCATAGGAACCTCCCTTTCAGTTTGACAAATTATAACACTATTTATCAGGATATTCAAATCGGCGGTGAAACCGGATAAACATTTTCTTTTATGCAATTTCGTACTATAATGTTCCTAAGGAAAACGCATGTACCTAGAAAAAGAAGCGATCGATTTTTTCCGGCGGTACGATCTGGAACTTCCCGCGACCGCGAATCGTCACGGCGACGATCCGTCGCGCATCCTCGGCCGGAACCTCGAATTCGAGCAGTACAACCTCTATTATCCCGGCGACGATATCCGCGATATCGACTGGAAGGTCTACGGCCGCACCGATAAACTGTTCGTCAAAAAGTACGGCAGCGACATATCCGCCAACGTCCGTATCATTATCGATAACAGCGCATCGATGGGATACCGCGATAAGCTCGAGAACGCGAAACGGATCGCCGCGATTCTCGCGTATCTCCTGCAATCCCGCAAGGCCGGGGTGTGGCTTTCCACCGTGAACAACACCTACCGCGATATGGGCAGGCTGACGCTCGGCGGATTGGAGGAGACGCTCG
>MIBD01000104.1:4808-4993 GCA_001829395.1 Spirochaetes bacterium GWF1_49_6 | reverse complement strand
GAGACGCTCGGCAGGATAACCCCGTCGGATAACACATCGCTCCGCGGCATCCCGCCGGCCCGGAACAAGGTCGTGTTCCTGATCAGCGACCTGTGGGTGACCGATCTGGAACCGCGCTTCCTCACCGAGAACAGGGTGCATGTCATCCATCTGCTGACCCCCGAGGAACTTGAACTCCGCCTGCA
>MIBD01000104.1:4564-4784 GCA_001829395.1 Spirochaetes bacterium GWF1_49_6 | reverse complement strand
GGAGAACGATAAACGGCTCCAGATCATACCGTCGACGATCCGCGAACTCTACCGTGAGAAGCTCCGGGAACGTACCGACGGATTCCGCGCCGCGCTCTCCGAGGCGTTCCTGCTCTACGACATCTTTTCCACCGAGGTGGTCTACTACGCCAACCTGAAACGTTTCCTCGACAGGCTCTCGGTGATTCTCCGCAGGGGGAAACGATGGCATTCCTGAATA
>MIBD01000104.1:3872-4536 GCA_001829395.1 Spirochaetes bacterium GWF1_49_6 | reverse complement strand
GGCGATCCCGCTGATTATTTCCCTGATATTCAATATGAACCGGAAAAAGGAACAATTCCCGTCGCTGGACTTTATCCTGAATATTCTGAAGCGCGAGCTGTCCGACAAACGGATACGGATGCGGATCAGGCAGGTCCTGAGGATGCTCGTGTTTCTCTGCGCGATACTGGCGTTCGCGTCCCCGGTGCTCTCGCACGGCGGGGGTGAGAACGGATGGACGGTGATCGCGGACGACAGCGCGAGCATGTCCCGTTTCGATATAGGCAAGGTCATCGCCGGGCTGAAGGGACAGTACCGTATCGAAAAAATATACACCGGCGGCCAGCCGGTGACGCAGGAATCGTTATCGGAGGGGGGATACTCCTACGGCGCGGAGACCGACTTCGGGGCGGCAGTCGCCGGGGTGCTCGCGGGAAACCCAGCCCGGAACATCATCCTTATTTCCGATGCGCAGAAATCGTCTATCCCGAAGGAATTCCGCCTGCCCGCCGGGGTGGAAAACGTCAAGTTCGTACTTCTGAACGATACCAACCGGAATCTTTATATCGCCGAGGCCTCGGTGTACCCGATGGTCGGGCTGCCCGGCGTCAAGTCGGTCATCACGGTCAAGATAGGCGGGGAAATCCATCCCGGCGACCGGGTGAAAATCCTCGTCTCCGGCAAG
>MIBD01000104.1:0-3860 GCA_001829395.1 Spirochaetes bacterium GWF1_49_6 | reverse complement strand
GAGGAAGCCAAGCCCATGATACAGCTTACCCGTTTTATCGAGGGGAACGGAGCGCAGTTCGGCGAGGCGGCGCTCGATGGCGACGGGTTCACGCCCGACAATCATTATTACTTTCCGCTGATATCGGCGGGTGTCCCCGCGGTCTATACCGACATCAAGTCCCCGGCGCTCATGCGAGTTCTGTCGGCGCTTTTCCCGAAATATTACCTGACCCAGAGCTTCCAGAATTCCGACGTGATTATCGCGGGGACGCTTCCCAAGCCGGTGACGGATAAACCCGTTCTGCTGTTCTGCGAAAACTCCGACACGTTCGGGCGGGTGATGGAGCGCGACCTCAAGATATTCTGCCAGTTTTCGAAGAAGGATGTGACGGGAGATATCCAGTCCGTGTACGGGGTGCTGAATATGATCAAGGCGTTCCGGGTCGAGACGGCGTTCGAGAATATCGCCGCGCCCGTAATCGCGAAAGCCGCGGATACGCCGTTAGCCTACCGTGTGAAAAATTACTACCTCTTTAATTTCTCCATCTCCGCAAACGAGGACAGTCTCTCGTCGTCGGTGTTTCTGCTCCTGCTCTGTAACGAGATATTTATGGAGTATTACTCCGGGCGGTATATCCTCGACGGGGAATCCGCGGCGAAAGCCGGGGTATTTTACGACCTGCAGGGAAACATCGTGACGCCGGCACACCCGGGGGTATACCGTGAGAAGGAGACCGGAAAGTTCGCCGTGAAGAATCTGGGTACGGAGTCGCTGTTCGAGTTCTATACCCCCGATGAGATAAAGGCTAAAATATCCGTCCCGGCGGAGATTTTGGAGTACGAACCGCGGACGGACGCGCTGAAATCCTTCCGGTGGGAATTTACCCTGCCGCTGATGGCGCTTGCGCTGTTACTGATTGTGGTCGAGACCGTGTGGGTGAAGGGGTAATTACCGTAAAACCCTGTAATAAAAGCAATAATCGATTGACAGAAAATCTCACTGATATACAATTATGAATGCCGAAAAATAATAAAAAAGAATCCATCCTCCATTTACTCGTAGGCCATACAGCGGTCGCGGTATATATCCGTCTCGGCCTGCTCGCGGTGTTTGTCCTGCTGTGGTACTTTGGCAACCTGTATCTGAACTCCCTGAAGAAGGAAATGCTCCAGCCGCGAACCGTGACATTCGAACTGCCGTTTCCTGATGATATCGAGGGACGACTCGATATAAACACTGAAGGGGATTACGCAGAGTATACGGTCGAGAGTGTATACCTGTCGGGGTTCTTCTGCGACTGGGATGCCCGGAGCCCTAAGTATAAGATGACGCAGGTTTCGCCGAACAAATGGGAAGCGAAGATACCGGTCGATTACGGGGACAACCAGTATAAATTCGTCGTGTATTTTACGTCCGATTCCCCCCAATCTCAAATCTGGACATACGATAGTAACGCCCCGCAGAATGTGGACGACCAGTTCGGCGGGATGAATTCCATCATCCATATTTTTAATGTCGAGGAATTCTCCTTTCTTTTTAATTTTATCGTTATCGGCTTCGTGGTGGTCATCCTTATCTATACCGTTCTTCAGCCTCTTCTGATAGTCGTACTCCGGCTGAAACTCTCCTTCGGGCTGAAACTGATTATCATGGTATTCCTCGTGGCGCTACTGTCGAATACCGTGCTGATCTACTATAACCTCCGTCAGAAGACCGAGATGTCGAAATACTGGATGCGTGAAAGCGTCAACCTGCTGCATCTCATGCTGCTGGGAAATGGCGTTAACTTTGATAAACTGGATGCGCCGGAAACGATCGAAAGAATTTATCTTGAGATAGGGAAAACCTTCTGGCTCGCGAAGGCCAGGATTGAAAAAGACAAGGTCTCCAGTACTCAGTTGATGTTTCAGAATTTCATGATCTTGGACACCAATTTTAACTACATTTTCGGATCGTCGCGTTTTGAAAACGAAGCGATAATAAAAGCTCAGATAGAGGAAGGGCTTGCCACAAATTTCCAGGACTGGATGTACCGGTTTAATTTCGAGGGAGTGATCGATTATGCGAGGGCAAATCCCGAAGAGGCGAAAAAAGGGATATTTATGGCATTCCCGATAGCCGGGGATGAGTATTTCAGGCCGCTGCTCAATTTAGGCTTATTCAGTTATGACTTTTTACTTTATCCTATCATGGTCGATAACGATATCAAAGGATATTATGCGGCCGGTTTCTACCCGGTCATTATCAATGACGAGATGCAGAAGAACCTTTTCTCCAATCTGATCCTTTTAGCGATATCCATGCTCTTCTTCCTGATCCTTTCCCTCAATATCGGCGGGTTTATCAGCAAGTATCTGAACCAGCTCATCGAATGGACGAAACATATCATCCACGGTAACTTCGACGTCGAGAAGAAGATCGAGACCCATGACGAGATCGAGGTGCTCGCGAAGAATTTCGATGTGCTTCGTCTGACGGTGGGCAGTAACCTACGCGACCTCAAACTGATTAACGAGGTGACCGCGGTACTGAATACGATCAACCAGATCGACGATCTGTACGCCGTGTTCCTGTACTTCATCACCGCGAATTTCGGACTGGGGTATAACCGCGCGGCGATATTCCTGATCGATAACGACCAACTGATCGGGCATTACGCTATCGGTATGCTGGATACCGGCGAGGTCGAGAAAACGTTCGGCAGTATGGACAATTACCGGAATTACAAGATCGAGATGCGGGAATTTATCGCGAACTATAAAGATTTCATATCCCGCACGGAGAGCGAGTTTTACCGCCGTCTGCGGGAATTCAGGATACCGAAGTCCGAGCCGTCCGTGCTGTGGAATATTATCCAGCGTAACTGTTTCCTCTACGTATCCCATAACGCCGGGCAGGAGTTCGAGACTGACCGCCGGATACGGGATTCCCTCAAGCTCGAGGACTATCTCTTGATGCCCATATTTAAGGGTCAGGAAATCATAGGCGTGCTTCTGACCGATAATATATTCCATGCCCGCACGATCAAGGATCACGATATCAACCAGCTCCAGATTTTACTGAACGATTTCGCCGCGAATCTGGAAAACACGTACACCATCCTGAATTTGGAGAAACTGGTGCTCGACCGTACCGCCGAACTGCACCAGATCAACACGGACCTGAAGCAGAAGGATCGGGTGATTACCACCGACCTGAATGTCGCGAAACGGATTCAGCAGAGTCTGCTACCGAAGAAGACCGACCGTATGGGCGGGCTGGTAATCGATACCCGTTATATGCCGATGTCCGAAGTCGGCGGGGATTACTTCGATATCACCGAGATTAAGAACGGGTTGTACAGGGTGTTTATCGCGGACGCTACCGGGCACGGGGTTCAGGCGGCGCTGATCACGATGCTGATTAAAGGGGAATACGATAAGATGAAGATGGTGATCGATAACCCCGGCGAGCTGATCGAACTGATTAACAACGGGTTCATGCTGGACAGCCGTCACCTCTCGTTCTTCTTCACCTGTGTGGTGGCGGATATCAATATTAAGGAAAATAAAGTGGTATACGCGTCCGCCGGGCATCCCACGCAGTATATATTTTCCGATAGCGCGGCTATCAGTATGAAGCCGACGGGGAAGGTTGCCGGGATAATCGAGGGTACCTCGTATCAATCGGTCGAGTGTGCATTCAATCCCGGCGATAAGATGGTGCTGTTCTCCGACGGACTATTCGAGGAATTCAATTCCGAGGGCGAGGAGCTTACCGAGGAACGGATGGGAGAGATACTATTCGGTTTCCGTGATAAAGCGCCGAAGGAACTGAACGACGCCGCGATCGATGAAATGAACAACTTCATCGGGGGAATGGAAATGAACGACGACCTG
>MIBD01000103.1:9223-11776 GCA_001829395.1 Spirochaetes bacterium GWF1_49_6 | reverse complement strand
CACCGGAAAAATCAGCAATTCAGGATTGATAGAAGTGCCGATGGGTACGACGCTGAGAGAGATCATTTTCGATATCGGCGGCGGTATCAGAAACGGCAAGAAATTCAAGTCGGCGCAGACCGGCGGCCCGTCGGGCGGTATGA
Organism: Spirochaetes bacterium GWF1_49_6; assembly: GCA_001829395.1. Classification (GTDB taxonomy): domain Bacteria; phylum Spirochaetota; class Brevinematia; order Brevinematales; family GWF1-51-8; genus GWF1-51-8. The sequence goes on along the minus strand of MIBD01000103.1, from coordinate 11,633 downwards.
TTACCGAGGAATTCCTCGATACCCCCATCGACTACGAGAACCTCCAAAAGCTCGGTTCCATCATGGGGTCGGGCGGATTGATTGTTACCGACGAGGACGACTGTATGGTCGACGTAGCGAAGTTCTATCTCGGCTTCACGGTGGACGAGTCCTGCGGGAAGTGCGCACCGTGCCGGATAGGCGGGAAACAGATGTTCGACCTGCTCGAAAAGATTACCAAGGGTAACGGAGAGGAAAGCTATATCGAACAACTCGAACGGATCGGGCACGCGATGAAACGCGCGTCGCTATGCGGACTCGGTCAGAGCGCTCCCAACCCGGTGATGTCCACACTCAAGTACTTCCGTGACGAATACCTCGAGCATATCAACGAGAAAAAGTGCCGCGCCGGGAAATGTAAAGACCTTCTCAAGTTCACGATAGTCCCGGAAAAGTGCGTCGGATGTACGCTATGCGCGCGCGTCTGCCCGGTGAACGCGATTACCGGCGAGAAGCGGATGGCTCACCTGATCAATCAGGAACTCTGTATCAAGTGCGGCGAATGTTACACGAGCTGTAAGTTCAGCGCGATTACCAGAAGCTAAGGAGGCCGAAAGTGGGTAAAGTCAATATAAAAATAAACGGGGCGCCCTTCGAAATGGAAGAAGGCCTCACGATACTCGAAGCCGCGAGGAATGTGCAGATCAAGGTGCCGACGCTCTGCTACCATCCCGATCTCCCCGCGTGGGCGGCCTGCGGACTCTGCGTGGTCAAGCTCGAAAAATCTCCCAAGATGTTCCGCGCGTGTTCCACCCCGATAGAAGAGGGGATGAGTATTACCACGCACGATCCGGAGATAGTCGAGGTGCGCCGGACAGTGCTCGAACTGATGCTGTCCGATCATCCCAACGATTGTCTGCGCTGTCCCCGTAACGGGAATTGCGAACTCCAGAAGATCGCGGCGGACTTCGGTATCCGCGAGGTCGAGTTCGCACAGGTAACGCGCGATATCCCGATCGATAAATCGACCGCGTCCATAGAACTCCACCCGGAGAAGTGTATCAAATGCGGACGCTGCGTTAATGTATGTCAGGAAATGCAAAGTGTGTACGCGATAGAATTTCTCGGGCGCGGGTTCTCGACCCGTATCGCGCCCGCCGCGGACGTTCAGCTCAATGACAGCCCGTGCGTGAAGTGCGGCCAGTGTTCGGCGCATTGCCCTGTCGGCGCGATCTACGAGAAGGACGAGACCAGCCGCGTCTGGAAAGCCCTGCTCGACCCGGAGATGCATTGCGTGGTGCAGATAGCCCCCGCGGTGCGTGTCGCGATAGGCGAATCGTTCGGCTACGAGATCGGCACCCTGCTGACCGGCAAGCTCTATGCGGCGTTGCGCAGGGTTGGGTTCGACGCGATATTCGATACGAACTTCGGCGCCGACCTCACCATCATGGAAGAAGGGTCCGAGTTCGTCGAACTGTTTACCAAGAAGAAGAACGAACTTCCGCTGATCACGTCCTGCTGTCCGTCATGGGTGGATTTTCTCGAGAAGTTCGACTCCGACCTCATCCCGCACTTCTCGTCGGCGAAATCCCCGCATGAGATGGTGGGCGTACTCGCCAAGACTTATTACGCCGAGAAAGCGGGCATCGACCCGTCGAAAATATTCATGGTGTCTATCATGCCTTGTACGGCAAAGAAATACGAAATCACCCGCACGGACGAAATGTTCTCGAGCGGGCACCAGGATGTGGATGTATCGCTCACTACCCGCGAACTGACGAGAATGATCAAAGCGGCGGGTATCGATATCGAGAACCTTCCCGACGATAAGGCCGACAGTATTCTCGGCGAATACGCCGGGGCGGGCACATTGTTCGGCGCGACCGGCGGCGTGATGGAAGCCGCGCTCCGCACAGCGTACAAGCTGATAACCGGGCGGAACCTCGGGCATGTGGAATTCGAGCAGGTGCGCGGCCTCGACGGTATCAAGAAGGCGACCATCGATGTTGACGGGAACGACGTCAGGGTAGCTGTGGCGCACGGGCTTTCCAATGTTCACGCATTGCTGGATGAGGTACGCCGCGCGAAGCAGAACGGCGAGAAAATGCCCTACGACTTTATCGAGGTGATGGCATGCCGCGGCGGATGCGTAGGCGGCGGCGGCCAGCCCTACGGCGCCAACGACCGTGTGCGGCGTCTCCGCGCGAAGGGAATTTACCATGACGACGAGGGGAGTAAGATACGGTGTTCGCACGATAACCCGGAAATCCAAAACCTGTATAAGGAGTTTCTGGGCGCGCCGCTCAGCGAAAAGTCGCACCATCTCCTGCATACGACCTATAAACCGAGGCCGTTGTACAATAAGTAACCGCTGCGCCTCCTCCCTACGGTCGGAGACAAGCGGGCTAACCCCATTACGGGGAATATTAGC
>MIBD01000103.1:6628-9182 GCA_001829395.1 Spirochaetes bacterium GWF1_49_6 | reverse complement strand
AGGAAACCCCGGGTATAAGATATTGTTGTCACTGCGAGACGCGAAGCGGCGAAGCAGTCTCTATAACTCCTTTTGAGTTATTAAGATAGATTGCTTCTACCGCGCTTCAACAAATTTTTGTAGCGCGGCATCGCAATGACAAAACCGGGTTTATCAATACACCCTCGGAAGTCCCGTTTTTATAGGAAACCCCGGGCATAGGATATTGTTGTCACTGTGAGACGCGAAGCGGCGAAGCAGTCTGTTCTATTTACTAAATAATGTTAATATAGATTGCAACGGTTATGGATCGGCATCCCGCTGAACGCGGGACAAGCGCTCATTATGACGCCTCGGAATGACATAATTGTTCCGTTAACCGCCGCCCGTTTTTATCAGTCGATATTCTTGAGTTTTCGCGTAAAAAGATGTATATTAAATTATCATTTAATATTTTTTCAGACGGAGGTTGATTATGAGAAAGGGGAATTTGGGGATAATTCTCTTATTCGGGATGACTGCGGCGTGCGGAACGACGGGTGTAGAAACAATACCGGAATACCGTGAGGATTACGCGCTCATGAATCTCGGCCCGGATACCAATGTCCAGGTAGAGGTGACGGGGCAGAGCAAGGGAAACCCGCCGGTATGGATTAAGTACTCATGGGTACTTGGGAAAGACAACAAGGACAACAAGGTAATCTATATTTCCGTATTCTCCAAATCATCGATGCCCCTTACCGAAAGTTCGATAAAGACCCCCGAGGAGACCGCACAGATTATGAAGGCGGTGGAGATGTTTACCCGTGATAAATTAGAGGAAGTCAAAGCGGAAGTGAAGATTGACGACGCGAAACTTACCCCGATCCTCGATAAATGGGTGTTATCGTTATCCCAGCAGGTAGCGGCAAGCTACGCGATTAATGTCGAAAATTACTGGGAGAAGATGAAAATTACCGCGCCCGGAGTTACCGGAGAATACTACCGGATATATAAGCGGTATATGATAGATTTTTCCTATTATTCGGAACGCGCGACAAAGGTATGGGACGAAGTTTCGGCGAAAACCCCTGACGACCTCAAAAGCAAGGGTACTGTAATAGTTTATAAAATTATAATGCCGGCGTCGCAGAACTAACAAATTCAAATATTCGAGGACAATAGATGAGATTTCACCGTTTTTTCAAATCATTTGCGCAGGTGTTATCCCTTGTTATTATAGATACCATGGCCTACTATGTGACTCTATTTCTGGCGGTACTCACCCGTACCACATTAGTACATTTCCTGTTTAAGGATATCCCGCCGTTCTTCCTGACGTTCCAGAACGCGGCGGGGATGATATGGGTGCCGATCGTATTCCTGATAATGAACCAGTTCGAACGTCTTTACCTGAACCGTATCCCGTTCTGGGAGGAAACCCGTTCGCTCCTGAAGACCTCCACCCTCTCGATCCTCCTGATATTCCTGGTCATCTACTTCAGCGCGATGTTCGGGCCGAACACGGTACTGCGAATCCTTTTTGTCTTTATATGGATATACTCGATCATAGTCTTTCCGTTGTTCCGTATTATCGGTAAAAAGTTTCTCTTCAAGATGGGGATATGGAAGGAGAACGTCCTGATCCTCGGATGCGGCCCGGAAGCATTGGCGACTATCCGCGGACTCCAGCGGGAAGACCATCTTGGGTATAAGGTGATCGGTTTCCTTGACGACGCGAAAAAGAACATCGGGAAACGTTTCGATGTCGACGGGAAAGAGTACGAGGTGCTGGGGGAGATCAAGAATTTTACGAAATTCGTGAATATGCTGAATATCCAGACCGTATTTATCGCGGTACGTTACGAAAACGATGAGAAGCTCGCGCATATCATCAATCATGTCTACCGTTATGTCAAACGTGTTATCCTGATCCCGGAAATCCACGGGGTATCGGTATTCAACTCGGAACTCCATTACCTGTATGCGGAACGCCTCTTTATGATCCGCGTCCGCAACAGCCTGAAATCCGGGTTCAATATGGCAATCAAGCGGATATTCGACCTCGTCCTGTCGCTGATAGGGTTCATCCTGATACTGCCGTTCTTCCTGCTGATCGTGTTCATGGTGAAAATCACGTCGCGCGGGAGAATCTTTTACGGGCATTCGCGCGTAGGTAAGGACGGGAAGGACTTCAAGGCATGGAAATTCCGCACGATGTACAGCGATTCGGAAGAACGCCTGAAGAAAATCCTCGGCAACCCCGCCGCGAAGAAGGAATGGGAAGCCAACTATAAGCTGAAAAACGACCCTCGCGTTACCCCGCTCGGGAAACTTCTGCGAAAGACCAGTCTGGACGAAATCCCCCAGATACTCAATATTTTCGCCGGGCAGATGAGTCTTGTCGGCCCGCGCCCCGTCATCCGTGAGGAACTGGATAAGTACTACGGCGATTTCTCAGAATATTATTACTCCGTCAAGCCCGGCCTCACCGGACTTTGGCAGGTATCCGGCCGCAGCGATACCGGCTACGATTACCGTGTCCAGACCGATGCGTGGTATGTCCAGAACTGGAATCTCTGGCTCGATATCATCA
>MIBD01000103.1:6238-6614 GCA_001829395.1 Spirochaetes bacterium GWF1_49_6 | reverse complement strand
TTTGTGACTATAGAGACTCCAATGCAGATATATACGCAACCCCGCCCGATGGACGTCGAAGAAGCTCGAGATTTTTACCGACGATATCGGGGAACTCCGCGAGCAGGTGCAGGTCGAGGAACGGAAGGAGATCGCGAAGGACTACGAACGGATGAAGGAATCGCATGATAAGGGATTGACCGGCCTGATCGGGAAGGACACCGGCGGGAAGGGCAGGGGATACGGCGACGATGACGGGTTGGAGATGGATCAGGGTAGGGGATTTGGGATGGGAATTTAGGGAATGTGAACCAATTGATTATTTGCAATTTGATGAAGTGAATAGTATAATTTTAGTGTTTTGTTTCACAAAATTCGCCGCTACCAAAATATTAAT
>MIBD01000103.1:5599-6185 GCA_001829395.1 Spirochaetes bacterium GWF1_49_6 | reverse complement strand
TCTTTATAATAATTGGATGTAACAAGCAAAACTATTATACAAAAGATGAGGAACTACCTACTATTGTAGAGATGGTAAATGAATCTATGGGTAAAGGCTATAAAAATAGTTTCAAAAAAGAAACAATTGAATTAACAAATGAGTGTTCTTGTGAAAATCTTATATTTATTCTTCCTTTTAAATCAGATGAAATAGTATCAAGCTCATTAAAAAATCACCCTGTTCCTCATAGTAAAAGCGATGAACTCTTATTAACAAATGTAATTTTAATAACAAAAAATATAGAACAAACTTTTGATCTTAATGAGTTTAAATATGGGTATATGGGTATCTCTTTAAGATATGATGATTACAATGATATGTTTAAAATAGAAAAATATCAGGATATAATGATAGATTATACAATAAATAATTCTGAAGAAGAAAGATTATATGCTTATTGTGATTTTATTTACAATATGGAAAATAACAAAAAACAACCACAAGTAAATTTTAAAATAGCATATCTTGCACAGAATATAATGAAAAATAAGAATGATGGTAAAATTATAAAGGGTCCTGACTTAAACTGTAAGGAAGCTTACAA
>MIBD01000103.1:3819-5580 GCA_001829395.1 Spirochaetes bacterium GWF1_49_6 | reverse complement strand
TTTTTTTGGATAAAAACCGAATTTAATTCTCAATATGCTCCTGAATCATTATTAGGTAATTTTGACCGTTTATTAAAATCTGATACATGGGTATGTTATGATCCTATTCTTGATAAGCAATGTTCAAAGGTGTACTATTTTGAAATTAATAAAGGTAATTTTGTTGATATACATTTAGTTATTTATCCATATAAAAATGGTAGTAAGGCGGTAATTACTGCTAAAATACCTGTTATTTTTCAAGGTAATAAAGCTGATTTATCAAGTTTAATTGATATTGTAAAAAAAGAAATTAAAAAAGTCATTGAGGATTAATATATCAGTACGGATACAGTAATCACCTGACAGTCAACCGGGGGAAGGGAATCCTATTCCTCGTCCGATTCGTCATTGGGGTAGGGGTATCGGTCTTCTTATCGAACAAGCCCATCTCCTCGGCCTCGGCAATCGCTTTCTGGCGGGCGGCGACATTCGCGGCAACGTCGTCGAGAGTGCTCTTTCCCTGCCGTTTAGGATTAATCCTTTTTATTTCCGTGCCGATAGTAGATGTAGAATACTTGTAGATGATTAACAGGTATTGCTGTCACTGCGAGCTTGCTTTATTGCGAAGCAGTCTATAATAAAAAACCGAATTATCGATTGCTTCCCCCGCGCGGTGTCGCAATGACAATGTATTTTTAATCATCAAATATTTATAGGGAAAGATGTATGAGAAAAATGTTATTCTTATTCGGGATAGTTCTGCTCGCGTCGGTAACCGGATTCGCGGACAAGGAAGATTTCAAGTTCAAACAAGTCCCGGATTATTACCGTTATAAGGAACAATTCGTCGGACTGTTCGATCAATGGCTGTACGCCGATCAGGACAATATCAGCAGGAATATATCCTTTCTCGAGTACGCTTACTGCGTCCCGTTCGACAATCCCATCAAGGCGCTCGTACCGATAACCAACGAGAATCAGTACCGAAAGTATCAGAATCTGCTGATGATGCATATCTGCCGTCTGCTGACCCAGGCGTATATCGACTACGGGTACTATTTCTTCCAGGAGCACATCCAATTCTATAACCATGAATACCTGAAGCTTTATCTCGACGGTTACGAAATAGCGGAATTTTACTTCGGCGAGGCCCGAAAGTACTGGAATCTCGCGATCGGTTACGCGCAGCAGGCCGATTCAATCAAGGGATATCATCTCAATTTCGACATCTACGGGTATCATTTCGATCTCGAGGACGAGATGTATAAAATGAAGACGGGGATGCTGGATTATCACAAAGTGATCGATAACTTAATGATGCGGCTGGATAAGAACCGGAAGCAGGCGGAGGGGCTTTTAAACGCCTATCAGTAACAAAAACGGAAAAATCTGTTGACATTTCCGGGAAATTGCCTATAATTAATTACTGCCAGTGCGTCCCGCGGCGTATTGCGATGAGAGGTCGCGTTTAGATGGAATTAGAAGAGATGAAGGCTGAGATCGGGCGGCTGAAGAAAGAGAAGAACGCGATCATACTGGCGCATAATTACCAGACGGCGGATATACAGGATATCGCGGATTTTACCGGCGATTCGCTCGAATTAGCCCGCCGCGCCTCGCAGATCAGCGAACCGTTGATCGTATTCTGCGGCGTGTACTTTATGGCGGAGACCGCGGCTATCCTGAACCCGGATAAACGCGTGCTGATTCCCGATATGCAGGCCGGATGCCCGCTCGCCGATTTCGCGACAGTCAAGCAGGTGAGGGAATGGAGAAAGG
>MIBD01000103.1:0-3778 GCA_001829395.1 Spirochaetes bacterium GWF1_49_6 | reverse complement strand
GCCGAGACGAAGGCGGAGATCGATATCTGCTGTACGTCGGGTAACGCGGAGAAAGTGATAAACAGTATCGAAAGCGATAAAATTGTATTTCTTCCCGATAAGAACCTCGGCGATTATGTGCGCCGGAAGACCGGCAAGCCGATGGTATTATGGGAAGGGTATTGTGTAGTGCATCAGAAGGCGGATATCGATTCGATTATCGGGGCGAAGGAACTGCATCCCGGCGCGCTCGTGATAGCTCACCCTGAATGCCCGAGAAATATCCTCGATATCGCCGACGAGGTATGCAGTACGGGACAGATGTTCGCCGCGGTGGAGCGTCACCCCGAAACGAGGAAATTTATAGTGGTGACCGAGTGCGGGATGATACACGCGCTTGCGAAACGGTTCCCCGACCGGGAGTTTATCGAGCCGATGAAGCCGATGCGCTGCGCGAATATGAAGAAGATTACGCTGCCGAAGGTGCTCGACTCGCTCCGTTACGATCAGTACGAGGTGAAGATCGACCCGGATGTGGCGGAGAAGGCGAGAAAGAGTATTATCAGGATGCTGGAGATCAAATAAAGGAAACTGAAGGGGCGTAGGGTTATTTCGATAATTATGTTTACGGAGGCTACCGCATGGCATTTAAAGTAACTCTCGAAGATGCTCAGAAAGGTGTAAAATTCGCTACTAAAGCCGAACTGATCGATTCGATCTGGGAATTTTATAAGGATAAAATGAGCCGGCCGGACTTTGAGGCGTTTATAGAGAAACATATTGAAGAGGTGTAAAGAATAGCTTTGAGAGTTCTTGTTGTCAGCGATGAAGTCAATAAGTTTTTGTATAGCCCTCAGATTAAAAAAATCGCCGGGAACGTGGATTTAATTATATCCTGCGGCGATCTCCCTGAGTATTATTTGGATTATCTCGTCTCGATGCTTGGAAAACCTCTATACTATGTTTGCGGAAATCACGACCAATACGATATCAGGGCGAAAAATGCTGTCTATGACGCCGCCTATGGAAACGATTTTTACCAGTCCGCGCTGAATTACAACCGTGACGGCAACTTCGGCGGAATCAATCTCGACCGCCGGTCGGTGTCGTTGGGAAATATGTCGTTCTTCGGGCTGGAAGGTTCCATGCGTTACAATAGGGGCGACCATCAGTATACCGAGCAGGAGATGAAGCGGAAGATATACCGGCTTGTCCCCAAGCTTTGGTGGAACCGTTTCAGGCGGGGAAGGTTCGCGGATATACTGGTCACTCATGCGCCCCCATTGGATATCCATGACGGGAAAGACCTGCCCCATAGGGGATTCGAGGGGTTCAGGTGGTTTATCGAAAAATTCCGCCCGAAATACCTCCTGCACGGGCATATTCATCTTTACGACAGGAATATCCCTCGTGAAACAGAGTATCTCGGTACCCGGGTGATTAATTGTTATGATTATCAGATTCTCGATCTGAATTAAAATATAGGGTAGCACGATGTATCCTTTAAATGAAAACCAGAACATAGCGAAAATGGATTTTGAGCGCGCGCGTAATAAAGCGTTTTTTAACCGTCTTTTTTCTACTATATTCAGCGTGAATAATCAATTATTCCAGTTCGACGAGGTGAAGTACCTGCTTTCGCCGCATGGGATGGTGTTTCGCGGGATGAGCTCCATTCCGCTCGACAGTATTGTCGGGAGCGAAGGGCGGTACCAGGACTTCGATAAAAACTTCATGCCCCAGCAGATGCATACCCGCGACCGTTGGGAAGGCATCGATATCGCGCGACTCGATAACCGCGACCTTCCGCCGATATCGGTGTATAAGATCGGCGAGTATTACTTTGTCCGCGACGGCAATCACCGGGTATCGGTCGCGCTCGAAAAGGGACAGGCGTTTATCGACGCGGAGGTCGTGGAGCTTTTTACACGCGTCCCGATCTCCGAGAAACACCTGACCGAAAAGGGGCTTCTGATCGCGGAAAGCCATAACTTCTTCCTCGAACGGACTCACTTGGATGAAATCGTCCCCGGCGTGCAGATCGAACTGACCGCGCCATGGGGATACTACCGGTTATTGGAGCATATAGTCACCTATAAGTACCTGCTCGGCGAGAAGGAGCACCGCGACCCGACGTGGGAAGAAGCGGTACGCCGGTGGTATTACGACGCATATCTCATCGTGATAAACGTGGTCACCCGGACGAAGATACTCCGGCGGTTCCCCGGGCGGACGAAGGGCGACCTTTATATATGGATCATGGATCATTGGCACTACCTAAAAGAAAAGTACGGGGATACCGCGATCGAGCATGCCGTGCAGGATTTTTCAGACAGGTTCGGCACGCATTCTATCAGGATATTTTTTCAGCGGGTTAAAGAACGGATAGTCGACTTTCTTACAGGGAGAAAACGGAAATGAAAAACGCGTTGATGATAGTCAACCGCAGGAAACCCAATACGGCGGCGATCTGCGAAAACATGGAGCGTCTGCTCCGGGAACGCGGCGTGGAATGCGCGGTATTTTCCCCGGACGAATACTCCCCGGAGGCGCTCGCGAAATACCCCCCGATGGAGGTGATATTCGCTATCGGCGGAGACGGGACTTACCTGTTCACCGCCCGTACCCTCCACGGGCTGAATATCCCGATAGTGGGTATCAACGCCGGGCGGCTGGGTTTCCTGATGGAAATTAACCCTGAAAATATCGAGATAATTATTGACAAGATACTCGGCGGCAAGGCAAAATATATACGGCGCATGATGCTGGATGTCGAAGTCCGGCGCGGGGATAATATTATCGCGCACTTCGAGGCGCTGAACGAGGCGGTCATCAGCAGGGGCGCGGCGGTCTCGCGTATGGTCGATATCGACCTGCGGGTATCGGATGAACCGTTGTCGAGGTACCGCGCGGACGGCGTTATCGTCTGCACGTCCACCGGGTCGACCGCGTACAACCTCTCCGCAGGCGGGCCGGTTCTCCTTCCCGGGCTGGAAGGGTTCGTCATTACGCCGATTTGCGCGCACACCCTCGGGGTACGTCCGATAGTGATGAGCGGCGATAAGGAGATAGAACTGCGGAACTGTACCGCCGATCTCGGCGTGATCCTTTCGATAGACGGGCAGGAGCATAAGGAACTGCTGACCGACGATGTGATTATCGTGCGGAAATTCCCGCATCCCGTCCAGATGTATTATTTCGGCGACAGTAAATTCTTCGAGACGCTTCGTGAAAAATTGGGATGGAAGTTATGATCGACCGGATTTTTATTAAAAACTATGCCATTATCGATACGTTGGAACTGGAATTCGGCAGGGGATTTCACGCGTTTACCGGGGAGACCGGCGCGGGGAAATCCATTATCGTCGGGGCGCTCGGCCTGCTTCTCGGCGAGAAGGGCGACTCGTCGGTCATCCGTACCGGGAGCGACCGCGCCGTGATCGAAGCATCGTTCACAGTGAACGACGCGTATACCCGCGAACGGCTCGCCGAGATGAATATCGACGCGTCCGAGGGGTTGATTATCCGCCGCGAGGTTGTCGCCGACGGCGGCAAGAGCCGGGCGTTCGTCAACGGGATGCAGGAGACATTGACGCGGATATCCGAGATCGGGCAATGGCTCCTCGATATCCACGGCCAGCACGACCACCAGCTCCTTCTCCAGCAGAAGGTGCATATCGATATTCTCGACTCCTACGGCGGATTATGGGGTGAACGTAAAAAGACGGGCGTTATCTACGCCGAACTGAACGCGAAGCTCGCGGCGAAGGCCGAACTCGAGACCGGCGAGAAAAAGCTC
>MIBD01000102.1:6527-6607 GCA_001829395.1 Spirochaetes bacterium GWF1_49_6 | reverse complement strand
CTTATCCTTAAAGCTGAACGACTTGCGGGCGATACTGTATCCGCTCCCTTTCTCGAACGTCTCGTAGTACTCGAAGATAG
>MIBD01000102.1:4374-6516 GCA_001829395.1 Spirochaetes bacterium GWF1_49_6 | reverse complement strand
TTGCCGTATCCGTGCGCCCGGAAGATGTTGGAAATCGACTGAATCTGGTCGTCTATCATGATGCCGCGCGCATCGCTAAGGAACGTTATCCCGTCGGGAAGCCCGATCGGGTCGGCATCCGATTCGTACAGCATGTATTCGAGATACTGATTGGTCATATCCTACTCCTGTCAAACGTTTTCCTTACCGGGCTCGTGCTTTACCCCGAACACGGCGTATGCCATTCCGGCAAGCGCGAGGATGGCGATGATATACGGGAACAAGTACCCGAACCGGACATAGAGCGTCACGATCTGCTCGTCGATAACCGGTACGTCGGCGACATAGAATCCCTGCTGGTAGATCGGCACCGGGGAAATATCCATCGAGCCGTTGGGCATCACCACCCCGGAAACCCCGGTATTGACCGCGCGCGCGATCGGGCGTCTGACCGCTATCGCTACCCCGGACACCCCGGCGATATGCTGCCATAACGGGAACGGCCCGCCGATCTGGAAACGGTACGCCCATCCGTCGTTGGTGGAATTCAGGAAATAGTTCACCCCTTTGAGGATAAACTTCCGCGCGAGGATGGAGAAAATATCCTCGAAGCAGATCATCACCGCGAACTTTCCCTTACGTCCGGCGAAAACGACAAAGTCCTTCGCAGGGGCATAGCTCGCCGCGCCGAGGGATTCGATCATGGTCTTCAGCGGGGGTATCACGAAATAGTAAGGGAGCCATTCGCCGAACGGGGTCAGGTGAATCTTACAATAGGTCATGTATCCCGGGATGCGCGGATCGATATAATCGACCGTGTTATAATTATGCCCGTCCGTCCCCTTTTCGGGGTGCGCGAACAGGATGGGGGTATCGAATTCGAATGGCATCGAGATGAATCGCATATTAAAACGATTGATCTCCGCGTCCGCCCCGTACTGATTCATATAGAACCAGACACTGTTGCGGAGCATAGTTTCCGACCAAACGATAATATCGGGGTCTTTGAGCGCGGCCTCGGCGTTGAGAGTCCACAGCTTGCCGTAGGTCTCCCACATCGTGCCCCACCAGTCGTCGAACGACCCGGTATTCGGCTGCATCAGCGCGACCTTCGCCTGCTCGGACTTTTTCGCGAGGTCGTCGTAGTAGTGATAGGTGATAATACCGTAGACCAGGTTGGCGGCCATAATCGCGCCGGTGACTATTAAAAGCGTGCGGTGTTTTACAATCGCCTCGCCGAGCTTTTTCGTTTCTATCCATGAATGAATCACTTCCGCGAGTACCGAGTTGACGAGCAGGATCAGGAAGCTGACGCCGTACACGCCCCAGATATCGGCGCTTTGCAGGACGTACAGGCTCTGCCACTGTGTATCGCCGATCAGGTTCCATTGGAACCCGACGTATCCGGTGGAGCGCAGCAGCTCGTTGGCGACCCAGAATACCGGCAGCGCGAATACCCGCAGCTTCGGGAGCTTTTTCGCGATGAACGCGATACAGAAGAAGAAAAACGCATTATAGAGGGAGTACGCCGGCACCAGAAACGGCAGACTGATCTCGTGGAACGCCATCAGCCAGAACAGGGTCAGCACCCAGAAAAGCAGGCTATAGAAAAATGAATAAAAGACGGTTTTATTATACGGCTGCCGGTAGGCGAACACGAGTACGGGGACGAAGATGATCCAGATGAGAAACGACATATTATATGTCGGGAAACAAAACGCGTAGCCCACCGCCCACGCCAGCCAGATGACATGAGGCCAAAGCTTTGAGCTTTTCTGGAAAATAGGTCGCATGCTTCACTCCTTAGGGAATTATTATACCTTCATTTCCGATTTTCCACAACTCCGACGGCGATTGATAAAGGCATGATTATTGCGATTTTTGAAAAAATACCACCCCGGCATGTTTCGATGCCGGGAATTCCGCGATACTCCCCACCTCCGTTTTTTCGTAGAACCACAGGGGCACCTGATAGTTCCTATCGTTTATCCGGATAAAGTAAAACTTATACATGCGCCCGGGTTTTACCTGTTTCGATACCACGGCGCCCTTAACAATAACCTTAGCGCGTTCCGTCATGTCAAGCTTGAGTTTTTTATTCTGCCGGGCATAGTAAACGGTCGCCATGATATAGAGTAAGAAAAGAAATCCGCCGAGTAAAAT
>MIBD01000102.1:1480-4356 GCA_001829395.1 Spirochaetes bacterium GWF1_49_6 | reverse complement strand
AATATACCCGAAGACCATCATCCCGATCCACACCGCTTGGAACACGATAAAAAAGATGAGGAAACGCATTCCGGTTTTGTACTTTTTCTCGATGATACTCATTTCATCGGGTGTCATCGGCTGGATATCGAACTTGTATGAATCGTCCATTGCGAGTTCCTTTTTATGGGCACTTCTAATAACCACCGATTCTCGGTGGCAAGGAAGTGCCCATTGGGCGTATTTTATAAAAATATAAAGTCATTTGTTATAAATGTTAATGGTTTTTAGAACCCCTTATTATATATGGGGCTTTCTCACGGGATAGTATTTATGCTCCGTTTTACTGTCGGTCGGTTCTAAAAACTCCAAAATAATAGAGCGTTATTAAAAATTAGAGAAATAGTTTGTCGTCGCGGGTGCAGAGAAGCAATCTATTTTAATACTTCATAATGAGTTACACAGACTGCTTCTTCGCTATGCGCTTCGTAGTGACAAAAAATCCGTATCATTCTTACTCGTTTTCCCATGTCAGGGCAGTTTTTTAAACCCGACGGGGATAAGGGAATTGCATGCCAGATAGAGGTCGATGCGGTCTCCCTTCTTCAGCGAGTCGGTCATTTCGCGGAAGCCGAACCGCGTTCTACCGTTCATGCGGAATACATACCTCGGCCCTTTTCCGTATGATACATAGATATCGTCCAGAACACCCGTCTCGACAAACATCATTCTCTCCGACCTGTCGTTTTTGAGTTTCGAGTATTTGGAGCAGAAGACGATACCGAGTATCAGGTAGGCAAGTATCGGAAGCCCGCCCATGAAGACCAGTATCAAGTACCGGGATATCAGTCCGAACACGATCATTCCGCCGAAAACGACGGTGAGAACCGCGTAGACAATGTACATGATACGGAGTTTACCGATCTCCTGTTCGACTTTCTTTGTTTCACTGTCGGACATAGGAATTTTGTTATAGCCTGTTTCGTCAGCCATAGAACCCTCTAAATTATAATTGATTCACCGGCAGCAGGATGATGTTCTATTCCGTCTCACGTATCCCGGTAGTCGTATCGTCCGAGCTGGAGATGTTCTCGTTCAGTACTTCGACGAGCTTGATATTCTCTTCCATCACCCCGCGAATCCCGCTCATCGACTTCTCCAATTCTATCTGCATATTTTTCTGGTTGGTCAGCATATCGATAATCGAGTTGAACGAGTCTCCGAAATCCTGCATAGTTTCGACTATCCGGTTATTCTCGGCGACATCTTCCTCGGTAAGTTTTTTTATAGTAAGCGCGTCCTCGTAAAGGTGCACCGCCGCGCCGGTAATCCCTGAGAAATCCTCGCGCTGTTTAGCGATCATCTCATTGACCTGATTAATCATCCGGGCGGATTCGCGGGCGCTTTCGATAATCGTTTGGATAGCCCCGGATACCTGATCGGAAAGCTCCATACTCTTTGAAACAGTTTTCGCGAGTTCCTTGATTTTCTTGACGCTGGATTCGAGATTGACCTTCGTCTCCCGTGAAAGATTCCGCATCTCCTTCGCGACCACCGAAAATCCCTGGCCGGCATGCCCCGCCTTGACCGCCTCGATAGAAGCGTTAATAGAGAGCGTACTGCTCCGGTCGGTGATCTCCTCCATCGTCTTGAGGACGTTTAGGATAAACGACGAGTATTCCGAGATCTTTCCGATAGCCTTGCGGGAATCGTTCAGGACTTCGACGCTCCGTTCGGCGAGCTGGGCAAGCTCCTGCGCCACGCGGTTGGTATCGGTGACTGATGCGGTCACGCTTATCGATTGACGATCGTTATTCGCGATAGTCGCCTTGACCTGCCCGATCAGCGAGGTCTGGTTCTCGATCGCTTTCGGGACGCGTTCGCCCGACATCCTGATCATCTCGGTTATCCCCGCGATGAGGCTCTTGATATCGATAAACTTATTATGCATGATTTCGGTAATCTGGGACGTGCTGCTCTCGTACCATTCGAGCAGGTCGGATGAACTTTCAATATTGTTGTTCAGCTTTCCGCTGGTGTTGCTCAGGTTTTCCGATATCAGTTTCAGGTTTTCTATGAGCTTGGATAGAATTTTATTACGTTCCACGATCTCCACCGAATGAACCAGCGACTCTTCGTATATTTTTGCCTGCTCGCGGGCTTGGATTGAGAATAGGGTGAATACCAGCAGGAGATATCCGTAGGGATTCAGCCATGCGAAGGGGGTTTTACTGGCCCAGAGATAGATAAAATCGTGCACGCTGGCTGCGATCAGTAAAAATAGGGAACTAAGTATGATAATAACATCCGCGCGTCTCTCAGGTTTTCGGATGATCGCGATTATCGAGAGGGTGATAGTGAAAAAGAGCATCGGCAGGATGACAAAGTAGGTGGTCAGATTGAAATACTCGCTTACCGACTCTTTGGTACCCATGAATAAGGTGACCAGCGTAAAGAGGGAAAGCGGGATAAATATAAGCATTTTTATCAGTTTCTTCTTCTTCAGGTAGCCCGTGAATTCCAGGAGAAATAGCGCGAGAGTGAGCGAAGAGAGTGGTAATCCCGTGCGGGATAATTGCTCTAAAAACACCTCACCGCTAAAATTATACGACAGGGCGATATTGATCTGCCCCATGGAATAAAACAGGGAAAGCAGCGCAATGTAAAGATATTTCATATCCCGTTTTTTCATCCCCAGAAACAGCAGGAGGAAATAAGTGAACAAAATGAACCCGATAATGACAGCGCCTTGTACCAGGTGGACCGTAAAAAGATTGCGAAGGAATATCCATGAATCGATGTCCTGATAGGTGGATATGAACAGTTCGGGAAGGGGGTAGTGCTCGAACATCGGGAAACCCTGCGCTTGAATTACATTCGTCCCGTCGCTTCCGTAT
>MIBD01000102.1:583-1470 GCA_001829395.1 Spirochaetes bacterium GWF1_49_6 | reverse complement strand
CGTTAGGCAGAAACACTTCGTTAAAGCCGTAATTCAGCGATGTATAATGATTCGTGGTGATGGAGCCTTTTTTAAATATGAGCGAACCGTTGAGATAAAAATTGACCGGCCAATCGATATTTCCCACGAAGAGGCAAAGTTCCTTCCCCTTGAGCGATTCGTCGATCTCGAATTGCATTTCGAATGTGAACATACTGCGTTTATATTCGGGGTTCCTCTTCAACGTCTCGCCGTCGTACTTTTTATACCCCGGGTCGCTGAGGGGTACAGCTAAATATTCCCCTGCTTTCGAGAGGTCGAATTCCGTCTCTAAGATGTAAAAATTGGTGAGAAGGAAACGAGTCTCCAGCGTTGTAAGTTTAGGAAGGGTATACGCGGTATTGGCGAAAGCTACGCCGGCAAGTGTCAGAATGATAAAAATTAAAGCCCGAAACCGCATGAGACCCCCAAAATTCTTAATTCCAATTATTGTAAATCCAGCCTAGTATTTTAGCAAGTAAAGGGGGGGTACTCAGTACAGGAACTGCGTATTGTATAAATCCGACAAGCCGAGCAGGGGAATGATATAATCGCGCAGTCCCATCGTCAGGACGGTAGATAACGCGATAAACGGGATCAGGGGGATACGGTCCTTTTTCTTCAGGATTGCATAACGCAGGACGGCGTAGATCAGCGCGGAAACTCCCGTGAACAGGAAGACGATCATGGTCTCCGCGAGGGTCAGGAGTAACGCGCATCCCGTGAACACGAGTACGTCGCCGATACCGATGCCCTTCCGGCGGGTGACGAGGTACGGGATAAATAACAGCAGGAATCCCGCGGCGGCGGAGATGATATTGTTCACGAGGGGGAGGGGAAGAAATATCCTCACCGTGAGCGCGGATACG
>MIBD01000102.1:0-558 GCA_001829395.1 Spirochaetes bacterium GWF1_49_6 | reverse complement strand
GTACGGACAGGTTCTTAACATCTTCCAGCGATAGAAGCGCCATGTTAAAATAAAAGGCCATGAACGGGATAAAAACGATCAGGGGGAGATTACGGAAAAGGAGGAAAAAGAACGCGGATAAAAGAATTGCTCCGATAACGCAAAAAACGAGAGATCCCCTCCCGTTTTTAAAGTAATAATTCAAAATCAAGAACAACCCCGCTCCCAATACCAAAGAAAGAATCAATTCCATTATTTGTTCTTCGCAAGCATCTCGCGTTCTTTCTTCACGACCTCGACCATTCTCTCAATCGCTTCGCTCTTTCCGCGCGAACCCATCAGAAGAAGCAGTTCCTTCATATCGGTCGAACTCATGACGAATTTTGTCATATCCATAGGTTCCTGCTTAGGCTCTTTTTCCTGCTCTTCCTTCTCGGGAACAGCCTGCTGTATTTTCTGTTCGACTTCTTTCTTGGCCGCGGCCGCGATCTCAACTTTCTTCTCGTACTCGGCTTTCGCGTCGTTCCGAGGTACACCCGGACTCAATCCGTTGATATTCATCTCCATAATTCCCTCCTT
>MIBD01000101.1:4445-6613 GCA_001829395.1 Spirochaetes bacterium GWF1_49_6 | reverse complement strand
ATTCACCCTCGGGTATGTATCGGCGCCGAAGGAGATCGTGAATATCCAGAATATCGAACAGACGCAAATCCAGACACAGGCGCAGGGGCAGGTGACCGTGACGGTCGTCGGCGGCCGCGAACTCCAAATGGTGCAAGTACAACTCGACAGCCTCACGAATATCGAGGTGTTCACGGTCACGAACGGGGTGACGAATACCCTTCACTGATTCCCCCGTATCCTTGTCTTTTTCAAGCCCCGCAATTATAATGAGGGCGGTTAAAAAGCGTGTCGATGGTTGTTAAACAAATAAAGATAATAAACCCGTGAAACACGCTCCATGGACGCTTCTATATCCTCGAAGATTATCCTCGAGAGGGCTCGCCGCCGGGAAACGGCGGTTTATGAAAGCGTCCGTTAGTCCGAAATAAAAAGGCGGGAGATTGTTATGCGAAAAGCGTTCGCATTGGGGATATTCGTTCTGTTAAGCGTAAATCTATACGGCATCTCGGCGGATTCCGACGAGAAATATAAAAAAGCGCTCGACGCGTATAATAACGGCACCTATACGCTCGCGGTACAGTACTTCAACGAGGTCATCGACAACGACCCTAAGGGGGATTATGCCGACGACGCGTTGTACTATATAGGGCTGTGCTACTACCAGTCGCAGAAGTACGAAATCGCCATCCAGTCGTTCCGCGACCTCGTTAAGGAATTCGGGGGTACGCTCTATAAAGAAAAAGCGCAGTTCCTGATCGCGAACTCGTACTATAAGATGAAAAAGTACGATACGGCGGTGCAGAGCCTGCGCCTATTCAATAAGGAATATCCCGAATCCCAGCTCCAGTCGAAATCGCATTATATCATCGCGTTCGCCCTCCTCTTAGGGAATAAGTTCTCGTCGGCGGTGGAGGAGTTCCAGTATATCGTCCAGCAGTATCCCAATTCGGATATCGCCGAGGAGTCCTATCTCCGGCTCGGGCAGGCGCATCTCTATGATAACAATATGCCCAAGGCTATCCAGTTCCTGGGCGAGTTCATCTCGAAATACCCCAACTCCAAGTTCCGCGCGGAGGCGGAATTTTTCCTCGGTAAAAGCTATTTCCAATCGGAAAAACTCGACGACGCACTCCGTTACTTCGCGGAGCTTGCGAAAAAGAAAGACTTCGAGTACCAGATGCAGTCGATTTATTACTGCTCGCTGATCTATATCAATAAGAAGGATTTTATCGAGGCGGAACGCTACCTGTCGTCGTTATCCGCTCAGACGGTATCCGACGAATACAGGGAGGAAGCGCTCTATAAGCTCGGGTTGATCTACAAGCTCCAGAAAAAGTACGATCAGGCGAAGGGTGTTCTCGGCGACCTCGTCAAGGTGTTCGGCCCCGGCTCGCGCTATTACCAGAAGGCGCTGGTGGAGCTTGCCGCGTGCTATATCATCACCGACGATTACGAGTCCGCGATCAACGCGTATAACAAGATCGCCCAATCGGGCGGGGAGGGTGAGGCGTTATCCCTGTCCAAGCTCGGCGAGCTCAAGTACCTTCAGAAGGACTATGCCCAATCGCTGACGTATTTCGATAAGGTGCTTGCCAAATTCGGGAATACCGAGTACGGGCGCGACGCGCTTTACTGGAAGGGTAAAAGCCTGATCGAGATGGGGCGTTATAGCGACGCGGTGAACGTGTTCGAGGACTACCTCGTGCGCTATCCGACCACCGATATGTCCGACGAGATTTACCTGTTTATCGGTAACGCCAGCGCGAAGATCGGGAAATTCGACCAGGCCTTGAAGTACTACAATACGGTACTGACGAAGAATAACGAAAACGCCCCGCTGGCGATCAACGCTATCGCATGGGTATATATCCAGAAAGAGGAATACCCCCGCGCGGTCGATTACCTGAACGACTTGATTAAAAAATTCCCCACCCATCCGCTTGTACCCCGCGCGTATTACAGTCTGGGTATCATCAACTATAACCTGAAGAATTACCCCGAGGCGGAGAAGTACTTCCGCAAGGTGGTTGACCAGTACGGGAATTCTCCCTACGCCGTGGACGCCGCGGTCAAGTTCTCGTGGCTCTATATGAAGGATCAGCGTTACGATCTCGCGATCAATTATCTCCTGCCGATCCTGTTCAAGTCCCAGTCCGACGAACAGAAGGCCGAGGTGTATAATCTGC
>MIBD01000101.1:0-4426 GCA_001829395.1 Spirochaetes bacterium GWF1_49_6 | reverse complement strand
GAAAAAAGAGTACGCGAAGGCTATCGAATACTTCGACAGCTGTGTGAAAACCACCGCCGATAAAACGAAAAAGCTCGAATCGGTGCTCTATATCGCCAAGTCCTATTATAACTCGAAAAATATTAACGACGCTCTCGCCACCTATGATAAATATATCAAGATGGCTAAAGAATTCGGGATGACCAAGGATATTCCTGCGGTCATGTCGGATATCGCATGGAGCCATATCGAGAACGGCGAGGAGAAGATGGCTATCGACGTGTTTAACTCGATTGTCGCGGAGTACAAGGACAATCCCTATACGGTCGAGGCGCTCTATAAACTCGCCACCTATTTTTACGGCGACGCCCGTTATAACGAAGCTATTCAGCGGTTTAATCAGATAATATCGGGGTATCCCCAGAGCGAGCTCGCGAGCAATTCCCTGTACTGGATCGCGTGGTGTTATTTCTATCTCGAACAGAAGGATAAATCGCTGGACTATTTCGAGAACTATCTTACCAAGTACCCGAAGGGATATTTCGCTTCAGACGCGAACTACTATATCGCGGATACTTATTACCTGCTGAATAATATGTCGAAGGCGAAGTTTTATTACCAGAAGCTGATCACCGATTATCCCGCGTCGATGCAGGCCGACAAAGCGCAGATCAAGCTCGCGGAGATTAAGCTGAAAGAGGAAGCGAAGGGGAACGAGGAAGCCTACCTGCTTCAATTGATCGAGCAGGCGAAGTCCGCGCAGGGGAAGGCGATGGCGCAGCTTCATCTCGCGCAGTATTATATCCGTCTCCAGCAGGTAGCCAAAGCGTTACCGCTCCTCAACGAGGTAAAGAACAAGACGACCGGGGAAGAGGCCGCGCAGGCCAGCTTCGAACTCGGCGAGATTTACCGCAACCAGGGGAAGTATAGCGAGGCGCTCGATTATTACGGATCGATATTCTATGTATATAAATTTCAGGCGCTGTACGAACAGTCGCTGTACTGGTTCGCCTATTGCTCCTACCAGATGAACAACGCGAAGGAAGCGGTACCGATCCTGAATCTCCTGATCCAGAAGTACCCGTCCAGCGAATGGGCGACTAAGGGGAAGGAACTCCTGAAACTTATCGGGGGGTAACGCTTTCGAGCAGGTGTTCGGCGATTGCCTTGGCGGGATTGTCTTTTTTTAACAATTCGAGATTCTTGAGGTATGATTTTTTATTTTTGACGATGGCGTCGATTGAGTTGAGCAGGCTCTCCGGCGAGAGTTCGTTCTCCGTGAGGAGGATTCCCGCCGAATTGGACGCGAGATAATCCGCGTTGAGATACTGGTGATTGTCCGGCGAATTGGTGATGGGAATGACGACCGCCGGCACGTCGATCTGGATGCTCTCCGATATGGACGAAGCTCCTCCGCGCATGACCACACAGTCCGCCGCCGAGAAAAACAGGTCCATCCGTTCGATAAAACGGAAAGGTTTAACGTTCTTATACTTCCCGGTTATTTCGGCGAGCGCCCCTTCTTTCTCGAGGCGTTCATACTCGACCGCTCCCATACTCCATATCACCCCGGTATTCCGGGACAGCAGTTCGGGCAGGATTGCAGTCACCGCGGAATTGATTTTCTGAGCGCCCTGACTCCCCCCGGTAATCCCCACACTATGCTTGTATCCGTCCAATCCGAAAAATTTCAGCGCGGTATCGCGCGAGGATTTTTCACGGAAGATGGACGGGCTTCCGGTATGAATAATTTTCATCGTGCGGAGTTTCGCGGTCTGCGGGAATGTGGTATAGACCGCGCGCGCGAACTTCGAGTAATAACGGTTGGTCACCCCGGCGACACTGTTCTGCTCGGCGATAAACAGCGGCTTCCGCAGGATGCGCGCGGAGAGCGCCACCGGGTTGGATACATACCCTCCGGTCGTCAGTACCGCGTCGGGATTCCATTTACGGATGATGCGGAAGATCGAGAAGAATGCGCGGATGAGCTTGAATATATAGATTGGGGTCTTGAACGAGAGCTTGCGGGATATGCCCTGTATCTCGACGAATATCCGGTCGGATTCGGCGATACGCGAGGCGACATTGTACTTCATATCGGTATTGCGCAGGACATAACGGCATTCGATACCGCGCGCGCATAGTTCTTCGTATAACGCGATACCGGGAACCAGATGCCCGCCGGTACCGCCCCCGCTCATTAAAATTTTCATCAGTAGTTTAATTCCCCTGCAGTGTCAATTTCCAATACATATACGCGCTTTTTCCGCCGATAACCGAAACCCCGGATGCAATATTCGACTTCACCGTCCATGTCAGGTGCAGGTCGTCGGTGAAGGAGTAAAAGATGAAAGTATTGGTGGCATTATCGGCTATCGTCAGTCTGGATAACGCTTCACGGACATAGTAGTCGTTAGTGGTTATATTGGTGGTATAACCGTAAGAGTAGGTAATCATCGTGAGCGAATCGAAGCGGTATTTCATAAACGTATTGGTCGACTGGTAATTAGTGATTATCCCGTTAGTAGTCTTCGTCTCCGAGACGTACCATGTACCCTGAAAACGGGAAAGATCGCTAACTCCGCCGCAGGCCGCGAGTGACAGGAAAATTAGGACGGTGAGAAGATAAATATATATTTTCATAGGTGTTTTGAAAAAAAAGCCTGTGGAACGATCCACAGGCAATTGATCAAAGGATCGATCTTATTCGAGACCCTTGGTCTGACCGGCATCTTTGTTAACAGGAGCCGGAGCGGGCTTAGTAACGTTGGTGTCAACGGGAGCCGCAACGTTGGTATCAGCAGCAGGCGCAGCAACGTTGGTGGTTACAGCAGCGGGAGCAGCAGCGTTAGTAGCAGTATCAGCAGTTTTGCCGCCGCAGCTGATTAAAGTAAGGCCCAAAGTGATTCCCAAAACCATAGCAAGGATTGTTCTCATGTAGTCCTCCAAAAATAATTTTGTATATTATAGACCCTTTTATATCAATATGCAAATATATTGAGGAACTTTAGTATTTTTTTGGTATCCTGATTAATAAGTCCTGTATAATCAACGTTTTCATCTCGCTAAAAAATATACCGCATGAGCCGGATTCGAACGGGAGATTGCTGTCGTAATAGACGGGAATATTATCGAAAAATATCCCCATTGTCCTATCCGCGGTAAAGAACTCGATATTGTACATGGTCTCGGACACGATAGGCATCTCGATAATCGGCTCCTTTATTTCTTCCTGACCGTCGATCATGTACACGAAGAAGTAACGGTTCTCGTCCATATCGAGCTTCATGGAGACATAATTCTTTTCATCCACCCATTTCAGGTATATCTCGAATACGCACGGGCTTTCGCGTTTATTCTTTGCCACAGTATCCATATAGAGATCGAAAAACATATTGACCGCGCTGATGGAATTATCATTGTATACATAGTACCCGGACTTCGCTTTATTGACGATATATTCCGTGCCGGACTCTTCGACCGTTTTAATGTTTTTCCCCGAAATAAACTTCGTTTTCAGCTTGACCATATTATTCTGGGCGAGACTGAAACCGGGGATATTCTTATCGATCTTATCGATCATGTCCATATATTTTTTATCGAGATTTTTCAGGATTTGTTCGATATTTTTCGCCGGGCTGACATAGGAAATCAGGTATTCCGTGTCGGTCGGCTTTATTTCAAATTTAACCGCGATACCGATCACCTCTTCCTTGGCGTTAAAGACAGGCCCCCCCGAACATCCCTTGATGACCGGAAGGTCGCAGGCGTATAACGGGACGTTCTCCATATAACGGTATACTTCGTCTTTATAGGTTCCGAGTATCCGTTTCAGCTCGATGATGCCGTATGGATATCCCATCACCATGATCTGTTCCCCCGGTGTGATATTCGGCACGGTTACCGAAATTTTACTTTTCCCCTTGAGGTAATTATACGGCACATCTTTGTAGTCGTTCTTTCCAGTGGAGTATCCCAACGGGTAGAGTATGGCGATATCGTTGGCATGATCGCGGTAGCAGGGACGCAGGAAGAAATGCTGCCCGTTGTAATCCATCTGGACGTTTACCGACGTGCCGACAACATGGTCGGCGGTGATAACAAAACCCTCGGCGGTCAGGAAACCCGATCCCATTCCCTGGTTGTTGGAGAGCCGTACAACGACATCTTTATATTTCGTAAAAGTCTGCTTGAAGATGGTTTCGTTCTTGGATTGGGCGCCGGTCAGGGCGGGAAGGATAAAAATGAAAAACAGCGCTAAAGCGGGAAATTTCCTCATGCGCATAGATTCCTCCAATTCGGATTTTTATATGGGCGGTTCCCCCATTGCGGGGACTGACGCAAAAACTATTAACATTTTTAACATTAATAATAATATGGGCACTTCTAAAAACTCTGATTATTCTAACAAATCAAAGTATAATTGATTATAAAACGCCCAATGGTC
>MIBD01000100.1:9325-10626 GCA_001829395.1 Spirochaetes bacterium GWF1_49_6 | reverse complement strand
CCAGCCTGCGACTTTGTATATAGCTAATACTAGTGTGCGCGGCACCTGCGTGCGACCCCCACCTCCCGTTAAGCGGAAGGCAAGCAGACGGGGGGAGTATCGTGCGAAGACATAGATGTCGTAGCCGAGGGGCTGTCCCATTACGGTAGTGTATTATTCTAGTTATCACCTGCCTGCGACTTTGTATATAGCCAGTATTAATATGCGCGGCACCTGAGTGCGACCCCCGCCTCCCGTTTAGCGGAAGGCAAGCGGACGGGGGGAGTATCGTGCGAAGACATGGATGCCGTAGCCGAGGGGCAATCCCCATTACCCTAGTGACCGGTAAAATAAAACGCCAGCCTGCGACTTTGTATATAGCCAATGTTAGTGTGCGCAGCACCTGCGACCGGCCCGTGTCTCTATCGTATCCATTTTACTCATTCGCCGGACATCGCCGCGAGCTGATTCACCGTGTTCCAATTCCGCATGGTGGAGACCGCCCCCAGCTTTTTCTCAAGCGCGGCGTTGGAAAACTTCGTCCTCCCGGCGCCGTTATAATAATAAATAAAAATCTCCTTTCCGGATATAACGAACTGTTCCCGCTCGTCCTTCAGTTTATTCAGCGCGTCCATCGGGGGATTCTCCATGGCGGCGGACAGAAACGCAATATACAGTCGATCGTTAAACTCCTGTCCGAACGGGTTTCGCCCGATCACGTCCCGCAGTTCGTCCCGTGTCCGAATCAGCACCCGAAGATCGAGACCGAGAACGCTCATCATCTTTCCCTCGATCTCCCGCTGTAACCGCCCAGTATCCATATCCGCGCTGTCGAATAGTACGTTCCCGCTTTGGATATATGCCCTGACGCGGGAAAACCCCATTGATTCATACATTGCCGTCAGTACGTCCATCTTAACGCGGTTCTTCCCGCCGACATTGACGCCGCGGAGGAGCGATATGTATGTAGTCATTATGAATTCCCCTACTGCACCGATATTTTATAGAGCTTATTTCCTCTTTCCGCGATTAATATAGAATCTTTATAGAACACCGGGGTGGACTGGATATTGTTCGGGAGTTTGAGCTTCGCGAGGATCGACCCGCTGTTCCCCGCGAGCATGTTGATGTTCCCCGCGGAGTCGCACTGCACGATATACCCGTTACCCTCCCCGTCGTATACCCCCGTGGGCGACGACCATGAGTAATTCGTCATCTCCCACCGCCATAACTCCCCGCCCGTCGTCTTATCGAGCGCGACCATCAGCCCCCGGTCTACGGTCTGGTAGTACGCGAGGGTGAACACCACCATATTCGACAGG
>MIBD01000100.1:2590-9268 GCA_001829395.1 Spirochaetes bacterium GWF1_49_6 | reverse complement strand
CGGCAAACATAACGGGTCTCCCAGATCGTGTCGCCGGTCAACCCGTTGATCTTACGGACATACGAGTATCCCTTCGCCCCCTGGATATCGACCTCGCACCCGGTATACAGGAACGGCACCCCCATCTCGGCCTCGACCACTATCGACGCATCGGTGTCGTCCTTCACATCCTTGATCCATAACGGTTTCAGGTTGATCAGGTCGACGCATTGGATCGTACCGCAGTTGTCGCTGAAGTAGAGAAGGTTCTTATACACCGCGACCGAGTTCTCGATACCGTAGACCTTTTTCTTCCCCGCGCCGGATTTATAATGGTAGACATATTTATAAAGTTTCGGGGAGATCGACAGCTTGCCCTTCGCAATATCGTACTCGGTGTTAAGCTTCACGATATACAGGATACCGTTCTCGCCGCCCGTAATCAGGATATCCGACTTGGAGTTCACTATCCCCGACGAATCGAATCCGCCCCATACACGGTACGCCTGCGGATCGCCCCCGGAGATAGAGTAAAGGAGTTTCTGGTCGAGCAGGCTGTATATCCGGTACTTCTGCTTGCCCTGCTGGGGCACCCCCTCTCCGACATACAGGAGCGGAAGCCCGCGCGGGTCTATCGACGGAGTTCCCTTGATGGGGTTACCGACATTGATCGGCGGACGGGTCTTTTCGCCCGTATCGAAGTCGTAGAAGTATATCCTGCCGTCGAGAGACGCGAAAATCACCTCGGTGAACTCCGGGTTATCCTTGAACTTCGCGGAAATATGCATATTCGATTTCTGCGCCTGCGTCCACTGCACGAGGAGAGGCTGGCCGGTCCATCCGCCGCCCCCGCCCCAGATGGGGGATTGCCCGGTCTTGTTCGCCCAATCCACCGACAGGCTGAATTCCTGCGACTTGAGTTTGCCGATCGCGCCCCAATCCCGCATCGGGCTGCCCCTGAATGTGAGGATTCCCTTCTGGAACGTATAAGGCTCGGTGAACGACTGGATCAGGAGCGGGGAAATCCCGTCGATAGGCGTGTTCTCGAGGTAGATTTTATACGAGATGGTCTTCTTGATCAGTTCCCGCATCTCGAAGGTATTGGTGACATGGATGAACGCGGGGTCGTCTACTAGGATGCCGGTATCGCCGTTTATCTTGTCCAGCGTCGTCACGGGGATATCCCCGAAACGGAGGATTTCTTCCGGCGCGGTGACGATAAAAATCATAAACACCGACAGAAGCGCGCCGCATATCAAAATGGCTAGAATGAATTTCATGTTCCTTGACATAGTTATCCTCGCTCCCTATATTATCGGAACAGAATTCTCATCATTGACCGGGAAATACCGATTTATAAAGAAATAGATTTTCGAGGAACCCATGGCATACGAAGCGGCTCATTCGCCGGAACATTTTCACGCGCTGATATCGGGGGAAAACCCGTCGCTGGTCTATTTCTTCAGCAGCGACTGCCCGCCGTGCAAATCCCTCTCCCCGCGTATCGAGGAACTGATGAACCGTTACCCCGCCCTTGTATGGACGAAGATCGATCCGGCGGTATTTCCGCAGATCGCCGCGCAGAACATGGTGTTCACCGTACCCATCGTACTGATATTCCGCCGGGGTAAGGAAATCTATAAAAGCTCCCGCTTCGTCGACCTCGATAAAATCGAACAAATTCTGACCGCCCCGGAAGCGTAGTATGAGAAATATCCTGCTGACCCTGTCGTATGACGGTTCCGAATTTTACGGATGGCAATTCCAGAATAAGGACGATCAGCCCACCGTGCAGGGAGAAATCCACCGCGCGCTCGGCGTCATCCTCCCCGGCCCGCATCAGCCCCCGTCGGGGATAGGCCGCACCGACAGGGGCGCGCACGCGATCGCGTACAACGCAAACTTCAAGACGTCGAACACGAGCCTCCCGATAGATAAATTCCCCGCCGCGCTCAACAGCGTCCTCCCCCGCAGTATCCGAATCCGTTCCGCGGTCGAGGTGCCGGATAAATTCAACGCGTGTTTCTCCGCGTCGGCACGGGAGTATGTCTATATCGCGCTGACCTCGCCGAACCCCCACCCCATCTTCCGCTCCTACGCGCATTTTATCGAACGTGTCCCGGATATGCCGCGCCTCAACACCGCCCTGCATCTCTTCCGGGGCGAGCACGATTTCAGACGTTTCAGCTCCGGCCACGGCAGGTCGGGGGTAAAGTCCACGGTGCGGACGGTCTACTACTTCCGCGCGGCCGAGCTTCCCGGGCGCGTCGTGTTCACTGTGAAGGGTAACGGCTTCCTGCAGGGGATGATCCGCACATTGGTCTCGGCGGCGCTGAATTACGCGTTCGGCAAGGTGAGTCTCGAGGAAATCCGGCAGGCGTTGGACGAAGACCACCGTCTCGCGTCAAAATACTGCGCGCCCGTCCCCGCGCAGGGTCTCTACTTCAAAAGAGGATATTTCCCCTCAGAATAAACCATTGGTCACTAACTTTCTTTCCCCCTCAGGCAAGTCCTTCGGGGACAGGCTGCGAACCCAGAAAGAAACAAAGAGGTTCCCCGCGCCATTTCGCTTCAGAGAAGAACCCGCAATAACGAGCCGGGCGTAACTCGCGTTCAAGCCCGTAAATAAGCGTGAAAAAGACACGCTCGAACATACGCCCTTTGTCGTTATCGCGGGAAGTAAAAGCACTCAAAAACGCGGGGATTAAAACCTGGAATAAACCCAGCCCCGAATATTGGGATAATAGGGATAGAAATTTCCCTTTTCTTATACCTTTCGTCTTTCGCTTTTGACTTTAAACCCCGACTTTATGCCGCGATTCTTCTGAGCAAAACGGAAATGAAACGCCGTTTGTTCGACGACCCCCATGGAAGGGGAGAGTTCCGACAGGAGCCATGGATGGCGGGTCGGACGACCCCCTGAAAGGGGGAAGGAGTTACGGCGTTTCCCGTTTTGCGACCCTTCTTCTTCTAAGCGGCATTCAGGAGGGGCAGGCTTTCTTTGTTTCTTTCTTTCCCCTGTAGGAAAGAAAGAAAACAATTCTCCTTGATTTGCCAATCTTCGAAGGGGGTTTCTTACGTTTTTTTTGATAGGGATATTGGATTAACAAGTATAGAAAAGGAATCTTGCAATAGCATGGAGATTAGCTCCCGCACTTCAGGCGAGCCTAGCCCTCACTTAGTGTGCGTAAGGTATCAGACACCGTAACCCATGAAGCGGACGAGCACCATGAAGATGGGGGCGGATATGATAATGCTGTCCATCCGGTCGAATATCCCGCC
Source organism: Spirochaetes bacterium GWF1_49_6 (assembly GCA_001829395.1). Taxonomy (GTDB): domain Bacteria; phylum Spirochaetota; class Brevinematia; order Brevinematales; family GWF1-51-8; genus GWF1-51-8. Next base: position 6,007 of record MIBD01000100.1, on the reverse strand, counting down.
GTGCCCGGGAAGGAATGTCCCCGAGTCCTTGACGTTCGCCCAACGCTTGATCATCGACTCGCCCAAGTCGCCGGCTATCGAGGTCACTATCATCGCGCCCGACAGGATCATCATCTGACCGAAGGAAAAAATATTCCGTATCGGGAGGACGCTCTGCATAAAATACATCACAGTACCGGCAGCGAATCCCATAAACACCGTGCCAATATACCCCTCGACCGTCTTATTGGGGCTTGCCAATGACGCGATGGGGTGCTTGCCGAAGAGCTTGCCGGCGAAAAGCCCGCCCGCGTCGCTCAGCCACGGTATCCCGATCATAATAGTCAGGAACCAGCCGGACAGGTCCCACATCTTGATCTGCACGGTAATCGGGAAGAATATCCCGAACATGACGTACGCCAGCGCGGAGATACTGACGCTTTCGAAGGAACGGTCGAATTTCCCCTGCGTCGATTCGGAAATAAACAGCGCGAGAAGGTACAGCGACGATATCGCGAATAGTAAAGTATGGAAGACATTTTCGACAACCATGCCCAGCCCGTAGAGGGCGCTGTTCACTACACCTAACGTTACCGCCGCGGCATTAATCCACAGGTGAAAGCGGAGGTTCTTCTTCTCCACCATCGCAGCGACCTCGTAGGTCATCAGGAGCGCGAACACGAGCATAGCCACCCCGAACGGGATACCGTTCAGGCCGGGGAAATATATCGTGAACGCCGCAATCGGTACGCCGACCAACGCGGTCAAAATTCTTTTCGTAAAATCGCTCATATTTACACCTTTCCGAAACGTCGTTTGCGCTTTTGAAAATCGGCTATCGCCTTACAGAAATCCCTCGGGTGGAAGTCGGGCCAGTACTTTTTCGTGAACCATAACTCCGAGTACGCCCCTTCCCAGAGAAGGAAGTTACTCAGACGTAATTCCCCGCTCGTGCGAATAATCAGATCGGGGTCGGGCAATTCCGGGCTATACAGGTACTCCGTGATCTTTTTCTCGTCTATCTTCGACACGTCCAGCTTCCCGCCGGAACAATCCGCCGCTATCCGGCGTACCGCGTCGAGTATCTCCTTCCGTCCGCCGTAGTTGAACGCGGCGTTCAGGGTGTATGATTTACAGTGCTTGCTCCGCTCCATCGCCCCGAGTATCATCTCCTTCAGGTCGGCGGAGATGCCCTCGAACGAACCGGTCATCACGAAACGGATATCATTGCGGAGAAGGGTGTCGAGATAATCGACGATCATCTTCTTCGCCATGCCCATCAGGAATTGCACCTCGGCGGGCGGGCGTTTCCAGTTTTCGGTGGAGAACGCGTAGATGGTGATGACACGGACGCCGATTTCCTTATTGGCGTTCAGGAGCCGGTCGAGGGACTTGAAGCCCTCCTCGTGTCCCGCGATACGCGCTAATCCGCGCGCCTTCGCCCATCGCCCGTTACCGTCCATAATAATTCCTACATGAGCGGGGAGCTTTTTTTCGTCGATATCCTGTCCGTATATCCTCATAAGTTAGACTTCCATAATCTCCTTTTCTTTGTTCGCCACCAGGTCGTCGATAGTTTTAATATGTTTATCCGTTACCTTCTGTATCTCGTCCAGCTCCCTGCGTTCGTCATCCTCTCCGATATGCCCGTCTTTCAGGAGTTGTTTGATCTTCGCGTTGATGTCTCTCCGCCAGTTGCGGATAACCACACGGGACTCCTCCGCCATTTCCTTCCCGAATTTTACCATTTCCTTCTTGCGGTCTTCCGTTAACGGGGGAACCGCTACGCGGATGACGCGGCCGTCGTTGGACGCGGTAAATCCCATCCCGGAATCGGAGATACCTTTTTCGATGGCATGCAGCGCCGATTTATCCCACGGGTCGATGAGGATGGCATGAGGATCGGGGGTCTGGAGACTGGCGGCTTGCTTGATAGGGGTCGGGTTTCCGTAATATATAAATTTGATATCCTCCACCATCGCGGCATTAGCCCTTCCGGTGCGGAGTTTCTTGTATTCGTCCTTCAGGAACTGGATGGACTTGTCCATCTTCTCGTTGGCTTCTTGTTTAACGGCCTTAAAATCATCAGTCATAATCTTCCCTCCATTGTTTCTGATTTATCATTGTAACGGATTACCCGCGGAAAATCAATAAATGCATAGCTTTTACATCCCGTCCGAAAGTCTCATTTGTAATTGTTTGACTTTCCTCCGCGCCTGAATTAGAGTCTTTCCACAGAAAGGAGGATATTCATGTCTAAAACCGTCATCATTACAGGTTCGTCGTCCGGGATCGGGCTGGAGAGCGCCCAACTATTCGCCGCGAAGGGCTGGAACGTGGCCGCCACTATGCGCGACCCCGGTAAACGACGCACCGAACTGCACGATCAGCAAAATATCGACCTCGTTCACCTCGACGTCACCGATCCGAAATCCATCTCGCAGGCGATGGAGTACGTGATCAGGAAATACGGCGTTATCGACACGCTGGTGAATAACGCGGGGTACGCGCTGATGGGGCCGTTCGAGACCCTCGATAACGCGAAGATACGTAAGCAGTACGAGACCAACGTATTCGGACTGATGGACATCACCCGCGCGATACTTCCGCATTTCCGCGAGCAGGGCCGCGGCACGATCATCAATATCGCCTCCATCGGCGGAAGGATCGGGGTGCCGTTATACTCGGTGTATAACAGCACCAAGTGGGCGGTCGAAGGTTTTTCCGAGGCGCTGTACTACGAAATGCTGCCGTTCAATATCCGCGTGAAAATAATCGAACCCGGCTTCATCCATACGAATTTCTACCAGGCGCTGGACACCGACAGTATCGCGACATGGGGGATATACGGCAAAACGATGGCGGCGACCCTGAAGGGAATGGAATCCTTCCCCGGCTCACACCCGAGCGTGGTCGCTAAAACTATCTATCAGGCCGCGTCCGGCCGAAGCCGTAAACTGCGTTACCCCACCGGGAGTATGGCAAAACCCCTGATGTTCCTCAAACGGCACCTGCCGGAGAGCTGGATCATGGGTATCATGCGCGGCTCGTTCAAGATAAAGAAGGGAAAATAACCGGCGGGATATTCCGATGATAACCTACACCCTCCGAACCCATATCGAGTCCTCCCTGCTCTCGGAGTTTCTCTATCTCGGCATCTATAATTCCCCGGGGAATCCCCCCCTACCGCGTTCTATTATCGAGCTACCGGAACTCGCCAAGTATTACAGGGGTTTCGGCGCGCCGGGCGAGATCGCGGTAACCGCGGAAGATGCGGGCGTTATTGTCGGTATCGCGTGGCTGAGGTTCTTCGGCGCGGAGAATAAGGGCTACGGGTATTACGACGAATCCACGCCGGAGCTTTCGGTGTCGGTGAAGCCGGAGTACCGGGGCAGAGGTGTCGGCGGAGAGATGCTCGCGCGCCTGGAACAGGCCGCG
>MIBD01000100.1:1159-2574 GCA_001829395.1 Spirochaetes bacterium GWF1_49_6 | reverse complement strand
CCGCTATATCGCTCAGCGTCAATACGGATAATCCCGCCGTCAGGCTGTACCGGCGGATGGGGTATAAGGTTGTTTTGTATGATAACGTGGATACTTACCTGATGGTGAAAATGCTGGGGAAGTAATTAGCCGCGGAGACACAAAGGACACAGAGAGGAAAAGATTTTTATCACTTAAACTATTGCATGGCGCACCTGAGTATGTTAAAATTCTATTCCTCCGTGACCTCTGAGTCTCTGCGGCTTCCCCGCGCTACTCGATTACGAACAACCGGATGAGGTCGGAGATTCGTTCGCTCATCGTCTGGAGGTTCTGCGCGAGTTCGGCGAGCTTCTCGGCATATCCGGCGTTCTCTGTGATCGACCCGCTCAGCGTACTGATCGACTGCCCGATCCCGGTCGCGCCGTCGGCCTGCAGATCCATCGATGTCCTGATCTTATCGGAAATATCCTCGAGCTGTTCCGACGCCTGACGGATACCTTTAATGGAAGTACCCTGCTGTTCGGTAAGCTCGCTGATTTCTATAATCATCTCGGTACTTTTCTTCATATCCTCGAAAATCGTATTCAGCGCGGAACCCGCCGAGTTCGCGAGATTCTTGGTTTCCTCGGCTTCGACCGCCCCCGCCTTCGCCATAACGACCGCTTCGTTCACCCTCTGCTTGATGCTGATTACCAGTTGGGAAATGTCGCGCACGGCCGCCGAAGAAGTCTCGGCTAGCGTGCGGATCTCATTCGCCACAATCGCGAAACCCTTCCCGGCATCACCGGCGTGGGCGGCCTCGATCGACGCGTTCATCGCGAGCATGTTCGTACTCTCGGCGATATCCTGGATCGACCCGAGTATCTCGTCGATACGGTCGGTCTCCTGCCCGGCGGTCTCGATACGATGGGCGATCTCCTGGAGATTTCCCCCCATTTTCAGGGTCTTGTCGACCGAATGGTTCACTGTCTCGATACCCGTTCTGACCGATTCGAGATTCTCGTTGGAGCGGAAACGGACTATCTTCGAGGTCTCTATCACGGTCATCAGATTCTGTGAAAGCTGTTTCGCGTTCTGGGCGTTCCGGTTGATGACATCGGAATGTATCTGGATATTCGAACGGATTTCCTGCATAATGCGGTTGAAATCGTCCATAGAGTTCGATATTTCCGCGGTACTCGCGGCCTGCCTCTCCGCGCCGGACGCCAAATCCCCGGACGAATCGGTCAGCACCTGGATATCCCCCCGCATCTTCATCACCTGGTCTTTCAGTTCGAGGAAATCCTTGCTCAGGTATTCCATGAACTTGTTAAAAGAATCCGATAGTTCGCCCAATTCGTCGAAATTTAATAAAAGTATCCGTTTCGTTAAATCCGCTTTCCCGCTGGAAAATTCCTTGATCTTATTATTCAGGAAATCCACCTGATGCCGGA
>MIBD01000100.1:266-1117 GCA_001829395.1 Spirochaetes bacterium GWF1_49_6 | reverse complement strand
GCCGCTATTCTCCTTGGAAAGAAAGAAATGATAGGCGACATATCCCAGATGCGTCCCCGCGTAAAACAGGGAGGACATCAGGATCAGGTAGTCGTTATAACGAATGAAAATATCGTTATCCTTGGGGGTCATTTCATAGATATTCAGACGTTCCTTCAGCGGATTGGTAATCACATGGATAATCACCGCCGAGAACACGGACGCGAGAAACCCCGTGCCCAGTTTCATAAACATCACCCACATATAGGGGATACCGCTGTCCCCGTTCCAGTTCTTCAGGATAAAGTACCCGGTGGTGCCGAAAAACCAGAAAAACTCGGATACAAAAAGGAGTATCCACGGCATCGTGATAATCACTTTACGGGCTTTTTCATAGCCGGTCCCGTCGCGTAAAAAACGGAAAAGAGGGACAAGTATCAGATAGACCACCATCAGAATAAGGGTGCAGGACACAAAGAACATGAGGATGACGGTGGGTTTGAAGGTAAAGATCACCCTCTGTAGAAAATCCGCGCCTTGCGTGTCCAGTTTATAATTGAAGAGAGATGCGATAAACTCGCTGGAAAATAACAGGAAAAAGTTAATCAGGAATATCAGCAGAAAGATATTCGTCCGGGTGCGCCGGATAATTTGACGTATGTTTTCAGGGTTTTTAATATTATCTTGCATATCACACCTTCTAATACATTATATAACATTTTAATAAAATATCACAAGTTTTATTTACATTTCACCCGGATTAAACTAACATTATCCCCAGTGAGGAATTATCAAGATGCAAACCCTGAAACATCCTTATCGTCCCCCGTACCGTGATGAAATCGGCGAAGCCGCGGGAATCCTGCGTAACG
>MIBD01000100.1:0-199 GCA_001829395.1 Spirochaetes bacterium GWF1_49_6 | reverse complement strand
GGTATCACGGATATTCGCCGCGAAGGGACGCCCGCCGGACAATCCGCTGATCGTACACATCGACTCCCCCGCGATGCTCGAGCAGGCAGCGTCGGATATCCCCCCGCTCGCGTACCGCCTGATGGAATGTTTCTCGCCCGGCCCGCTCTCCATCGTGCTCCCGAAACACCCGTCCATTGCTCCCGAAACACCCGTCCAT
>MIBD01000099.1:38031-38413 GCA_001829395.1 Spirochaetes bacterium GWF1_49_6 | reverse complement strand
CCCCAGTACACGGGCAAGGCGTACGGCGTGCTCAAGAAGTTCGGCCCCCTCCTGCGGGAGGAATGGCAGAACAACGGCTACCTCCACGCGGTCGTCGAGATTCCCGGCGGCCTGGAGACGGACTTCTACGAGCAGCTCAACGCGGTCTGCCATGGGGAAGTCGAGGTCAGCGTGCTGAAGGCCAAATAGCCGAAGACGATGATGAAAATCAGTGCCAATAATGAGAACCAATCAACAACCATAATCACGAACAAAGCAAGATTCAGGACAATTGTGGTCAACGAAGCGAACAAAAGAGCGAAAAGAACAGGAAAACTGATCACGATTAACAACTAAGGTGAGAAACATGACAAACGGATTACTAGCGAAGCAGCGGGAGGTC
>MIBD01000099.1:36642-37946 GCA_001829395.1 Spirochaetes bacterium GWF1_49_6 | reverse complement strand
ATATTACGGACGGCGGTCAATACCAGAAATACGATCAGCCCGCCGACAACGACGATGACGAGGATAAGAAATATACTGGACAGCTTCCCCAGTTGGGTAAAAATATCGTCCCAGAATTTACCGATTGACCTGAGAATATCCTGAAGCCATTTGATAAACCCCGGAGTCTCGGGAATTTCCGGCTTGACATACTCCGTGTACTGGAACTTGGGCTGTATGATCACTTTCTGTAATTTTAAATCGAGTTCATCCTTGGGTACATTTCCCGCGAATAACGCGGCGCCTGAAATTATCAGCAGGATAAAGGTATAAAATATCCGGGTGTTATTTCGGTGTTTCATTGTTTATCTTCGCTTTTTTGATTCTATCTATCAGCTCCGCGCCGTCCTGTACGTTCTTCAGGTTATAATAACTCAGGGTCAGGGACAGGTTCTGGAGCGGCAGGATGAACACCTGCAGGATCAGGACAAGCGCCGTATTAATGATATACATCATCAGAATATTCCCGCCCATCATATCGGCTGCGGCTGGGGCGCTGTATCCGCCCTGCTGGATCATCTTCACAATGCTCTCGATCAGCGGAACAATGTAGATCGCGAGAGTCACTATCTGCCCGACCGATGCCATTAGGAGTCCGTACACCAAAATAATGACCGCCACTGTCATAAAGCTCTTCGTCACCAGCTTGAAGCTAGTATCGATCGCGCGGACATAGTACTTGTTGTCAAGCATGACAGCCTGCGGGATAAATATCAGGAACACGCTGAGCACCGCGACCGCGACAAAACAGACGACCACTCCGAACGCGTACATCAGGGCTATCAGCAAGCCGGTCAGGAATAAAGGGATCAGCCGTTTGAGCGTCTCCCGCGCGACCTCGCCGAGAGACATCTCGCGCCCGAACAGTTTCCCCTCGATAGACTTGATCGACGCGGCCTCGGTCAGCCCGAACCCGAAAAGGTACACGATGAACGCGAGGAAATAATAGAGCAGTTTGATGGAAAAAAAGATGTTCTGCAATTCGTCGGGACTAGGGAGTCCGATAAACGTCACTATCAGTCCGCAGACGATCATCGTAGGGATAAAAAATACGGCGATCACCTTCACATAATACCAGAAATCGCGGCGGAACAGTTTTACCGACCATGTGAGAATATCGTCGAGAGTCATCCGTTTCGTCAGATCAGGCAGGTTGTCCATCGCCGCCTCCTTCGCCGCTCAGGATGGCGTTAATCGATATAATATACCCGCTCTTTTCCGCGCCATCGGGGCATTTCACCCCGGTCTTCTCCTCGAGCCACCCC
>MIBD01000099.1:31017-36624 GCA_001829395.1 Spirochaetes bacterium GWF1_49_6 | reverse complement strand
TTCTTTATCGAATGAAAGTGATTGGTCTCGTAGAGGAAATCCCGCGTGGGGAAATAATCCTCGATAATCTTCCGTTCTTCGGCGGTAAATCCCCGGTTCAGCTCGTCCTCTCTCCCCTTGAAGAGTCCCGTGTCGACCGTAAATTTCCGCAGGTCGGGAAGCGCCGCCGCCTTCTCACGCACCACTATCGTGCCGGCGACCAGGTCGCCCAATCGTTTTCTATCCTTGTTCACGAGCGCGCAAATCCCGCCCGCGAGATACACGGCCGGGAGAAAATCCACGAGCCGGAAAATATTCCGCAGTACCAGCGATAACGCGGACGCGGAACCGCCGTTATCCTGCACCACCCGGATATGGAGAAGTTTCTTACCGGGCGTCTGCCCCTTCCATAAAAGTTCGAATATCAGATGATAGGAGGAAATCAGGACCGCGAGAATGATGATGAATACAATGAGCGCGGTAACCATGAACGAATCATTCTCGAGCTGCGCGCACGCCTCGCCCAGCAGGACAAACGCGAGAATAATGAATAGCCCCGCGGTTATCAGGAGTTGGAGGACCATATCGACCGCGAACGCCGCGTAACGTAGGAACACCCCGGCGACCTCGAATTCAACCCTGATTTTTTCGGATGTCTGATAGGACTGCGACAAATCCCGCATCGGTGTTACTCCTTATCCTGAATAGATTATACCGCCGTGCATCGATTAGCGCAAGTTTTATTTCAAGCAGGGCAACACTACATCCGTTCGACCGTATCCACCCCCAACAAATCGAGGCCGGTCTTGATCACCCGCGAAACCCGTTCCGAAAGCAGGAGGCGGGAGTAGAGAAGCTCGTCCTTTTCCTTCAGCACGGGAAGGGCGTTATAGAACGAATTATAGTTCTGGCAGAGTTCGAACAGGTAATCGGCGATGAGGTTCGGCGAATACGCCTCGGCGGCCTTCATCACCGCGACCGGGAACTGCGTCACTCGCATCGTAAGCGCCCGTTCCAGTTCGTCATGGAACATAATATCGGCGTCCTCGCGGAGATTCTTGCCCGCCTCCTCCGCCTTACGTATCATGGAACGGATACGCGCGAAGGTGTACATCAGGTACGGCGCGGTATTCCCGTCGAAACTCAGCATCTTATCCCAGTCGAATATCACGACACTGACGCGGTTCTTGCTCAGGTCGGCGTACTTGACCGCCCCGATACCCACCTTCTCGGCGACACTATCCTTCTCGCTGTCGGGCAGTCCGGGGTTCTTCTCCTCGATGACCGCCCGCGCGCGTTTGACCGCCTCGTCAAGGAGGTCGTCCAGCAGAATAACATTACCCTTCCGGCTCGAGAACATCCCGTCGGCGAACTTCATAAACCCGAACGGGACATGCACCTTCGGCTCGTTCCATCCCATCCGATCGGCAATACGGAATACCTGCCGGAAATGGTCGGCCTGCCGGTCGTCGGTCACATAGATAATACGGTTAATTTCGTAATGCTCGCGGCGGAACTGGATGCACGCGAGGTCGGATGTGGCGTAGAGGAACGCGCCGTCCTGCTTGCGGACAATGCACGGCGGGAGATGCTCGGACTCCTCGAAGAATACGACCGCCGCGTCCTCGGATATCCGGGCGATGCCTTTGTCGAGCAAGCCCTTTACCACGCCCGGCATCCGGCCATGATAGTACGACTCGCCGAAATTAGTATCGAACGAGACGTTCATCCGCCCGTATATCTTCCCGTACTCGGCGAGCGACATCTCGACAAATTCCGTCCAGAGCCGGGTGTTTTCAGGGTCGCCGTCCTGTAGCTTCTTCAGCTCTACCCTCGCCTCTTCCGCGATCTCCGGTTCGGCCTCGATACGCCGTTCGAACTCGACATAGATCCGTTCGAGCTCCTCGATGGGGGATTTTTCGTAGTCCGCGCGGTTCAGCCATCTCCGGTACCCGACAATCAGCTTGCCGAACTGGGTGCCCCAGTCACCGAGATGGTTGTCGCCGGTCACCTTATATCCCAGGAATTTATATATCCGTTTGATGGAGTCGCCGATCACCGTACTGCGGAGATGCCCGATATGCATCCGTTTCGCGATATTCGGCGAGGAGTAATCGACCAGCACGTCTCCGCGCCGCGGCATGAAGTCGAAATCGTATCCGAGCGTGCGCGCGGACTTTACATATTCGCCGAGGAATTTGTCCGACAGGAACAGGTTGATAAACCCCGGCCCCGCGACCACCGCGCGCTCGACCGCGGAACTATTCACATACTTCGCGGCGATCTCGTTCGCCATCTCCAGGGGATTCCTGCCGAGCGCCTTCGCGGTAACCATAGCGAAATTGGTCTGGTAATCCCCGAACTTGGCGTCGCCGGTTTTCTGCACGAACAGCTTTCCCGCCGTGTCGATCTCAGGATAGAGTTCCTTTACGACCGCTAGTAATTCCGATTCCAGCGTCCTTTCGATTAACTTCATTCATTCCTCCATAAAATACGCGAGTTATATTATAACCCTATCACGCGCATTTCGCAACCCACTGCGGTCACTGCGTGACGGCTAACCCCGATATGAGGCTATGTACAACTATATTAACATAGCCCGTGATGAGGGCTGGAGCGTCATAGTGAGCCTGTCCTCGCGAAGCGGGGACGAAGCCGAAGTGCAATCGAAGGATACGACGGAGACACGGAGGGATTTTGTACGACCCCATTCTCACGCAGATGGACGCGGATCAAACGGATATTCGCGGAAAAAGGTAAAACACTCAAACACGAATAAACGCGTAAATAACAGCAAGTGGTATTTTAAATACAAACCCAATATTATATTCTTCCCATTCGTGTAAATTTGCGTTCATTCGCGGATAACCTTCCCCTTCCGCGTCTTCCCGAAATCCGTAACGGCATACCCCGACTGCTGCGTGTACTGCGTACACTAATCCCGATCTCAGGCAGTGTACCGCTATATCAATATAGCCCGTGCTGAGGGCTGGAGCGGTAGAATTTGACAGGCTCACTATGACGTACTCGTCCGGTTCATTATTATATTTCGCTTTCATCACGGTCTATATTTATATTAAGCCGAATAGCTCAATATCGGGATTAGCGTGCGCAGCACTTACTTGCGGAAATCCCGTTCGCTTTCTATAATATATCCCATTCGGAGGAACCATGAACGTTATCGAAGTCAAACATGTGTCTAAAAACTATCCCGGCATCAAAGCGGTCGACAGCCTGAGTTTCGAGGTCGAACAGTCGGAATGCTTCGGACTGCTCGGCCCCAACGGCGCGGGAAAGACGACGATGATGAAGATGCTGTACGGCAAGGCCACCCGCGATCAGGAATGCGAGTGCGCTATCTCCGTGTTCGGCTACGACCCCCTCCATCACGAGCTTGAGATCAAGTCGCTGTGCGGGGTAGTCCCGCAGGATAACAATCTCGACGAGGAACTCAACGTGTGGGACAACCTCGCGGTATTCTCGAAGTTCTACGGTATCCCGAAACGCGAGGCGAGTAAGCGTATCGGCGAACTCCTCGAATTCATGGAACTCTCCGACCGTAAGAAAGCCAAGGTGAGCGAACTCTCCGGCGGTATGAAACGCCGTCTGACTATCGCCCGCGCCCTCATTAATAATCCCCGCCTCCTCATCCTCGACGAGCCCACCACCGGACTCGACCCGCAGGTGCGTCACCTTATCTGGGAGAAGCTCCGCAACCTGATGAAAAACGGCGTCACTGTCGTGCTCACCACCCACTATATGGAAGAGGCGTTCCAGATATGCGACCGCATCATCATCATGGACAAGGGTGTGAAGGTGATCGAGGGGAAACCGTCGGAACTGCTGAACAATAATGTCGAACGGTACGTCCTCGAGGTAATGACCCCGGAGGCGTCGGCGAAAATCCAGACCGAGGCGCTCCAGAACGGCGCGCGGATGGACGATACGCTGTCGGTCGTGTTCTATTACTCCGGCAGCCTCGACCTATTGAAGCGGATGTCGGAGAAACTCGCGCCGGGCGACTATATGCTCCGTCAGTCGAACCTGGAGGACTTGTTCCTGAAGACGACGGGACGCGCGCTGAACGACGAGCAGTAGGTGCTGCGCAACGGAACATTCGTCATCCTGAGCTTGCCGAAGGACACGGAGGGATTCCGTTCGACCCCATTCTCACGCGGATGGACACGGATCAAACGGATATTCACGGAGAAAGGCAAAAACACTCAACCGCGAATACCTCGACTGCGCTCGGCACAAGTGAACGCTAATAGACGCGAATTCCCGAAAGCGGAAATAACCTTAAAATGCCCGCTGAACGACGAACAATTAAATTCCATTATTATACTTTATACTTTTGACATTGAATAATGAGATTACCACTAAAAATATTTTCGATCCAGTTTATGTATTTGTATAATAAATCTTTTTTTTGATCATTGTTTTCTACTTGATTAAGCCTGTTTTGTTCGTTTAGAAACTCAAATATTTTTTCTTTCGGATTATCTTTTCCTTTAATAAAAGTAGTTTGAATTACTTTTACCGAGTAATCCTTTAATAGAATCTCAAGATTTTTATCAAATGTTAATCCAATAATTATACTATTACGATAATTATTATTATAAAATCTCGTTTTAATATCACAATATGATACTAAATTTAGGTCACCAGTTCCTTGAATTCTACCTTTTTTTATATTTAAAACTTTATATGTGCAAGCAAGACGCTTATCCATCATGCTTTGGATTTTTTTATCACTATTTTTATTAATAACATGAAATAGGATTAAATCATAAAGAAATAATTCGACATATTTTGAATCAAAGTACTTTGTAGTTATTTTTGGGGTATAAATTGAAGCAATATAAGTGGGTAATGTAATAAGTTTATTATTTACTAATTTCATATCCCATTTCTTGTTATTAATTCTATTGATTTCATTCTTTATTGTACTTCTATCTTCTTTAATTAATCCAAATACTGCCTTTATACCTTCATACTCTTTCGGAAAGTGCTTTATTACTGGCAAACTGGTTAAACTAAGAACATCAAATAATTCACCTAGATTTTTTATACATGATTCTGTACTTTGCAATGCATCGAATTTAAAATATTCATATAGAGTCATTGGTGTTATTAGTATGTTAAATTTATACTTTGTACTTACGTTTTTAAAAAATGCGAAAAATGTTGCCAACGCAATAAAATTAATCTTATACCTAAAATCATTATAAGATTGCATTGAGTTTAAAATATCATTATCCAAAAGCAATACTACATTATCACTCATTCCAAGTCCAGATGCTAACTGATTTATTAAGTGAAATAGACGCTGAAAAACGAGATCTTTCTCTTTATCAGATAATGCGTTATACAATCTATTAATCTCTATCGTTTCTAGAAGATTTTTTGGGTTTTGCGGATTATCGTTCATAACAAGCCTTTAATAAATGATAATTATCATAGATTTTTATCATTATAATCATAAATAGTTTTGTTGTCAACCAGAGTGGTTATTTTCTTATTTCAGTTTACATTTCCCTTCTGCGAACATCCGTTAAATCCGTGTCACTTGTGGTGAGCGTAGTCGAACCATCCGTGTGAAATTGGATCGGTAAAAAGTTACTTAAA
>MIBD01000099.1:29618-30912 GCA_001829395.1 Spirochaetes bacterium GWF1_49_6 | reverse complement strand
GATAGCCTGCCGCGCGAAATACTCTCCCCCGCCCGCCGCGCCGTGCGCCGCGTCGAGTGCGAGCGCGATGAGGAGTTTCACTTTCGCGGGAAGCGCCCCGTCACGGTAGGCATACTCCGAATCACGGGAAACCCTGTCATAAAACTCAGGGTCGAGTTGTTTGATCGTCTCCAACGCTTTAACGTTCATAGGTCACTCCAAATTTATTCGTTATCCGATATTAGCAAATCTCCCGTGAAAAATCAAGCCCGTGTGCGGCGCTAATTTTCCAGCGTGAGGGTTTTCACCTCGATATCCAGATCCGCCAGTTCCGCGAACTTCTGCGCGTTGCTCTGACCCATGATATAATGCATCGGCACGGCGATCTCCGGCTTGATCGTGTTCACCGCGTTCGCGGCCTCCGGGATATCCATGCAGAAGAATATCGGCGTCAACGCCACTGTAATATTCGAGATCGATTTCATCTCGGGGATGAACTCGGTATCCCCCATCGTGTATATCCGTACCTTCCCGAACGTCAGGATATATCCCGCTTGCAGGGAGTCCTTGGGATGCGAGATCATCCCTAAAAAACCGGGACGGGTGGTATATGACGGGACTACCTCGCATTCGAGGCCGTCGAACTTGAGGATATCGCCGGGTTTCACCACTTTCACCGTGAGTCCGGCAAGCGGTTCGACGGAAGTTTTACTGCAGACTATCACCGTATCGGCCTTCATCAGCTTTTTGATGTCCGCGATCGAAAGATGATCGGCATGTTCGTGAGTAATAAAGATGTAATCCGCCGTGTTGGTGTCGTCCGTCAGAAGCGGATCGAGATAGATCGTTTTCCCGCCCGCGACTATTTTAAAGCTGGGCGGGAAGAAATCCATCCCCATCATTTTGACCGCCCCGCCCGCGATAAGCGTCACATCGGGGGAAAGAACCAGACTCTGCGGAACCGTATCCCGCTTGGCGCTCGGGGACGCGTCGAATATCCCGCACGATGCGGTCATCAGCGCGAGCAGGGAAATCATCAAAAAGCGCTGTTTCATATCAACCTCCGGTCGATTATCTTGGTAATATTCTAACAAGCGGGTACGGGAATAGCAATAGGGATTTTATCCCATTTTACAGTACTATTTTTCGAAATATGAATGGGAGTGTTTGAACGCGGGGATATCCCGTTCGACGGCGATAAAGTTCAGGGTGTGCCGCGCGAGATTCACCGATTCGATCACGCAGTCGATAATCCGCAGTTCCGTCCCGCCGATGATCGACATTAGTCCCTGCGCCGACGCTTTTTCGAGCATCT
>MIBD01000099.1:28531-29606 GCA_001829395.1 Spirochaetes bacterium GWF1_49_6 | reverse complement strand
TGCGGATATCGTAGAAATAGTTCCGCACGCTCACATACGGGCGATGCCCGCGCGCGCTGTCCCCGGATAACGCCTCTATCGAAACGGCATCCGTCACCTGCGCGTCTATTTGCCGCGCCTTGTAGAAATAATCGGGAAAGCCCGCCGGAACAAGCACCCATTTATCGATAAACACGAGAATCTTCATCATAGCGGTATCGGTACGCCCCGCGCGGTCGTCACGGATCATGTCCTCGATATCCCACAGGATAAAGTTGAGGTCGGCGAGGATAGATTCCCATGACCCGCTGCCGGGAAGGGCGGCGCGGGTACCGGGCGCGGATTTTTTCATTCCGGCGACCGCCGCGCTCGAACGGAGATAATGGTCGTATTCCGCGCGGGTCTCAGGGTCGGCCAGCACCGTGTACGCGTGATGGATTACGATAAATCTCGCCCCGGACTCCGGCGAATTCCCGTTCTTATCGGGATGATACACCTGCGCGAGCTTCCGAAACGCCGTCTTTATCGCGTCGACCATCGCGCTTTCGGGAACCCCGAGGGTTTCGTAGAGGGTGGAGAACTTCTGCATCAAGGCTGCTCCTTATTTCTCCATTCGGGCGTACCCCGCGGAGTACGGCTGAGTTTATGGGTGCGGACAAACTCGATGGCGCTCTCGAGGTTAGCGAACGCAGAATTAATCTTGTTCAGCCGTTCCTCCGAATCATACGCCCAGTCGCTGTCGGGATATTCGCTGAGTAACCGGGCGAAGCATTCCCGCGCTCGCTCGATATCCCGTTTTTTTTCGAGGAGCTTCTCCATATCGTAAACCATATCCTTGAATTTCAGCGAGATCGACCCGGTGTACTTATCGTAGAACGCCGCACCCTGCTTATAGAGCGAGTAATCGTCCTCGGCGGACGGCGCTTTCCCGGCGGGCGCGGGGAATTTCCCGTGAGTCTTCTGCCATGCGGTAATTTCCTTATAGGCGGTATTGATGCGCGCCATCGTTTCCTCACGCGTCCGTTTCCGCGCGGGGTCCGACTCGCGGTCGGGATGATTCTCCTTCGCGAGCGCGCGGTACGCTTTTTTGACATCG
>MIBD01000099.1:19248-28519 GCA_001829395.1 Spirochaetes bacterium GWF1_49_6 | reverse complement strand
TCGGAAGTCAGGCCAAGAACCCGCATAGCGTCAGTGATTTCTTTCATATCTAAATATCCGCAGTCAGAGAATATCCGCGATCACCGCGGTAATATTGATACTCCGTTTCCTGCTTGACCGTGGACGGGTAATCGATCAGTCCGATAAAATAATTCATCGCGTATAATAATAAAAATACGGGAATAAAGATGAGTTTTTTCCACCACGGTTCTTTACGTTCCATTCGCGCCTTCCTAAAATGATACCACATTATAGACCCGGATGAAAAAGGTATCAAGCCGAATTTAATTACCGTTTGGTTTATATACCTCATGGAAGAAAAATGAAAGGTTTTACTCGTTAATCAGCAGATTGATGTTTCCTATCACCCCGGCGACAATATCCCCCGGCGCGGCGGCGATAAACCTCGCGTCACGCGCCCGCCAATCGAGACTTTTCACTTGGTCGCAGAGTACCGCACCGTTTATTTTATCCCCTGCAACAATCCTAACCTCGAAAGGATATCCTTTTATTTTTGTAGTAATTGGACAAAACAGCGCGAGTCCGGTTTTAGAGTTATACGATTTCGGGGAAATCACCAACGCGGGACGATGCCTGGATTGTTCGTGCCCGCTCTGCGGATTGAACATGAGCCATACGATATCCCCCCTTTCCGGGATATAACTACCAGATTTCGCTGCCAACTTGTCCTCCGGTATCGGTTTCCCCATGCCGGTTATTCTCATCAATGCGGGAGAGCATTTCTTCCAGACGGCCGCCTTTCGTTTCAGGGATTATCACTATCCTGTTTTCCTCGACCGTCACCTCCACGGCCGACCCTTCCTGAATCCGCACATCCTTCGCGTAATTCGCGGGAATCCTCACAGCGAGGCTGTTTCCCCATTTTTGTACCGCCGATTTCATATTGCCTCCCTTGTATCTACAATGAATATACACCCGCGCACCGGATTTGTCAATATAAAAGACCGCCCATCGCTGAGCGGCCTCTATCTGATTACTTACTTACCTATTCTTGAAACTACCCCGAGCGCGTGCCCTGAGCGAAGCCGAGGGGTTACTTTTTATTCTTCGTCTTGATCACGACCTGATCATATCACTGCACACTTCAATCAGTTTGTAGGAAAATAAAATATTTATTGACAACATATATGATATATATTACTATTATGCTACATGTAATATATATTACATTTTGGAGAATAAAATGTCTAGAAGTAAATCAGGCAGAATAGTATTGGAAATTGAACCCGATCTAAAACGACAATTATATTTATCACTTGAGATTAATCAAATGACATTGAAAGAATGGTTTACGCAGATTGCACATCAATATATTGATACCTACGATATAAGAATTGAATCAGGACGTATAAAATGAATTTTATTCACTTAGAAAGTGAGCAAAAGCTTCGCGGTGGATACTATACCCCTCATAGCTTAGCAATTTTTATATCAAAATTTGTAATTGGATGTAAAGTAGAAAATATTCTTGAACCTAGCTGCGGAGATGGGGTTTTTATCAAGGCATTAAATGATATGAAACCATCCAATTCTATAAATGTAATAGCAATTGAAATTGATGAAATTGAGGCAAGGAAAGCCAAAGCATTAAAAACTGATAAAATAAATGCTAGCATAATAAATGATGATTATCTTGATTGGTCAATAAGCAGATTAAATAGTCCAGACTTTTTTGATGCAGTGATTGGTAATCCGCCTTTTATTAGATATCAATACCTAGACGACAAACAGCAAAAAAAAGCAAAAATGATATTTGAATTCTTTCAGCTTCCGTTTACAATGCATACAAACGCATGGGTTCCTTTTGTTTTACTTTCAATTTATTTTTTAAAACCTAACGGCTATTTCGCTATGATTTTACCATCAGAAATACTAAATGTTATACATGCTCAATCTTTAAGAGATTATCTGAGTGAAAATTGTAAACAAATACTAATTATTGATCCAGAAGAAATTTGGTTTGAAAATACTCTTCAAGGTGCAGTTCTGTTAATCGCTCAAAAAAAGGAAAATATCAACGAAAAGACAAAAGGATTATCAATTATTCAAACAAAAGGTAATTCCTTTTTAGAATTAGACCCATTAGCTTTATTCAACAATGCGCAATATATCAACGGGAGAACTACACAAGGTAAATGGACAAAAGCTTTACTATCCAAATCAGAATTAGCGTTGTATTTTGAAGTAATAAACAATCCATCTATTTCACAGTTTAAAAGTATTGCGAATGTTGACGTAGGCATTGTTACAGGAGCAAACAATTATTTTTTAGTGTCTAAAAGTACAATTGATAAATATAATCTTAGTAAATGGATTTATCCTATGTTTGGCCGGAGTGAACACTGCCCAGGGATTATATATAATTTTGATCAACATACAAAAAACATAAATAATGATACACCCGCATATTTTTTATGGTTTAACGTTCCTAATGACAGTGAACTTGATGAATCCGCTAAGGAATATATAAAACTAGGTGAAATGAGTAAAATTAATGATCGTTATAAATGTAGAGTTAGAAAACCTTGGTATAAAGTACCATCAGTCTATACAACAAATATTGGATTGCTAAAAAGATCACATGAAACCCCGCGATTAATATATAATGAACTAAACGCATATACTACTGATACTGCATATAGAATTAAAACAAAAAGTATCGAGCCACAAAAACTAGTCTATTTGTTTTTAAATCCAATCACTTCATTAAGTGCCGAAATTGAGGGTAGACATTATGGAGGAGGAGTGTTAGAATTAGTCCCGTCTGAAATAGAAAAGATTCTCATTCCGATTGTAGATACAATAGTTAATTTGGATGAACTGGATATCTTTTACAAAGCACATTCAGTTGAAGAACTTTTATACAAACAAGGAACGATTATTTTTCAAAAGCTAAATCTATCAAAATATACTTTAGAATTACTTATCAATTCGTGGATTAAATTAAAAAACCATAGACATCGAAAAAACTAATCAATTTCAATCAAATATTTCACGCCATCCAATTCGTATCTTTTATATAGTTTTAGTATTCTATCAAGAAGATCCCTATCCTTGATGAGAATGCTCATTTTTTCCCAATGAATCTGTGTCAAAGAATTTTTTTGTTTATAGGTCGCGCTGTCTTTCCTACTATCGTGAGTTAAATGTAAATTATAAACACCATAATAGATTCCCTTGATAATTATTTCAAAATCTGCATTTGCTCGTTCAAGATGTTTAATTGCTTTTATTTTTTCATGTTTCCATTCCAATTCTTTAAATACATTTTCTCGATAATAAACTCTTTGATCGATATTTTCCCACTTTCCTTTTTTTAAGAGCATTGATCCAGTAGGATTTGTGTTTTGTCCACTAGGAATGTTTAAATCTCTTTCAGCTAAGCCATTACTTTCCCAAACTAAAATCCATTCATTTAAGATTCTTTTGTTATTGATTTGTTCATTTTCCTCAATAATTTTCTTTGCTTTAAATAATTTCATCAATTTTATTGTTTCTGATTTTTTATATATTGATTTCTTGTTAATTTGAATGTTTTTGTACCTTTCGTTCTCTAAAAGATGTTTTTTATACAAATCAAATGCTTCTTGTTTGGAATTAATTTTACTCACATTATCAGGGTGATTAATAATTAGGTTTAGAAGCGTATTCTTAATATCAAGAATGAACTTCTCATCCGAAGGAATTGATCTATCTAGTTTTAGAATTGTACTTGCTTCAATGTTATTACTCAAACCATATTCTGTTAAGTTCGCGCTTCCAATAATAACATAAGCCGTATCTTGATTTAAAAACAAATAGACTTTCGGATGATATATCAAATGTAAAGAACCTGTATCAACCGTAAAAAGCAATGCTGAATATGTTATAATTTTTATTAATGCTTGAATTGAAGTGATACCATTTCTAATTCCAATATAAAAATGCGCCTTACTCCCATATAATTTTAAAATTTCTTCTAAAAGTATAAGACCGCTTGATGTAACAAAAGCAACACTAATATATATTTCATCAAATTGATTATTTGTACATATTTCTTTTATTTGTTGAAAATGATGATTGTTCTCCTTTATACCCTGAAAAATAAATTTAATTTCTGCCATATTTTTATTGTCCTCATATTAATATAAAAATAGGGTGAAGAATAATCTTCACCCTATTATAAATATAGATTTTAATCTGTCAACTTTTTACTTCTTATTCTTCGTCTTGATCGCGGCCTGCGCGCTCGCGAGACGTGCCAACGGGACTCTGAACGGGGAACAGCTCACGTAGTTCATACCGAGGCTGTAGCAGAATTCCACGGTCTTGGGTTCGCCGCCATGCTCGCCGCAGATACCGATCTCGAGGTCCTTGCGGACTTCGCGGGCATTTTTGATCGCGAAGTTCATCAGCTTACCGACGCCGCCCTGGTCGAGGACCTGGAACGGGTCGTAGTCATAGAAGCCCTTCTCCACATACGCGGGCAGGAACGAGCCTGAGTCGTCGCGGGAGAATCCGCAGGTCATCTGCGTCAGGTCGTTAGTACCGAACGAGAAGAATTCCGCGATCTTCGCGATCTCGTCGGAGGTCACAGCCGCGCGCGGGACTTCGATCATCGTACCGAGCATAATATGGAGATTGACCCCGGCGTCCTTCAACTTCTGGTCGACGATGGGCTTGGATTTATCGATCAGGAACTGGAGTTCCTTAACATTACCGACAAGCGGGAACATGATTTCAGGTATCACGTTGATACCCTTCTTCTTGACCGCGATCGCCGCGTTGACGATAGCGGAAACCTGCATTTCGGTGATTTCACTGAATATGATACCGAGACGGCATCCGCGGAAACCAAGCATCGGGTTGAACTCGTGCAGGGATTCCACTTTCTGGTGGACTTTCTCAAACGGCACCTTCATCTGCGCCGCGAGTTCCTTCTGCTCCTTCTCGGTATGCGGGAGGAATTCGTGCAAAGGCGGGTCGAGGAGACGGATGATAACCGGGTAGCCGTCCATCGCGGTAAAGAGCTGTTCGAAGTCGCCCTGCTGCATCGGCTCAAGTTCCTTGAGCGCGGCGCGGCGGCCTGCTTCGTCTTCTGCGAGGATCATCTTACGCACTGAGTCGATACGGTTGCCCTCGAAGAACATGTGCTCGGTGCGGCAGAGTCCGATACCGACAGCGCCGTATTCACGCGCGCGTTTCGCGTCGGTAGGGGTATCCGCGTTGGCACGAACCTTCATCGTGGTGGCTTCGTCAGCCCACCCCATCAGGGTGGAGAAATTCCCGGTCAGCTTGGGTTCTTCGGTCGGGGACGAACCCGCCATTACTTCGCCGGTCGATCCGTCGAGGGAGATAAAGTCGCCCTTCTTGAGGGTGACGTTCCCCGCGGTTATCGTCTGCGCTTTATAATCGATATGGATAGTGGAACATCCGGCCACGCAGGGCTTACCCATCTGGCGGGCGACCACAGCGGCGTGAGACGTAGCGCCTCCGCGCGCGGTCAGGATACCCTGGGCGACATTCATACCGCCGATATCTTCGGGAGAGGTCTCGATGCGGACGAGGACGACCTTTTCGCCGTTCTTCGCCATCGCTTCCGCTTCGTCGGCGGAAAATACGACCTTTCCTACAGCGGCGCCCGGAGACGCGTTCAAGCCCTTCGCGATCACCTGCTTCTTGGCGCCCTTCTGGAACGTCGGGTGCAGGAGCTGATCGAGCGCGTTGGGTTCGATACGCAGGAGCGCGGTTTCCTTATCGATAACCCCTTCGTTCACCATTTCCACCGCGATACGGAGCGACGCTTGCGCGGTGCGCTTCCCGTTACGGGTCTGGAGGAAGTAAAGTTTGCCTTCCTGAATGGTGAATTCCATATCCTGCATATCTTTATAATGCTTTTCGAGACGGTCTTTTATTCCTACGAGTTCCTTAAATACAACAGGCATCGTTTCTTCGAGCGACGGGAATTTCTTCTTGCGGTCGTCTTCGGAAACACTGTTGTTCGCGGCCCATTCCTTCGATCCGTCGAGAGTGATTTCCTGCGGAGTGCGGATACCCGCGACCACATCTTCACCCTGCGCGTTGATCAGGTATTCGCCGTAGAACTTGTTCTCCCCTGTCGCGGGGTTGCGGCTGAAACATACGCCTGTCGCGGAGGAGTCGCCCATATTACCGAACACCATCGCCTGTATGTTGACAGCAGTGCCGAGAAGGCCGCGAATATCGTTGATCTGGCGGTACTTGATCGCGCGGTCGTTGTTCCATGAACGGAACACCGCTTCGATAGCGCCCCAGAGCTGTTCGCGTGCGTCGGACGGGAAATCCTTTCCTTTGACTTCTTTGTACATCTTTTTATAGGCGGCCACCACTTCCTTCAGGTCTTCGACATCGAGATCGGTGTCTTTTACATCTTTCGGGCCGATTCCTTTCTTCTTGGCAACCTTTTCCTTCGCGGCTTCGAGGATATGCTCGAATTTATCGTGAGGCACATCCATCGCGACATCCCCGAACATCTGCATAAACCGGCGGTATGCGTCCCATACGAAACGGGCGTTGCCGGTCTTGGCGCTAAATCCTTCGACCACATCCTCGTTGATTCCGAGGTTGAGGATAGTATCCATCATACCGGGCATCGAACTGGCGGCGCCGGAACGGACGGATACGAGAAGGGGATTGTTTTTATCCCCGAACTTCATCCCCATCGCGGATTCGAGCTTAGCGATATTATCGTTAACCGCTTTCTCGAGACCGTCGGGATATTTTTTGTTGTTCTTATAATATAGATCACACACCTCGGTGGTGATAGTGAAACCCGCGGGAACCGGAATACCGATATTGGTCATTTCCGCGAGGTTCGCTCCCTTTCCGCCGAGGAGATCCTTCATCGTCTTATCGCCCTCGGCTTTTCCGCTGCCGAAGAAATACACCATCTGATTACCCATTATGAAACCTCCTGGTTATTTTTATCTTTTTTCTTTTCCGGATCGCATTCCACTTCATCGTGAAGCATGAAATTGGAGCGAAGTATGAGAACCGAATTTTGAGTCGTTAACAGGTCGTTTCTGAAAGTATCGAATACATGCTTTTTCCAAAAGAATAGTTTGCTGACACAGTCCAAATTCTTAAACGTTTCCGAATCCACCAATTCCTTGAGAGATTTTTTAATCGAATACATACCCTTTCCTTAATGATATTTCGGTAATTTCCCGCAAACCATATCCGGGGTCGCAGGTGGTATGACTAAATCATGGCAAGACTTATTATAATACAAGCCGTGAAATAACGCAAAAATTACCCCTAAAACCGCAAGGAATGCCCCCGGAGTTTTGAGTTTACCCCGCACATTTATAATAATAGCGCGGGATTTTATTAAATATTAATCACATATTTGCTATTGATTCTTTTTTCCGAACGCTTTAGAATATCGATATTCAATAAAACTTTTCCAATTAAAAATCATAACCCTGAAAATAATCTTCGTGCGGGAGCGCCTATGGGAAACACTTATAAGGCTTTAAAAAAGTCCTTCGGGAAGTATGCCGTCCCGGATATGCTGAAGGAGCTTTGCGACTACTGGGATAATAATCCCTACTATTTCGCGGGCAGTATCGAGATTCAGGCGGACGAGGAGCATATCGCGCACGACTGGTTCGGGGATATCGAGGAAGGGTATTCGAAAGTACTCCCGTTCGGGATAGACGGCGCCGGGTCGCTCATCGGGTTCTGGCTCTACGAGGACGGGATGACCCCCGATAACGCCCCCGTGATATTTCTTTCCTCCGAGGGAGTCGGCTCGACCGTGATCGCGGACAATCTCGCCGATTACCTCGTGATGCTGACCGCCAACCGCGACTATGTCCCGTTCGACGGGGAATTCCTCGAGTACGAGGAGGAGCAGAGAGGGGAGAGCGGCGAGTACCGGGCATGGCTCAAATCGAAGTTCGGCCTCGACCCTGTCGACGATCCCGAACCATTATGGGAGAAGGGCAAGTCTCGCCACCCGGATTTCGAGGAATGGGCGGAATCGTTATAAGCGGGTACGTTTATCTATAGGGCAGTTCCAAAAACTCCATCATAATGAATAAAAAAGCGGTTTTCAGAACAGAATAAAAGCATATTTATGTCACTGCGAGACCGCGCTACAATAATTTTTTGAAGCGCGGCAGAAGCAGTCTGTGTAATTTAGTATAAAATATTAAAATAGATTGCTTTGCTACACTCGCAATGACAAAGCAATTTCTCTCATCTTTAATAATACTCCATTATTTTCGTGTTTTTGCGTCAGTCCCCGTCAGGGGGGAACCGCCCTATAATAACATGCCGGTTACTTCGGAAACATCGAGTAGTACTTCTTATCGCATTCCGCGATTTTCTTTTTATCCCCCGCTTTCTGGTATGCCGCAAGCGCTTTATTAAACAGCCCGGCGATATAGACCTTCTGGTCGTAGAAATTTTTAAAATCCTTACCCATCAATCCGGCGGTCTTTTCGGCGCATATTATATACAAATCGCCCTTTTTCACATCGTCCGTTTCGCTATCCGCCATAATCGAATAGAGCTTTGCGTCCACCCACGGCTTGCATTTCGGGCACAGCGTCATATCGGCGATCAGCATAGCATAAAGTTCCGGGTTGCTCACATCCCCGCTTGGCGTATTCATCAGGCACGACACCGGATGATCATAGACATCGGGGATATGGAAGTATGCATGGCCGATCTCATGCGCGAGAAGGATAGCCCCGATAATTTTATTCTTTGTTTCCGGGGCGATATCCTGATAATCGGCGCTAATTCCCGGGATATTTCCATAGTCTTCGAGGATATTGATCATCACGGAGTTCCCGCCGAACGCGTCCCGCGCGGGACTGCTGAAACTCGCGCCGCCGGCCTTCGCGTGCTTGCAGACGGTGTGCGGGTAGGGCGAAGTAATCAGGTCATACACGATCAGCGAGTTCGCGATTACAATATCGTATTTATCCTGCGCGGACATCATCGCGTACCATTCGATAAACGACTGCTGTGGCGGCTGATCCTTGATTAACAGGCTCACCCCCTTCGCCGTTTTCAGAGTTTTCAGCCATTCGACTTTCCGCTGATATGTATCTATCAGCAATTCCGCCGCATGGTCGTAATTCTTCAGGGTCACGCCGGGGAAATATTTTCCGAGGCTTTCCAGACTGTACATTTTCAGGAAGTCCGAGACTTGTTTTTTAAATTCAGGGGTTGAGAATATAGGCATTTTATTCCCGAGCTGGGTATCGTACTTGTACGG
>MIBD01000099.1:18979-19163 GCA_001829395.1 Spirochaetes bacterium GWF1_49_6 | reverse complement strand
TCGAATTGAATAATCCCGCCGAATTTCGCCGTCAGCACACTTTCCGCCTCGGTCAATATCTGCCGGAAGTCTGTTTCGCTGATAACGGGAAGCCTCATATCGAAGGCGCGGACAATATCGAGCTTAATGATCACAGTGTCCGGGGGGGATAATGGAAGCTCGTCGCTTTTTTCCACCCCGGAGC
>MIBD01000099.1:17601-18837 GCA_001829395.1 Spirochaetes bacterium GWF1_49_6 | reverse complement strand
TTAATCCGTTTCTTCATAGGGAAACGCCTGAAGATTGAACAAATGAAACACTTCTGTAGATTTCTCTTGAAATATCATTCTTTCTGATCGTTCCGGGAACATATTCCGATAGACCGAAACGTTATCGAACGTTTATTAAAAAAAGGTTTTCTTTACTACACAACCCAATATATAATTTTATCAGAAATAACCGTAAAAAATCCGGATATAGGCGCGCCTATATCCGGATGGCATTAATCGATTAAACGCCTATCAGCAGCAATTACAGAAATCTTTAAATCCTTTTACAAAGGATTTTAGCGAATCCGTTTTCGCGGCGTCTTTCGGCGTAACATCGATCTGAACGCCTTTCTCCGTCTCTTTCACGGAAAAATTCAATTGATCGCACATCGATCCGGGACCCGTCCCGCAACCGCAAAAGTCACCAAACATAAAAACCTCCTAAGTTCTATTATTCGATAGCTATCGAACTTTTATAATAAAAAAATTTAATCGAATAAGGTTCTCACTTCGTTTAATAATTCCTTATTAACACTGCAATTAAAAGATTGTCCGTTCCTTTCGCATCGAATGAGTCCGGCGTTTTGTAATTCTTTCAGATGGTGGGAAATCGTCGAACGCGAAAGTGTCATAATACTGCTGACTTTTGTAAAAGTCTTTTCCATACATTTACACGGTGAATCGTGATGATCTCTTTCCGTACCGGAGTCTGTTTCAGAGTCGGTCTGGCAGTAATTATAGATCATTAAAAAAATATTCAATCGCTGTTCACTGGATAAAGCCTTGAATACTTTGGCATATTTCGAATGTTTCATAGTTATAGAATAATCTATTTTTCTTTTTTCGTCAAGTAGTTTTGAAAATATTTCCAGCTAAATCGTTTCCGGTAAAAAGTCTTACCGCCGGACGGGATTATACTTTTTTGATTGCCTCGATCAAAAGATAGATTCCGGTCAGGATGACCAATACCCCGCAGACCCATCTGAAAATCAACGCCCCTTTCGATTTTTCATTCCATTTGAGGAACTTCTGTACAAGGTTGATAAACGTGCCCGCGAGGACGATCATACCGGTGTGCCCTAGAGCAAACGAGACCAGAAGCCCCGATGACAAGGCAAAATTACTTGCCGCTGAGTTGAAAACGATCAGTAATAACGGCATCATAAAGCCAAACGAACATGGTCCCAAAGCAAGACCGAAAATCAGACCTAAAAGAAAAGCGCCCAAACCGCCTTT
>MIBD01000099.1:15152-17595 GCA_001829395.1 Spirochaetes bacterium GWF1_49_6 | reverse complement strand
CACTTCAGGAGCTGCCTGAGGGATTCGCAGGAACGGAATAACATCGAGCATCCAGATGCCGACCAGAATGAATACTACAGAGACGATAATATTTCCCGTTTTACCGATATCGCCGAGCATTAATCCCAGAGCGGCAGTAATCGATCCGATAACAATTAAGGTAACCAGCACGCCGGCGGAAAACAAAGCCGAAAGAAAAAAAGCTCGCTTTGTCTCGACCTTCCCGCGCCCGTTGATATATCCGATCGCGAGCGGTATCCCGGAAAGATGGCAGGGACTCAGTAAAATACTGAGCATCCCCCACCCGAACGCCGCGAGTATCGCTATAAACGGGGCGGACTGGAAAGCTCCGTTAAACGCGTCGAAAATAGCCGTGAGGAAATCCATTACTCCACGCCCTTCAGCTTCAGGATACTTTCGACCGCCTCGAGCGGAAAATATCCCTCGTGCCGGAAGTACTCGTTACCGTTGGTGTCGAGGAATACCTGCGTGGGAATGACACGGATTCCGTACTGGTAGGCGTACGGCTTGCCCGCGACCGTATTGACGTCGTAGAATACGATATTGATCCTGTTGGAGAATTTCTTCTCCATTTCGAGCATCACCTTCTGCATCATCTGGCACGGCGTGCAGGTCGCGGCGCCCAGTTCGATAAACGTCACTTTTCCGAGGAAAGAGTTCTTTTTGCTTTCCTTCTTTTCCTCAGACGATGCGTTTCCGCCGGTACAACCGGATGTAAAAACGGAAAGGGCTAATCCGATGAAAATATAACTCAAGATAGTCTTCATCATTCAAACTCCTGTTATTTTATCTGGATACCTAAGATTCTCACGCCATTCTCCGACTTTAAGGAAAAATCGCCCGGTTCGGAGATCAGGCAATCGCCTTGTTTCAACACCGCCTTTTCCCCGTTTACTTCGACATTAGCCTCACCGGAAATGACGTAGAATATCACATGGGATTTCATCTGACAGTCCGGGAGTTTCCCGCCCGGCTCTAATTGAATCATTCTGGTTTTAAATTTCTCCGCCTCGAAAAAAACGTTTTTAGCCCGCTCCTCGTAGGGATATACAGAAATATCGTTCAGCGGAAATATTTTCATAAATTCCTCCAAAAAATCAATCTTTTTTA
This sequence comes from Spirochaetes bacterium GWF1_49_6, assembly GCA_001829395.1. Taxonomy (GTDB): domain Bacteria; phylum Spirochaetota; class Brevinematia; order Brevinematales; family GWF1-51-8; genus GWF1-51-8. Next base: position 16,464 of record MIBD01000099.1, on the reverse strand, counting down.
TCAGAATCGGGCTGCTTTATTTCAAAGTTTTTACCGAATATTTTTTCCATTAAAACCGCGATCAAGATAAAAACCGGCAGGGTAAACAAGGTTCGCATCAGTGAAAACTTCAACCCTAAATACCCTATCTCGAACGACAGCATCGGGATTTTCAGTGTCGAAAACGCGCCGATGTAAATAAAGATATTTCTGACGCTCGCCCCTTTTTTCCACAATATATATGCCACGGGGAAAGCCCCATAGAGAGGGCCAGCTTGCAGCATTGAGAGTAAAACTACCCATAGTATGCCCTTTATTCCCGAATCCTTCCCGATATGCTTCTCGACAATCTCCTTGGGCACCCATACGTCGAAAAGTCCGATCAGGATAAACATGAGCGGGATAAGCACAATCATTTCGATAAACGAGTCGATAAAATTATTCACTGTTCGAATACCGAAATCGAATCCCGCCGCGAACGAAATTATGATAAAAACGGCGAAGACGCCGATTATGATCAAATCCCATCGGTGTTTAAAAAGACATTTCTTCATATTATTTTCCATAAGAGGGCGATAGCGACTCCGATAATTAACGCTCCCGTCAGACTGAACAGGTTTCTGGTAACCGCTGCCTTCCATCCGAAGTATTTACTTTCCAAAGGCAGGGTGACAATTCCCACCATCATCAAAGTGGTAATGAAAACCGCTATTACCGGATATCCGAGACCGTTCTTTATTAAGATCGCCGAAAGGGGATAGGCGATAAATCCCGGTATCAGCGATATCGATCCTAACACCGCCGCGATAGCAAAACCGGTCAGCCCGGCTTCTTCCCCCATCAATTGAATAAGTATCTCTTTCGGTAAAAGAGTCAAAACGAAAGCGACTAAAATCAGAACTGTTATAAATGGGGGCAGCAGATTGATAAACATACGCGCGCCGGATTTAATACCCTTCCATGTCTTTTCACGGTTAAAAATTAGGGAGACAATAACCGCGCCGGTGGTTCCGATTAACAATCCCCACATTTAATATCTCCTCATACGATCATTCCGAATATCCATCCCGCGAGCGTCGACATAATCACAACAAGGCCGATATATGTGAGAGTCTTTTTCGCCCCCAGTTCCCCGCCGATCACGAGCATCGACGGGAGCGAGAGTGACGGCCCCGCGAGTAACAGCGCGAGCGCGGGTCCCTTACCCATTCCCGCGCCCATCAGCCCCTGCACGATCGGTACTTCGGTCAACGTAGCGAAGTACATGAGCGCACCGGAAACGGAGGCGAACAAGTTCGATAAAATCGAATTTCCGCCGACCGCCGATGCGATC
>MIBD01000099.1:12214-15134 GCA_001829395.1 Spirochaetes bacterium GWF1_49_6 | reverse complement strand
GCGGTATGCCCCGGACGCCCGAGCAGGAAGCCCGCGATCAGGACGCCGCCGAAAAGGAGCGGGACGATTTGTATCGAGAAGTCCCGTGTTGCGGCAGCCCATTCCTTCAGTTCGTCCTTCTTGAACCAGAAGATCAGCATCACGATCAGTCCGATTCCGAATCCGCCCGCGATCCACCATTTTATACTATAAATAAAGTCTACAATAGCCACCGAACCGCCCGAAGGCGCCCAGTTGAGGAAGACCAGTATCCCGATCATCGACGCCATATACAGACTAGTCTGCCCTAAATTTCTCCGCGAATTATCCTGCACGCCCGAAAACATCTTCTCGTCGGTCAGCCGTTTTTCGTCATCTTTACGGAATATGAACTCCATAAGAAGACCAATCACGAACGCGAATACTATCGCGCCGATTGTCCGCGCGACACCCATCTCCCACCCGAACACCTTGAATGAGAATACAATCGCGAGGATACTGATCGCCGGGCCGGAGTACAGGAACGAGACCGCAGGCCCCAGCCCCGCGCCTTTTTTGTAGATACCCTTGAACAGGGGCAGTACGGTGCATGAACATACCGCGAGTATCGCGCCGGAGAACGATGCGACCGTGTACGCGACAAATTTGTTCGCTTTCGGCCCGAGGTACTTGATCACCGATTGCTGATTGAGGAAGACGGTGATCGCGCCCGCTATGAAGAACGCCGGGATAAGGCACAACAAGACGTGCTGTTGGGCGTACTCGGACAGCATGAAAAACGCTTCGTGAAGGGAGTTTTGTATGATTAGGTCGCCCCACGGGATAAAGTACGCGAGGGCGAACAATCCGGCGAATATCAGGAGTTTTTGATTCGGCGAGAATTCTTTAGCCGCCATTACAGATAACCTCTCTGATCGCGTTTTTCACATCTTCTATCACCTCGCCCGTGATCGCGGTTTTATTTTTCTGAACTCCGAAGTCGGTAGTAATAAAATGTCTGTACTTCAAACCTAACTTTTCAAATATCTGCTTTCCGCAGGCGACGGGACAGCCGTCGATCACGATATTTGAATCCGCCCCCTCCGCCGATGCGATAAATCCAGAAAGGCCGGCTCCCATAGCGGCAAGACAGGTCATATCCCCCGCGTTATCCTTCATCAATGCGCGCGCGACCTGATCGGCTAAAAGTCCCGTATTCGCCGCCCCTGAGCATGCGTATATTAAATTAGTTTTTTCTCCCGAACCGCAATTACATCCCGCCATTTTACTTCTCCCCGATCATCTGCATGACTTGGTCTTTAGTGAGCACCTTACCCGCGCTGACCACTTTACCGTCTAACGCAAGGGCGGGAGTGACCATCACCCCCATATCCATCATCGTATCGAGATCGGTCACCTTCTCGACCTCGGCGTCTATACCCGCTTCCGCGACGGCTGCGCGTACATTCGTCTCGAGCATATTGCAGCGGGCGCACCCGGTACCTAAAATTTGTAATTTCATAATACGTCTCCTATTTATATAAGGGCGGTGCTAAAAACTCTATCATAATGAATAAAAAACGGTTTTCAGAACAGAATAAAGCATATTCATGTCACTGCGATACCGCGCTACGATATATTTTCGATGCGCGGGGCGAAGCAGTCTGTGTAATTTATTATTAAATAAGAAAATAGATTGCTTCGCTACACTCGCAATGACATGGCAATTTCTCTCATATTTAATAATACTCCATTATTTTCAAGTTTTTAGAAGTGACCATAAATCTATTCCGTTTCCGCCGGTAGTCCCTTATCGAACCATTTCCGGCTGCGGTTGGAAATCGCCACCAGCGTCAGCATGACCGGTACCTCCACCAGCACCCCGACCACAGTCGCAAGGGTCGCGCCGGAATTGAGGCCGAAAAGCGATATCGCCACCGCTACCGCGAGTTCGAAGAAGTTGCTCGCGCCGATCATCGCGGCGGGCGAGGCGATGTTATGCGGGAGTTTCCATAGCTTCGCCCAGAAGTACGCGAGCGCGAATATGAAACCCGTCTGGATAATGAACGGCACGGCAATAAGAATGATATGCAAATAATTCCCAAGGATGATCTCGCCCTGAAATGAGAAAATAATAATAAGGGTCAGTAAAAGGCCGATCACAGTGACAGAATTAAACTTTGTGACAAATTTTTCCCTAAAATATTCTTCACCCTTTCTTTTTACAATAAGAATCCTTGTAAGATAACCCGCGGATAGCGGCACTACCACAAAGAGAACAACCGACAGGATCAGCGTATCCCACGGCACGGGGACGTTGGAAAGGCCGAGGAGGAACGCCACAATCGGGGCGTAGAGCGCGAGGATAACAAGGTCGTTGATCGCGACCTGCACCAGCGTAAACGCCGGCTCGCCCTTCGTCAGGTGACTCCATACGAACACCATGGCGGTGCATGGAGCCGCGCCGAGAAAAACGGCGCCCGCGAGGTATTCGGTCGACAGCGTATCGGGGATAATCCCATGAAATATAACCTTCAGGAAGAGGTAGCTGATCCCGTACATGGTGAACGGTTTAATCAGCCAGTTGGTCACCAGGGTGATCACGAGTCCCTTGGGCTTCTTCGCGGCCTTTGCGATGCCCGAAAAGTCGATTTTCAGCATCATCGGGTAGATCATCAGCCATATCAGCACGGCGACCGGTATGGAAACATGGGCGTATTCCAATGTGCCGAGAAACTGCGGCACCGCCGGCAGAAATTTCCCGATCAGCACTCCGAGCGCCATGCAAGCGATCACCCAGACGGTGAGGAGTTTTTCGAATACCCCCAGCCCCACCGATTTTGATGTATCTTCCATACTTGCCTCCTACTCGCTTACCTTATCGACGATCTTCCTGATCACCGGGGAAAGGAAAATGATGAGAGGAAGGGCGATCACGAACGCGACGGCGAAACTTTTCAGC
>MIBD01000099.1:12027-12169 GCA_001829395.1 Spirochaetes bacterium GWF1_49_6 | reverse complement strand
ATAAAGAATGTCATAATCAGCGGCAGGATAAACGCCATGAGAATCACCGACACAATCGGCGCGTGCTTTTTCGCAATTTTCAACAGAAACCTCCGGGAATGTATTTACTATATTACTATCTGCTCATATAGTAATATAATAC
>MIBD01000099.1:2281-12013 GCA_001829395.1 Spirochaetes bacterium GWF1_49_6 | reverse complement strand
TTTGTCAAGGAAAATGCAATGATAATTCAGGATATTTTCATGCAGAGCATCCCCGATTTGTGACTGCGGGCGAGGCTCTCAAGGTCGGCCTGATGCACGGGGACGGATTCCAGCGCCGCGCGGAGGAATGTATCGAACTGCGGGTAACGACCGGACAGCGCGGGGTCGATCCGGTAGAACACGAATTGGGCGCGCTTCTCCGGGACAATCAGCCCCGCCTGCGCGAGCTTGGTGAGGTGGCGCGACAGGTTGGACTGCTTGACCCCCAGTACGCATTCGAGCTGGCAGACGCAGAGTTCCTCGCGCAGGAGCAGGTTCAGTATCCGCAGACGGTTCTCGTCGGCGAGAGCTTTAAAGAGGAGGGAGGGATGTTGGGGCATGGGAATTTTCGTTAAGAATTTTTAAACAATAATTAAATACTATTATCATTTATACCTTCCAAATATTTATTATCTCCTTATAAAGAAGCTTTGTTTATATTTTTACTGTTATATCGATGCCAAGAGCGTTTTCAATATATTGAAAGTGTTTATCTTTGGTTAACAGCTTGCGGCCAGTTTCAATACATTGCCCTGCGAGTACGGCATCCTGAAAACTGACGGTGATTCCGCTTTTTTTTAGTTTTTTAATTAAAAGACCTGTTTTTTCCCAATCGACTAAATCGGTTTCCGGGGTTCCAAATTTCCGATAAAGTTCTCTAATCGTATAGATCTCTTTTTCAGATTTACTACCGTATAAAAGTTCGGAATATACAACGCCGGATATGATAATCCGCTCTGTTTTAAAAATATCAATAAAACTATCATATCCTCTTAAAAAATCGATAAGCACATTCGTATCGACAAGAATTATCATACCCTGCTCTCACGACGGAGTTTTTCAATCGCTTTGCCGTCAATATCGAGCTTCCCCCTGCATTCGAAAAGAAATTGATTCTCTTCACGGACATTTTTTTCTTCAGGAAGCGCGATCTCGATTTCCGTCCTGATCTGGGGTAAATTCTTTTCCTTTATCTCTATTTTCCCGTTATCATACACTCCATGGAGTATAATCATCTTTTACCTCCGAAACACTTTATCTCATTATATCTTACCCATGAAACGGCTGAGTGTCAACTCCTTCTCATGGAAACTGTTTACCCGAATCGTCATTTCTCTTGATTTACGGATTAGTGCTGACGGATTTTCTATAGGCATAGACCATATCCGCGCCGTCTTCCCCGTCCCCATGCTCCCCGTCGGTACGTTTCATGTTGATGAAGTATTCCTCGATCTCCAGGGCTTCGTCGTGAGATTCCGCGGTATAGTATGTCCAATTATTGGAGTCTTCATTGACGTGGTGCTCCACAAACAGCCTTTTATCGGCATCGTCGCTAATCCCCACATACCATGAGCCGAAATCCCCGCCGTTCTTTCTGATAAAAGTCTCGATCCCGTTGATAATCGCATCCTTCTCCGACATGTCCGCTCCTTTCTTTTCTAACTTATTACCGCTTATGATACATCCCATGCAGAATTATCATAAACGACCCGCCGCTTGATCTATATACCTACTGCCCTATTATCTCGATTCCGGGGATTCCAATAAAGTCTTTTTCATTATATGTGGCAATCTTAGATATCTTATTTGCAAGCATAATGGATACAATTTCTATATCGAAAACCCGGTTTCTTTCAGGCCGATGCTCCTTTAATAAAGAAATAAAAATATTATGGGATACTTCATCAGGAAAAAGCATATTAAATAAGCCGCAAAATGCTTCAATAGATTGAATGAGAACAGTATAGTCCATTAATTTATACTTTGTAACCGCGGCTATAAATTCGCTGATATTCTTATTTGAAATAAAAAACCTGTACCCGGGATTATATAAAACACTCTTCGCTTGATTGAAAAATTCAGACTTTACATCCATAGAATAAAGCAGGATATTGGTATCAAGGAATACATCAATCATATATCATATCCCTGATATTGGTATGGTCGAATCTCCCGCCAAAATCGAATTTTCCTACTATTTTATCCAATTCTTTTCTATTTATCCTTTCTTGAGGACTAGTCAGCCTAATCTCTATATCAGTTTCGATTTCAGGTAATTCTTTTTCTTCTATTTCAATTCTCCCATGGTCATACTTTCCATGCAAGATTATCATAACACTCTCCTTACGAACTCTTCTATATAGTTTATCCCCGAAGAACAAAACTGTCAACTTCCCCTAATGGAAGCTCACGTACCTGAACTTCGGAAAATAAAAATACATCAATATTTTATTGAATTATAATTCATAATAAATGTTTCTTTGTTTTGAGATAGGAACTTACTTGAGGAATTTCTACTAGACTATCTAGAAAGAATTTAAAATTAGCTTCCTGATCTTTTTCCCTCATCGAAACAACCTTATAAAAATCTACATTTATTATCTCACAAAGTTCCTTTCCAGTTAACGCTTCTTCTTCAGAAATTCTTCCTTTAAATCCATTCACTATCATATGCTTACTATCTTGGTTAAAACAACAAAAATGTATTGAGGTAGTAAATTGAATTTTTTTAGAGATATGACTTTCGAATTTCTTCATATTTTCTTTTTCGCCTGAGGATTTTTTCGTATCAAAATTATCCCCATCTTTTAACTCGACGATATAACAATGACGACGTTTATTCTCTATAATAAAAATTAATAAATCTGGTTCTAAATTCGATAGTAATTTCAGCTTGGATTTTTTTACTGCATTTTTTGTGATTAAATATACCCCTTCGGAAAAATTTTCATCCATGATATCATCCATTGTAATAGAAGTGTTTGCCAGTGATGAAATAATTTTTTCCAATTCATTCCCTGCAGAAATTGATGTAGCATGTACTCGACTTATTAAGGACCCAAGTTGTTGGTTTCCAAAAACCCTTGAGTAACCAGAATTTGCATCTCTTCTTCCTTCTCTTTCTTCAATTAATGCCATATAGTTCTCCATAGGAAATATCACAACCAATAAATCTTCTATTTGTCTCAATCGCGGCCGTCATTACAGAAAAAGTTCCTGCTGCAGGATCAAGAATAATATCATTTTCATTACTTGTTGCAAGTATTAATTCCTTCTGAAGTTCTATTGGTTTTGGATGAGCATGATTATTACTTTTTACTTTTTCAGACCAAATATCTGGAATATTATGCTTCGACCAAACCCCCTTCGCTCTTAAAGGTTCTTTTTGAAGAATAACAAGGTATTCTACTTGTCTTCTTGTTCTATACCCCATTCCCATTTTTTGTTTATCCCATGTTAATAAATCTACAATCTGTAACTTTGTATTCTTTAGCCAAGCATGAAACCCCTCACATAGATGAAATTTATCAACCCATAAATACATATGTCCGGAAGGTATCAGGACTGAATCAATTCTTTTTATAAATTCAATAATTATTTCTTCAGACATCTGTTCCATTTTTGCTCTAAATTTTTGTCGCGCTCCTTCGTTTCCATAATTCATTTTATCCATGATCCCTCGATACTGAGGATCAAAGAAACACACAGGAATACTATCATTTTTTAAATACGATAAAAGTTTAAGCCCATCCATTTTTAATGCTGTATTATACGGCAAGTTAATTTTATGAAAAGCATTTTCAGATATTTCTAAATCCCTTTCTAAACTAAATACACTCATTTTTATTCCTTCTAATAATTCTCTTCTACAAGAATATAAGTAATTACAAATGACAATATGCCTTTATAAAATTACTTCTGCTAAATATATTACTCCCTGAGCTATAAACTGTCAACTTCCCCTAATGGAAGCTCACGTACTTAAATTTAGGGAAGCCGTACAACATACTGTAATAGTACCGCGTCAGCATGATGCGTTTCACATAATTCCGGGTCTCGTCGTACAGGATGCACTCGATCCACAGCTCGTTCTTGTACGCGACATCCGCCTTCCACTTGTTCACCGCGCCCTCGCCCGCATTATACGCCCCCAGCGCGAACGCGTAATTATCCCCATAGAGCTTGAACAGATAATTGAACAACTGCATCCCCATGCGGATATTGTCCTCGAAGTCGCGGAGTTCGAGGTACGGCTCCTTCATATTCTTTTTCAGCCCCTCCGCGGTATACGGCATCACCTGCGCGTACCCGACCGCGCCTACCCATGAGGTCACCAGCTTACGGAAATGGCTTTCCTCGCGGAACGACGAGAGCATCCAAAGGGTGCGGTTCGTATCGCCGACCGTCTTCACGATCATGCCGAACTCCATCAGCGGGTACAGGTCTTGGAAGCTCTCCTTCGGCAGGACGGGATGGTACATCCGCCCGCCGATCAGGCTGAACGACCAAGTATTGAAACGGCTGACTACGTTGCCCCAGAGCTTCAACGCGCGGTAAACTTCCTTATAATGATAGGTATATTTCCATTTCAGTTCTTCGTCGAGTTTGCCGTCCTTCGCGTTCCGGCAAGCCTTATCCAGCGCGTTCTCGACATACTTGAATAGTTCGAGGTTCCACCCCTTGTCGGCGAGCGTCATCGCCTGCGCGACCTCCGGGATTTCCTTCGACGCCTTCAGGATGCCCTTCATCGACGTCCGGTAGCTTGTCAACTGCTTCTCGATATTTTTCATCCCGATCTTCTTCTCGAATACAATCGGGTCGGCCTCGGCGAAACCGAGATAGACCTGCAGCATCTTTTTTAGCGACTGCGACTTCGCCCATTTCATCCATTCGGCAAGTATTTTATCGAACACCTCGGGATATTTTTCCCGCAGGACCGGTTCGTAACGCATCGCGACCACCCATTCGTAGGTGAACGGGTAATAGAGCATGACCTTGAGGAACTGCGGATACGCCTTATCGAGTTCGCCGCGTTCATGGTACAGCAGCGCCGACACGAGAAGCACGCTGTAATCGTTCACCTTAGCCAGCATTTTATCCATCAGTTCGCGCGCCTTCTTCTCATCCTTACGGAGGAGAGTCTGAACAGTAACCGCGCCGTATTTATCGACCAGATCGAAATTATTGATATGTTTGAGGAGCCATTCGGAAAGCTCGTCGGCGTACCCGAGATTCTTCAGGATAGTCACGAAGCTGTCGGTGAACTCGCCGGGATACTTGGCCTCCGCGAGCTTGACCACATCGTAGGCGTCCTTCCATGTCCCCTTCTTCTTCAGGTTACGCAGGAGGAACGAGAACGACGCGATGGAGGCCTTGCCGGACTGAATATGCTTCTTCAACCCGTCGATAGCCTTCTGCTTCTCCCCGGCGCGTATCAGCAGGATGCATTTGTTGCGTTCGTAGTAATCCTTGTCCTTCTCAAGCTGGAATATCCGTTCGAGCAGTTTCGACGCGAAGCCGTTCAGCTGCAGGTCGAGCGCGATCGTATAGGTACGTTTGAGGCTCCACAGGGTAGGAAGGTCCTCGGGCGTCAGCTTGTCGAGTATGGTCTTATAGACGCCTTTATTCGGGATATCGTAATAGCGGTTCAACGCCGCGTCGATCTTCTTCTTATCCCCCAGCATCACCTGCGCGAGCGGGATGAACGGATTGGCGTTAGAGAGTTTCAGGAGCTTATTATTCGTCAGGGTCGTATATTTCTGGTTTTTCCACAGGAAAAACAGGTAGATTTCGCCCACATCCTCGTAGAACATCGACTTGGGGTTCATACCGATCAGGATATTGGACACGATATCGAGAGAATCGGTATAGGTTTCGGGAGAGTCGATCAGGGCTTTCGGGAAATAGTACTCGTAGTTCTCCGTCAGGAACTTGCCGTCCTTGCATTCCCCGAGCGCTTTGACGTCGATCTTACGAAAATATTTCACCGCGTCGGCAAGTTTTTTCAGTTCCTGCAAACTCCGCGCGGCAAGGTAATAATCCGCCGCTGACGGCGCGCTCATCTTCGAAATTTCCTCGTAGCTATGACGGTAGAGTCCCTCCGAGTAAAAACCGAGCGCCTTCGGGTCGACCGCCTTCTGCGCCGCGTTCTCGCCGGACAGGGTGCAAATCCCGGTTATCACCAGCAACGCGGCTATCGCGGAGAACACTCCCGCCTTCATCCAAAAATTATTCAGTCCCTTCCCTAATTGCTTCAATCCATCCTCCCCATAATAAGTAAAAAAGTATCAAGTTCAAAGTGACAAGTATCAGAAAATCAAGCCGGTACGTAATGTATATCTTTCAAAAAACCGGCGCCGTTTATAAGCGACAATAAGTTAAAGGAAAACGGGTTATATTTCAAGATTCGGGCAGAGTTTTTCTGACGACCAACACCCGCTCGAAATGATTATAATCCTTGATCGGCAGCTGGACGAAAAAGCCCTTCGCGGCGAATATCCCCGACACCTGCTTCCATTTGAAGTCGGTCTCCAGCAGGAGTATCCCGTTATCCGTAAGAAGCCCGCCAGCGATATCCGCGATACGCCGGTAAAAATCCATCCCATCCGGCCCACCGTAAAGTGCGTCGTAGGGTTCGTAGTCCCGTACCTCCGGGGAAAGTTTCAGCATATCCTCGTCGGACAGGTAAGGCGGGTTCGACGCGATCAGGTCGAACTTCGTCCCGGGCGACGGTTCAAGCTCCATCACGTCCTGACGCAGGATATATGCGTTGGACGCGCCGAGCGTCTTGACGTTCCGTTCGGCGGTCTCGGTGAACAAATCGATGCCGATAACCGCGGCGTCGGGGAAAAGTTTCGCGAGCGATACGGTGATCGCCCCGCTTCCCGCGCCGATATCGAGGATTCGGTGAAATCCCCCGCGTTCCTTACCGAGGGTCTCGGCGGTATAGATAATATGCTCCGTGTCGCAGCGGGGAATCAGTACGGAGGGGTCGACTTTGAATTTATCGAGATAGAAATAGCGGTATCCGATTATATATGCGGCCGGTTCGAAAGCGAGACGACGCCGGATCATCTTCATAATCCGGGACTTACGGAATATCCCAATCTTTTCGTCCTTCCTGAGAAATATATCGATACGCTCGAGACCCAGCCCGTGCGCGATCAGGAGTCCCGCGTCGGTCTTTGGGGTCGGTATTCCCGCGCGTTCGAATTCCCCCGACGCGTACTCGTATATTTCTCCGACCGTCATGCTAATCCAGGGTTTTCAGCATGGACTGCTGCTCGTCGAGGATAAGCGCGTTAATCAGCTCGTCCAGGTCGCCGTTCATAATGATATCGAGCTTATAGAGGGTGAGATTGATCCGGTGGTCGGTGATGCGGTTCTGGGGATAGTTATAGGTGCGGATTTTCTCCGCGCGCTCCTGCGATCCGATCATGGAACGGCGCGTCTCAGTCTCTTCGCTGATCTTTTTCTGGACTTCCATATCGTAAAGTTTCGCGCGCAGAACCTGCATCGCGCGGTCGCGGTTCTGGAGCTGGGAACGCTCGTCCTGACAGGTCACCACCACCATAGTGGGAAGGTGGGTGATACGCACCGCGGAGTCGGTCTTGTTGACATGCTGGCCGCCCGCGCCGCTCGCGCGGTACACGTCGATACGCAGGTCCTTATCGTCGATCTGCACGTCCACTTCCTTCGCCTCGGGCATCACCGCCACCGACGCGGTGGAGGTATGCAGTCGTCCGCCCGCCTCGGTCAACGGCACCCGCTGGACGCGGTGCACCCCGCTCTCGTACTTCATGTACCCGTATAAGTCCTTCCCCTTCATGGAGAAGACTATTTCCTTATATCCGCCGAGGCCGATCTCGTTGAAGTCGATGATCTCGTACTTCCATCGCTTGATTTCAGCGTAACGGGTATACATGCGGAAAAGGTCGCCGGCGAATATCGCGGCTTCGTCCCCGCCCGCCCCCGCGCGGATTTCAACAATAATATTACGGGATTTCCTCTCGTCTTTCGGCAGAAGCATCGCGAGGACTTCCTGTTCGAGTTGTTCTTTCCGCTGATAGAGGTTATCCAGTTCGGCTTTCGCCATATCCCGGATCTCCGGATCGCTGTCGCCGCGCATCAGCGCGTCGTTATCCTCGATCTCCTTCTCGACTCCCGCCACCAGATTGTACTTATCGACGAATGGTTCGAGTTCGGCGCGTTCCTTCGCGGTCTTGATATATTCCTGCGAGCCGGGGTCTTTATGGGACAACGAGTCGGTCAGGGTGGTATATTTTTTCATCACTTCGAGAGCCTTGGGGTGCATACTCATGCCTCCTATAATCAGTGGAATATTATAACATGGAATGATTTAAAAGTGAAGGTACTGCGTACGGCTAATCCCGATTTCAGGCTGATCTGTCTTAGATGTCGTTCACCCGTGATGAAAGTTTTCACCAAACCCACCCGGTAAGGCGACCTTTTATCCGAAGCTAAAGAGATTGTAGGTATCTATGGGTAGTTCGCAATGCGTACGGCTTGTCTCCGGCTGGAAAGAGGAGGCTAATCCCGATTTCAGGCTGAACTACGCGAATATTTTGACAACCCGCATAAATCGTTGTAAAGTATTAATAACGTAACAGGCAGGTAATAATAAAAATGATTCCTATAACGGAAATCGAGCATATTAAGGATATTATCGTTCGTTTATACCAGCCGGAAAAGATTGTCATATTCGGGTCTTACGCGCGCGGCGAGCAGGATGTAAACAGCGATATTGATATTTTGGTTATTTCCGACAGGGAAAAAAATATCCCTCACTATAAAAGGGGATTGGAAGTGCGTGTCGCGCTCTCGGAAGTTATGATAGAAAAAGATATCCTGTTTTATACAAATTCCGAGGTTCGGAAATCCGCTGAACTTTCTTCATCATTCATATCCAGAGCTATCAAAGAAGGAAAGATAATTTATGAACGGGAAGCTGAAAGAATCGGCATATAGATGGATTCGAAAAGCCGATAACGATTTAAAAAACGTTGAAAACAATCTGTCATTTCCTGAAACAGAGATTCCTTCGGACACATTATGCTTTCATTGCCAGCAGGCCGCTGAAAAGTATTTTAAAGCGTTTCTTACGTTTCACGAAAAAGACCACCCTTTTTCCCATAATCTTGGAGGTCTTGTCCGTAAATGTATGGAAATCGATAGTTCGTTCAACCAATTGCTAATAAAAGCTGAAATTCTCACCCCTTACGCCGTAGAATTCCGTTACCCATCGGAATTACCCCAACCCTCCTTAGCGGACGCAAAAGAAGCCTATCTGATTGCAAATGAAATAAAGGAGTTTGTTATCAACCGTATAGATTCCTTCTTATTCAAATAACTTTTTTTATTTTAATCCCTTTCCCATCGTTTGACGCGCCCCCTAATCCGTGCTATAATATCGTGCACACTGTCGCCATATATGGGGTACACCCCAACTCCCCCTCCGGCGAAATATTTATCGAAGGGTAAAATTATGAAAACCTACGCGGAAATCAGTTCCAGAATACGCCTGACCCCGGAAATCGAAGCGCTCCTGACAGGATCAAAGTCCGTCCTATTCGCGGAGAATCAGTCGGAATTGTTCGACATATCCGTGCCGGAGACCGGCCCCAAGGGATTCTTCAACGTCGAGTACGATCTCCCCAGTAAGCGCACGGTACAGGAGGCGTATGTCTGCAAGGTGAGGAACGGGATATCGGTGAACTACTTCGAGCCGTATATGCGCCGCCGCGACCCGGACACGATGCTGATAGGCGACAGTCTCCCGTCCGATAAGACCCGTTTCGCGGACGTGTACGGCAAACCGTTCGACTCCCTCCGCGCGGAGACATTCGAATGGCTGAAGGGCTGCGGCCTCATCGCGGTACCGTTCATCTCCGG
>MIBD01000099.1:2061-2238 GCA_001829395.1 Spirochaetes bacterium GWF1_49_6 | reverse complement strand
AACGCCGCGTTCTTCGGGTTCGGCCTCGCGCTTCTGCAGGGCATGGTCTCGATTACGGAGGGTGACGGGGTATTCGCGCCGAAGTGCATCCTGTATGTCGCGCCCCCGTTCCGCCATACCCACTTTAACGGCAAGCAGAAAGTCATCCATAACCGTCTCAAGGACCAGTACGAAATA
>MIBD01000099.1:0-1938 GCA_001829395.1 Spirochaetes bacterium GWF1_49_6 | reverse complement strand
TACGACAATAAAGTAACCATCATGCACGAGGGGGCGAGCGGCGGGGGTAAGTCCGAGATGAACGAGCATGTGCACCGCGAGTTCGACGGCTCCCTGCGGTTCGGGCGGAATATCGTAACCGGCGAGGACAAATATGTGATACTCCCCAAGGGGTGTAATATCAACCCGGTGACCGACGATATGGCGATGTGCCCGACGCTCGCGCAGAAGGGTAACGGTAAGCTGACCGCGCTCGACGCCGAGAACGGGTGGTTTATCCGCGTCGACCATATCAAGAACTACGGCACCGACCCGGATATCGAGTCCCGCTCCATCCACCCGTTAAACCCGCTCCTGTTCCTGAATATAGAGGCTCAGCCGGACAGCACGGCGCTCCTATGGGAGCATATCGAGGACGCTCCGGGGAAGGCATGCCCGAACCCGCGCGTCATCATCCCGAGGAAATGTATCCCGTCTATCGTCAATAAACCCGTCAGCGTGGACATCCGCAGTTTCGGGGTACGCACCCCGCCGTGCACGCGCGAGAAACCGTCCTACGGTATCCTCGGCTTGTTTCATATACTCCCTCCCGCATTGGCATGGATATGGAGACTGGTCTCTCCGCGCGGATTCGACAACCCCAGTATCATCAGCACCGAAGGGATGAGTTCCGAGGGCGTCGGCTCGTACTGGCCGTTCGCGACCGGGCGGAAAATTATTCAGGCGAATCTCCTGCTGAAGCAGATCACGAACAACCCGCGCGTGCATTACAGTATCAGCCCGGTGAAGCACGTCGGGGCATGGGAAGTCGGGTTTATGCCGTTGTGGATTATGCGGGAGTATATCTCGCGGCGCGGAGGTATCCGTTTCACCCGTGACGAGCTGTCCCCGTCGAGATGCACCCTGCTAGGGTACTCGCTGAATAGGCTGGTGGTGGAAAGCCAAACGTTCGACGCGGGATTTATGAAGGTCGAGCATCAGGCCGAAGTGGGGTTGGAGGCGTACGATCAGGGGAGTAAGGAACTGTCGGACTATTTCATGCAGGAATTGCGCACCTTCCTCCAGCCGGACTTGGACCCGCTCGGCAGGAAGATTATCGAACGCTTCGAATCCGGGGGTACGCTCGTAGACTTCGAGAGTCTGATTGAATCGGAGACTATTTTCCTCGACGACTAAGATAGAGTATGCTTTTCGGGATTCCATCTGCTCGCCCACAAGCGGACTTCGAGAGTCTGATCGAATCGGAGACGATATTTCTGGACGACTAGCGGGTTAGGACTTGGATGAAAAATAGGTTTTATGGAGCTTGATTTCTTTGTCGAGAATATCGTTAACCATTTCGGAGATATTCAGGTGTTTTTCTTGAGCTAGCCTCGTTAATTCGGCCTTGACTTTACCCTTTAAATATATCGGAATCTCTATTTCAGATTCAGGCACATAAAACTTACCTTTTTCGGCATGAGAAAAATCATATTCTTTCTTCATGTTACTCCGCCTGCCTTTTAGCAGATTGAGTACGGGCTACTAATCGCCGTACTCTTCCTCATATCCATCGCCGTCATCGAGCTTTATCCCGTTCTCGAATTCCTTCTTGGTATAACTCCCGCCGTTTATTTTTATTTCCGCCTTATCGAAATACTTGCTATTCTTAATATTAATTATGTCGTATGAGTTAACAGTAATCCCGCCGCCGTTATTCCTGAACTCGCAGCCGTCTATTTCAAGCGACTTTATGTTATATAAATCGATGCTGGAATCAACATGATTGAGGAACTTGGTATTTTTCAGCGTGATGTTTTTAAAACCGCTTAGCCACAGTCCCCAGTACCCCGAACCGTCGATCACGCAATTCTCCAACAGTAAAGACCCCGTTTCGTAACCGTAGATAACATTCCCGGTACACATCATCTCCTGCGGCGGATTGTAATGCTTGAGGTGGAGGTTCTTCAGCACTATATT
>MIBD01000098.1:16703-17161 GCA_001829395.1 Spirochaetes bacterium GWF1_49_6 | reverse complement strand
CCCCGCTTTTTGGGCGTGTTGACGAACTGTTTTTTGTCATTGTGAGGCTTTAGCCGAAGCAATCTATTTGTTTATATTGTATATTCTTAGATAGACTGCTTTACCCCGCGCATCGAAAATATATTGCAGCGCGGGGTTCGCAGTGACAGAAAATGGTAAGAATTGCTACTTCGTCATCAAGTCCCTCTCGGCGGGGGTTTTTAGTATGTAACTTAACAGCTACTTATTCTGCCCCATGATGATCGGCAGGCCTACCCCATTGGGGCTGGTCGGCATGATGATAAACGTCGTATTATCCGAGCCCGCGAGGGTTTGGTATGCCTGAATCGCCTCATGCTGGAGATAATTCACGCTTAACGTCGAGTTGATGATCTTCTGCGCTTCGGCAAGCCCCTTAGCCTCGACAATCTTAATCTCCGCTTCCATCATCGCCTTCTGCTTCTTGTACTCCATCGCTT
>MIBD01000098.1:15847-16682 GCA_001829395.1 Spirochaetes bacterium GWF1_49_6 | reverse complement strand
TCTTGAGCTGGATGGCCTCGTCGATCAATTTCGGAAGCAATACGTTACGGAGCATGAAACGGTCGATGATGATACCCTTGGTGGCAAGAAGCGCGGTAATATTACTGGATATCTCCACCTGCACCTCATTCCGGTAGGTGGAGTATATATCCTTCATCGTGTACTTGCTGCACACGTCACGGATAATCGTGCGTACGGCGGGTACCAGGATACCCAGTTCGAGGTCTTCTATCGATTTGGCGACATTCGCGTAAACATCCCCCGCCATTTCGGAATCCACATAGTACCAAATCGTCGAATCGATTGTTATCGTCAGGTCGTCCTTGGTCTTCACCGGGACGCCTCCGCCCACATCGCTTTCGTCATAAGCCTTGGTCTGAGTCAGGCTGAATTCCCGCAGACGGGTGGGATAGATAATTATTTCCGCGAACGGATTTTTCAGGCTGAGTCCCGGCATAAAAAAATTATCCTGAACTTTTCCGAACACCACGGGGACACCGACTTCGCCGGAATCGATAATCACGATCAATTGCGAGAACATCGAGATAATCGCGACTATAATGGTTACACTCGCTCCCATGACTACTTTTTTAGGGTCGTTGGGTAATTTTTTCGGCCCGAGGATCATCACCCCTAAACCTACAACTAAACATACTACTCCAAAAACGAACATCATACGTCCCTCCTTAAATTTTTCATCTTCAATCCATAGAATCGATGATCTTGATTACGTTAACATGATTGCCGGAAATGAAATGCCGCTGATAAATCCTATCAGACCGCGCCGTCTCATTTCTTCGCCATGCCGCTAAAAAAATACACGAGAAATCCGATA
>MIBD01000098.1:12682-15790 GCA_001829395.1 Spirochaetes bacterium GWF1_49_6 | reverse complement strand
CGAAGTGCGGAGGCTTGTCCTCTTTTCCTTTATAATCTGATTGAAAAGAGGGTTATTAGAAGTGCCCATAAGTAACATCCTACCCCCGAATTTATCCCTCGTTCTTATTTCTGTACATCGCTTCATCCGCGCGGTGCATCACGTCTTCAAGATTTCCGGTGTTCCCCTGCGCGATACCGTAGGCGAAAGTGAGACCGTGATGAGTCTCCGCGAATTCGCGCGACAGTTTCGGTAGACGGCTATGCAGGCGATCCAGAACGATATCCACAGTATTATTTTCACGAATATTAATCAGAATTAAAAATTCGTCCCCGCCGATGCGGAAAATATAATCGTCATACCTGAGCAGGGTTCGGAACAGGATCGCGGCGTCCCTTAAAACTTTATCGCCCTCACGGTGGCCGAACTGGTCGTTCACCTCTTTAAAATGGTTCATGTCGATGAATACCGCGATAGTAATCAGGTTACAGTCCTGCTGTCTCCGGCGCTGTCCGGTTTCGTTGACGCAGTAGTCGATCAGTTTATCGAGTTTGGAACGGTTATACAGCCCCGTCAACGGGTCCCGTTCCGCAAGCTCCGACGAGAGACGGTATGCCGCGGAGTTGGCGAACGCGATTGCCGCGAAGTCCGCGATAGTCTGGAGTATCATCAGGTCGGCTTTCGTAAAAGTCCTGGCGCTGTCATGCGGGTTAATCACTTCCAGCACGCCGAATACCTGATTGCGGAACGCCACCGGCACCGCGATAATGGATTTTGTCTCGTATCCCGTGGCCTGATCGACCTTATTCGAGAAACGGGTATCCTGCGCCGTATCCGGCACATAAATATACTGATTGGTTGCCGCCACTGTTCCGGCAATACCCTCGTTCAGCTGAAGCTGAATATTTTTCACCGTATCGAACTCCACCCCCTGAGCAATCAAAAAGAAAAGCTGATTCGAGGCCGGGTCGAGCCGGAATAAGCTCCAGTTTTCCGGCTGAAAGAAGAATCTTACCTCTTTCATGATACCTTCGAGTATCTCGTTCAGATCGAGGGACGAAGTAATCAGTTTCCCGATACTGGCATACAATTGAAATAACGGCGTCATTTCCGTCTCATCGCAGGGCATGAATCCTCCAATATATTATAAAGTAGAAATAAATCCCTTCCGGCGAATTCGCTTGACATGCGCGAGGTTTCCCTATACAATATTCTGCCGGCGGGTTTATATATATATTAATCATTTGTGGTTTCTCTTGAAAAGGAGGCACAGTATGATAAAAACAAACTCGTCAAAACAGAGTTTTCTCTTTTGCCCTTCGGGGCGCTTAAAAGAAACAATCCCCGCCGGCATTAATTAACAGGAACAATTATGATCGACGAAGAACGGCTGGAACAACTGAAACTTTTAATGGATGAGATACAGACTATGAGCTTTTTCCATGAAAAGCTTGAGAAGGTGAATGGGACTGCCAATGAAAACGATCTTGCCGAACTTCTAAAACTCATCCATGAGCAATGTTCCCGTATCGAAATAAAAATCAGAAAATTCAGGAAAGATTATTAGCACTTCTTCCCGTTCTGTTCTTCCTTCTTTTCCAGCAGACTCTCCAATTCCGCAATCCGTGCTTCCAGTTTCTCGGTTCTGACTTTTACTTCCTGTTCGAGATACTCTTTATGCTTTCGATTCTGCTCAAGCAGGTCCAGTTTTTCAAAAGCCTTCTGGAGCCGCTGATAAAGTTCCTCGATATCGATCATCGGCTTGATAATATAGTCCCATGCCCCAAGTTCCATCGCCCTAAGCGCGTCCTTAACATCGTTCGATCCCGTAATCACAATAATCGGGAAATCGGGCTTTTGCCGCGTTATCGCCTCCATGACTTCAAACCCGTTCTTCCCCTCCATCCTGATATCGATCAGGGCAACATTCGGGGAGAAACGTTCGAAAAGCCTCATCCCTTCTTCTCCGTTCGGAGCCGCGGCAACCATAAAATCCTTGGTGGTGAGAAATCTCGACACTACGTTCAGAACATTCGGCTCGTCGTCAATTACCAATATCTTTCTGTTGGATTCCATAAACTTTCCCTTACTGATTTTTTTAATTATAACTCCATGCTCTGTAAATCTCAACTAATTTAGTATGTGTTTTGTAAAAATAATTTTTGCGCTTTTATCAATAAAAAAACCGCCGTTTCCGGCGGTTTGTTCTATGCTTCCTGTTTCGGTTCTTCGTTTTTGGTTCGGATATATTCCTCAAAATCTCCTTTTCCCTTCTCGTTCCAGTAATTGCGGAACTCTCTCCAATTCTCCCGCGACGACGGGAAATCCGAGAACGGGCCGTGATCCCCCCGATGCGGGTGACGTTTTTTATCACCGCCCTTGGGCGAGCCGGGATTTCCGAATAAAATCTTCGCGATCAGAACCAATCCGAAGCCCTGCCAATACCCGATCATTTTCAGCCCGAATACTTCCGGCATGATCCAGTTCCATAACAGCATCACTACCGCGCCGAATACCAGCGCGAACACGACTGCGAGCGCAATCCCGCCTATCACCATTCCGGCAATAGCCAGACCCTTCTGTAACGGCGACTTTCCCTGTAAAAACGGCGGGAAATGGTCGTCATTTCCGCAACAATCATCTTTCATGGTTTCCTCCTATTTCCGAACTCATCTTTTATAAACACATTAAACGACTCGTCCTCCAGCATATCGAAACTCTCCGTATGCCGGAATCCGGCTTGTTCCATATTTTCCCTGATCGTCTCCGCTGGGGTAAAATGCCCGTGATCCTTGACTATCGCCTTTTTCGACGTGCTCAGGTGATCGATAATCACCAGCCTTCCGCCGGGTTTCAGGAATCTCCTCACATTTGCGAAGTACTCGACCGGACTCCCGATATGATGGTACGAGTTCCGGCTGAAAAAGAGGTCGATACTTTTCTCCTTCAGCGGGATATCCGCGCCCTCGATCATAACAGTTTCTACATTTGCATACCCGTTCTCTTTCACGAGTTCCGCGACATACTTCAGGTTCGAGGGCTCTACATCCATCGCGTAAACCTTTCCCCCCGCGCCAACCGCGCCCGCGAATTTGAGGGCATAGTACCCCCCGCCGGAGCCGATATCGC
>MIBD01000098.1:12329-12669 GCA_001829395.1 Spirochaetes bacterium GWF1_49_6 | reverse complement strand
CTTCAGTTCGCCTAATACGTCCATGACCGCGGCGGGATTTCCGCTTTCGGCGGTCTCGTTCCAATGCTTCAATTTTACCTTATCGAACATTCTTAATCTCCTGTGATTTTTTATTCGTAGTACTCCGCCATTAGTTTGCGGAGTTTCTTATTCGCGCGGTTCTTCCGCGCGAGCAGAGTCCCTATCGGTGTCCCGGAACTTTCCGCGACCTCGTGAAACTCCTTACCTTCGAGCTCGGTCGCTATCCATATATCACGCTGTTCGGGGGGGAGAGTCGCGATCGCCTCAAACAAGGCGTTCCAAATAACCTGACTCTCGTATGCCTGATAAACATCCCCCA
>MIBD01000098.1:12141-12293 GCA_001829395.1 Spirochaetes bacterium GWF1_49_6 | reverse complement strand
CGTAATCCTCCAAATCCGCCGACGTCCCTTTCTTGCGGTGAAGATCGATGATATAATTATTGACGGAGCGATAGATATACCCGGCGATATTACGGATAGGCGCGAGAAGGTCGAGCTTGCTGAACAGGTTCAGCGAGACTTCCTGCAGGACG
>MIBD01000098.1:11866-12088 GCA_001829395.1 Spirochaetes bacterium GWF1_49_6 | reverse complement strand
GAGAAGCCTCGGTTTCTCCAGTGCCAGCGTTTCGGTTAGTTCTTCTTTCATATCACCCTCTATCCTATTCAACGATTGAGCGAGGTATTTTATTGCCTTTTTATAAAAAAATATACAAATTCGGCGGAAAAATCCAATTATCCCGCCATTTTTTTATACACTCGCTAATCCCGCGGAACCCATGAAAATAATTGCTATTTCACACCCAATCGTATAAAATAT
>MIBD01000098.1:8712-11788 GCA_001829395.1 Spirochaetes bacterium GWF1_49_6 | reverse complement strand
CCGCGCGAGGACCCGTGGATCGACGAGATCGACCGTCAGCCGTCGGCCTACCCCGATCACAACTGGAACGAACGAATCAATAAACAGTGCTATGCCGCGAACGCCGCGTCGAGGGTAATCGACAATATGGGGCGTATCGACGAAATAATAAATAATTACCGTTATGTCAGCTTTAACTTCGGCCCGAGCCTGCTCGAATGGCTACGCAAGTACGACGGTTATACCTATGATAAAATTATCGAGGCAGATCGTCTGAGCATGCAGGATAATAACGGGCACGGCAACGCTATCGCGCAGGGTTATAATCATATCATCATGCCGCTCGCCAGTAACGCCGATAAAATCACCCAGATCGAATGGGGCCTCAAGTACTTCGAGCGCCATTTCGGAAGGAAGTCCGAAAGTATCTGGCTCGCTGAAACAGCGATAAACGACGAGGTCGCGGAATTCCTGATCCATTACGGCATCCGTTATGTCATCCTCTCGCCCACCCAGGCTGAATCGGTCTGCCCGTTCAACAGCGACCAATGGCGGAGCGTTGCGAATAATTCCATCGACCCGTCCAAACCCTATATACTGAAGGAAAAGAACGGTGAGATCGCGGTATTTTTCTATTACGGCGGTATCGCCCATAAGCTCTCGTTCGAACATCTTCTGCGTAAGGTCGAGTATATCCGCGGCGAATTCCTGGCGCATAACAATCCCGACAAACCTCTCCACATGATCAATGTCGCTACCGACGGGGAGACCTACGGGCATCACGAGCCGTTCGGGGATATGTGCCTATCCCGCCTCATCAACGAGAACCGGAAGAACGAAGACTTTGTTTTTACGAACTACGGGCGCTTCCTCGAACTGAACCCGCCGCAGGATTTTGTCCGTCTCAAGGAAGGGAACGACGGATTGGGTACGGCATGGAGCTGCGCGCATGGGGTAGACCGCTGGCGGCGCGACTGCGGGTGTTCCAACGGGGGCGGCGAGGGATGGAACCAGAGCTGGCGCGAACCGTTCCGTAACGCGCTCGACTTCCTGCGCGACCGTCTCTACGATGCCGCCGAACGCGAGCTTTCTAAACTGCTGAAAAATGTCTGGAATGCGCGCAACGAGTATATTCATGTGGTGATGTCGGATACTGGGGAAGACCATGCGCAGGCCATCGGCCGGTTTTTCGCGGAACACTCCGCGCGCGAACTCACGCCCTCCGACCGTACGTTTGTCCTGCGTCTGATGGAATCCCTGCATAACGGGATGCTGATGTACACCAGCTGCGGGTGGTTTTTCGCCGAGATATCCGGGATCGAGACCGTGCAGGATATGCGTTACGCCGCGCGCGCCATCGAGCTCGCCGAGGACGTCCTGCCCTCCGATACCAAGAAGCAGTTCCTTCATATCCTCGCCCGCGCTAAAAGTAATATTTCCGAGTTCCAGAATGGGAAATGGATATACGAGAACTGGGTGGACAAATTCGCATTCGACCATAAACGGATAGTGAACCAGTACCTGATCGGGCGGATTATGGTAAACGACCCGTTTCAGATCGGCGAATCGCATCCGTATTACTTCTATACCCTGAAACTGCGCGATTATAAAATGGCCGTTAAGGACGGATGGCAAATCTACAAATTCGTCCTTGATTTCAACGATTCTCTGGTACGGGAAGAATCGGAGTATATCGCCTACGTATTCCGTAACGATAACAACTTCAGGACGTTCATTAAAAAATGCATCGATAACAGTCTCGTGGAATATCTCGATAAGATTATCGAGAAAGACAACGCGAGAACGATGATCAAGGACTTCGGCGACTGGTTCACAGACAGTTTCTCCCTAACCGACCTTAAGTACGACACGAAAGAGATCATCCTGAACCGGATATTTGAAAAAAGCCTCGCGACCCTGCATAAAAAGGTAATCAGCGTCGACCTGAAAATCGAGGACTATCTCGACGTGCTCAATCTGTTCCGCGAACTTCAGGTTCTGATGTCCGAGAAGGATCAGGTCGCGGTCAAGGAACTGCTGAATAACTATATCCTCAACGAGCTTCACAAGCTGGAGGAGACCGGTATCGAGAACTACGATTTTACGAGCCTGATTCGAATTATCCAAACCGTGAAGCGCGCGAACCTCGATATCGATTATCAGGACATGGTGCCGATTATCCGCAGTTCCGTATCGCGCCGTATGCATGCGGCGAT
Source organism: Spirochaetes bacterium GWF1_49_6 (assembly GCA_001829395.1). Lineage (GTDB taxonomy): Bacteria > Spirochaetota > Brevinematia > Brevinematales > GWF1-51-8 > GWF1-51-8. The sequence goes on along the minus strand of MIBD01000098.1, from coordinate 9,593 downwards.
CATCGAGCTGAACACTACAGAACTGAGACGGCTCGAACGGCTCATCGATTTTACCAATATCGCCGGGATGGATTTCGAGAAATACGATATCCAGAACCTCCTGTACGATTACCTTGAGATTCACGTAAGGGCATGGGAAAACGGCGACCCGAACCTGAACCGGGAGACGATGGCGCTTCTTTTCGGGATGGCCTCCAAATTCAATCTGGCAACCCACCGTCTTGAAAGCAGGGTTAAACATAAGGGCGGTTCCATAAACTATTAATATTTATGGTCACTTCTTTATCCTCTTTTCCTTTAGAATCTGTTAGAAAAGAGGGTTAATTGGAAGCGCCCATAATGGCTAGCGTTTAATAAATGTTTTACTTAAAGCAACGAAAATATACTTCTTCATTTATTGACGATTCACAGTAAATAAGTTACATTATTAGGGTACATATAATTAATATGCGAGGCGAAAATGTCCGAATATGATGCGCGAATGGAAAACGCGGCCAATTTATTTAAATCTGAGAATTTCGAAGATGCGGAAAATATCTTTCGTGAAATTTTAGAATCCCTAGAAAAAAATACCGAAAATAACCCTGTAAAAACCAGAGCCCTCATCGGTTTAGCCGGATGCTTGCGCGAACAGTTGTTTTTCGACGAGGCTATCCCCTATTATGAAGAAGTCCTGAAAATCGCCCCCAACGAGAAAGACGCGCTGATGGGTCTCGCCGACAGTTACCGCGGCCTCAAGCATTGGGACAAGGCGATGGATTACTGGAAGATGATACTCGCGCAGGAACCGCAGGATTACCTCGTGATGACACGTATCGGCGATGCTTACCGCAAACGCGGCGACTTCGATAACGCCGAGCGTTATTACCTGATGTCCCTCG
>MIBD01000098.1:6039-8681 GCA_001829395.1 Spirochaetes bacterium GWF1_49_6 | reverse complement strand
TACCGTATCTGGAAGCAGTTCGATAAATCGATCGAGTATTACCAGAAGGCGCTCGAGATCGACCGTAATAATTTTTATGCGCTCTATGGTATCGCCGATTCCCTCAGGGGTAAGGGCAGATATAAGGACTCGCTCAAATACTGGCGGAAGATTCTCCGTAACGAACCGGAGAACGAACGTATCCTGACCCGTCTCGGCGACTGTCTGATCCGTATCGGCAAGCATGCCGAGGCTGAGGAAACCTACCGTGTCGTACTTAAAAGCTCCTACAATAAATACGCGGTTATCGGTCTAATACGCATCAAGCTCGAGTCGAAGGATTACGATACCGCTATTGTGCTCAGCCGGGAATACCTGACCCGCTTTCCGAACGACCAGCGGGTAGTTTTACTTCTCGCGAAGATTTATGAGGAATGGGGACAGGGCGACAAAGCCCTTGAAGTATTCGAGCTGTACAATTCCGTATTCAAAGATAAGAAGGAGTTTATGTCCCGTCTTGCTTCCTCGACTATCGAGCACTTCAAGAGTTCTATAGAAGAACTGGACGAAGGCGAATAGGTACGGATATGCGGAATAAAACAATAGCCCTCATTCTGGGATTCCTCTTTTTACCTCTTCTGCTCCTCTACTCCATCAATCTGCCCAATAATGATATTATACCGATTTACCCGGGGTTTCAGTTTTCGCTGACCTCCGATAAAAGCAATACCCTGAAAGTCAAGACGGCTATAGACCTTCCCGAAAACTTCGTCGATTACAAGAAATTCGACATGCTCTGGCAGGTGCGTCTGACCTATAACGGTACTGAGTTTGAATGGATGCTCCGTTTCCGTGTCGAGAGGAACGGGGATATGTACCTCGAAGAAATATCCGACGATTATACGACCCGTGTCATCCCGTCCTCGTTAGACCCGCTTTTCCCGCGTAATACCGTACTGAATAAGCCGGTATCCCTGGGCAAAAATATCTCATGGGTAGTCATCAAGACCATACCGTCGATCAAACTCGGGAGTAAGACCTATACCGACGTCTATCTCGCCGAACTTACCCTATCCGAAAAGAAAATTCTTTTCTATCTCGCTAAAAAACGGGGTATCGTGGGTATCCAGATAGACGGTGAAACTTTCGCGCAGTAATCGGATTTCTTGGGAGGGAGAGGGATGAAAATTCCTTCCGAACTGGAGAAACGTCTCCAACCGGTAGTCGACGTCTTTATTCATAAGAAAAAATTCGAAGGCGCTATCGAGGCCTTAATATCCGTTCAAAATAACTACCGCGATTTTCATATCATCGATTATTATCTCGGTATCTGCTATGTCAACCTGCTCGATTACGACCGCGGCGTCAGCTACCTGAACACGGTCAAACTCTCCAACCAGCTCTCGCCCATCCAGATCGTACAAAGCAACCTGATTCTCGGACTGGTCTATACCCAGTTGAAAGAGCTCGATAAGGCGGAGTCTGTTATCAAATACGCGATCACGCTGAACCCGCAGAGCTCGATGGGACATTCCGCGCTGGGGTATGTTTATTACCTCGCGAAACGTTATCCCGACGCTATCCGCTTCTTCAAGCTCGCGATAGAGCTTGACCCGAATAACGCGGGTGCGCATAATAACCTCGGGTACACCTACGCGGAGATCGGCATCAATGTCAATGAGTCGATACGGGAATGCCGGAAAGCGGTCGCGCTCAATCGAAACTCTGCGGCGTACCGCGACAGTCTGGGATGGTCTTACTACGCGGCGGGACAGTATTCCGAGGCGGTCAAGGAATTACAGAAGGCGCTCGAGCAGGATTCGAACAATCCCGCGATCGGCGAGCACCTGAAAGAAGCGATCCAGAAACGCGACCGCCATAAAAAGAAATAATAAGACGATAACGCTCGGAGTAAGCGCCTAACTTCGACAATACCATCAACCTGAGTACCTTCCCCTTTCATGGCGTGGAGTCGGGAACTTATCCGCGAATGAACGCGAATTGGCACGAATACCGGATTATTGCGCGAATTATTCGAGTACATTCGTGTGTATTCGTGGAGAAACTTCTTACGGCAGTTCACGATTTACATCCGCGGTTGCCAAGCGGAGTCGAGGAACACGGCTTTATCTGTATATCGATAGACGGTTCCGGCATCAGCGCCCTTATCTCTGGAAGTCGAAATACTCCCTGACGGCGTCAATCCCCATATTCACGATATCCACCGGCGGGGATTCGAGCGGATTGCCGCCGACCGCCAGAATATCGCATTTATCCATCTCGAAAAACCCGCGCCCGAGCTTTTCTATCCGGTTATCCCGCATATATAATTCTTTCAGGCCGGTAAGGCCTATTATACTCAGCGGCGCCTTTGTAATCATATTGCCGCTGAAGTCGAGCACTTCCAGTTGTTTCATATTAGCGAATACCTCGGGAAGCGCCTCGATACGGTTTGAGCTGAGCCTCAGTGTCTTCAGCTTACTCAGTTTCTGCAGCGACGCGGGTACGCCCGTTATCAGGTTATTCCCCAGGTCGAGTTCTATGAGTTCGGTCAGGTTCTCGATCTCAGGCGGTATCTCCTCGATCTCGTTACCGGCGAGACTGAGCCTGCGAAGCTGACGCATCTGGAGCGCCGCGCTCGGGAATTCGTTCAAACGATTCGA
>MIBD01000098.1:5722-5972 GCA_001829395.1 Spirochaetes bacterium GWF1_49_6 | reverse complement strand
AGGGAGTTGGGAGATTTCGTTACAAGACGCGTGTATGCCGGCGAGGGCGGAGAGTTTATAGAGTTCCGGCGTGATATGGGAAAGACGGTTCGATGAGATAAAAAGGATACGCAGTTTGGAGAGGTTCCCTATCTCGCGCGGCAGGTCGGTCAAACGGTTCCGGGAGAGGTACAGCACCGTGAGATTTTCGAGTCTCCCGATCTCACCGGGGAGTCTGCCGATACGGTTGTCGCCCGCGTAGAGTTCCTCA
>MIBD01000098.1:1614-5438 GCA_001829395.1 Spirochaetes bacterium GWF1_49_6 | reverse complement strand
GGTAAAATAATAGACAAATTTTTTGGGATGGGAAATGCACGATTCGAACGGCTTCTCTTTATTTTCATCGCCTCCGCCCCCCGATTTAAAGTTCATAGTCGAAACCCTGAAGTACGCGGGCTTCGAGGCTTATCTCGTCGGCGGCGCGGTCAGGGATTTGATTCACCGGCAGGTACATCATATCGAGCAAATCCCCGAGATGGACTTCGATTTCGCTACCAACGCCGACCCCCAGAAGATTATCTCCGTGTTTTCCGGCAAGCGGATATTTACTATCCCCACCGGACTCCAGCACGGCACGGTTACCGTCGTCCTCAACGGTAAAAATTACGAAATCACCACATACCGTATAGACGGGAGTTACGCGGACGGGCGTCATCCCGATCATGTGCGATTCTCCTCCTCGTTAGAGGAAGACCTCGCGCGCCGCGACTTCACTGTCAACGCTATCGCCTACGATATCCTCGAATCCCGTATCATCGACCCGTTCGGAGGAACAGACGATATCCGCGCGAAAGTTATCCGCACGGTCGGCGACCCTAAGGCGCGTTTCTCCGAGGACGCACTCCGCCTGATGCGCGCGTGCCGTATCGCGGCATATATGGGCTATACTATCGAGGAACGCACGCTGAACGCTGTCCGCGAAAGTGCGCCCAATATTAAGAAAGTCTCGCCGGAGCGGATACAGGAAGAACTGATGAAGCTGATGAAGGCCGATATCCCCTCCACCGGGCTGGAATACCTTCGCGATACCGGACTCCTCAAGCTGATACTGCCCGAACTTACCGAGGGCGCGGACGTCGACCAGAACGAGTACCATCTCTACGATGTGTACCGTCATAATATATACGCGTGCGACGCCGTCCCCAAGGAGAAGCCTCTCCTGCGTATCGCGGCGCTTTTCCACGATATCGGCAAACCCCGTTCGAAGGACTACGCGCTTCGTATCGGTAACGGCAACGTGTTCTATAACCATGAAATCATCGGCGCGAAAATGGCGCACCATGTCCTGAAACGCCTCCGCTTCTCAAATCACGCGTCGGCGTATATCACCGATATGGTGAAGAATCATATGTTCTATTATACCGAGGAGTGGACGGACGGCGCGGTCAGGAGATTCCTGCGGAAGATCAACGGCGACCCCGAACTCCTGAACGACCTGTTCCTGCTCCGTAAAGCCGACCGCACCGCGAGCGGTGTACGAAAGGGCGATACAAGCATCCTCGAACGTTTCCGCCGCCGTATCGAGGAAATCATGCAGAAGGATAACGCCCTGAAGGTGACCGACCTCGCGCTGGACGGTTACGCTATCATGGAGAGTTTTAAAATCAAGCCGGGTAAGATTATCGGCGAACTGCTGAATCATTTGCTGGAAAAAGTGCTCGATAATCCCGAGCTGAATACGCCGGAGGAACTCCTGAAAATCGGCGGGGAATACCTCGCGCATCCCCCTCAGGCCTCCCCCCATGATGAAGTTGATATACTCATATAGAGGAAATAAATGAAAATTAATCTGCGAATCATGTTTGTGATAACAGCCGCTCTTTTTATGGGATGTACGGTCGAGGAACCCAAGTGGGTGGGATGGATGCGTGAACTGCAAACGACTATCGACGAGTACGGGGCTACCGCTAGCGCGCACCCGGAAGTCCTTCTGCCAGGCGCAAATTCGACCAATGCCGCCGATATCAGCAAAAAGCTGGATGCCCTTCGCGGAAAAATTCTGAAGATGCTCGCGGAATACAACGAAATTATTAAAACGGTTTCTCCCGAACATCAGGAGAAATTCAAGAACGGGTACGATCTGATGGCACTAAGCGCGGAGAATACGTTATACCCGTGGCGGCGATGGCTTTCGTATTATAGTAAAATCACCTATGCGGTAGTCGCCACCGCGAATCACCCTGAAATAAAAGACCAGTTCGACGCGGCATACCAGGAATGGAATTATCTCGAGGGAGTGATTGCTGCGATCGAAGAGACAATCCCCGCAGTCGATAAACCGTTCTTCCTTGCGTCGGTTCAGTCCAACCGTGACGCGGTAAAAGACGTGATAAAGCAGAAATGATTTTCCCATTGCTTTTCTTTTAAAATGACGATATATTAATATAACGAAGGAGGATGAGATGGAAAAGCGGAATGTACTCGTAAAAATATTCATGATTCTCGCGGTCAGTTTCGGGATACTCTATGCGAACGAATTAAAGGATATTACAACCAACGACCTCGCGAAGAAACGAAACACCCTTGAAGGTACGTTGGAATTAATCACCACCCTTCAGGCTAAACTGAAAGCAGAGCCCAACTCCTATGACGCATCGTGGCAGTACGCCGCTATTTGTTATTTCTATGGAGATTATTATCTAAAAGATACCGATAAAGAAAAGAAAAAGAAATATTTCACTCTCTGTAAAGACGCGGCGGAAAACGCCGTTAAATTGAATCCCAAGGGCGTGGACGGGCATTACTGGCTCGGAATAGGCTTGGGGATGTGGTCCGATGCGAACGGGATACTGGACAGCCTCTTTTTCGCGGACGATGTCGCGAACGAGATGACTAAGGTGATCGAGATGAACCCCGGGTACTTCCGCGGTACTCCGTGGATGGTACGCGCCTCGGTATATGCGTTCGCTCCCGGATGGCCTTTGAGTATCGGCGATACGGAAAAAGCTTACGCCGACGTCAAGATGGCGTTCAAGTACGGCGGCGACTACCGTGTTATGTACGTGCTCTACTGTAGAATACTCATGCACAATTCCAGATGGAAGGACGCGATGACAGTAATCAATAAAGGGCTCGCGCTCCCATACGATAAAAATATTCCGGTCGAGGAAGACGCGGCTATCGCGAAGTTAAAAGACTATAAAATACAGGTACAAAAAGAATTAAAATAATTTTCCTCTTTCTTGCGTAATCGGGCTTTCATTGCTACAATATTAGAGGGAGGAAATATTTAGGGTATAAGGTTTGTGGAAAAAAATAACAAAAACAGCGACTTAACGGAAGAAAAGATCCGTTTACTGCGTGAGCGTCTAACGGATGAGAATTATATAAAAGGGGCTATTGAGAAAATAGCAGAAGATGTAAGTTCGGTAATTGTCCGGGATTCGAAGCCCCGGAAATAAGCCGTCGTATATTCTTTCAATCAACAAAACTTTTTTTCTTCCGATAATATAGTAGGTTAACCGTTTATAGGGGGCCTTAGCGGTGGGGGAATTTTTCCAGAATTTATCGCGGGTATTAGTCAGACTCGATCTTCTAAATAATCCGTACTTCCAGTTCTTCATAGTAATCGTCATAGCTCTGATAGCGAGCAAGATTCTTGAAAGGACGGTCGCCGCGAAGAAGGATGAAACCTTTAAGGAGAATCACGTATTCCGCGAACTGGTGGGGGGATATCTCACCCGTAATCTCCTGATTATATGGTTTCTCATCGGACTGTTGTTCGCGTTCGATTTATTACAGCTTGACTTCCGGTGGATGAATTCGATACAATCGATCATCATCACTACTATACTGGCGATTTGTTTTTTCCTCGCGAAAAAACTCATCAAGTCGATTGCCATTACCCTAAGCACTAGTAAGTCGACGGCCACTAAGAGATTATTCCAGAATATCAACATTATCAATTTGTTCAAACGGTTCTTGGAAGTGACGATGTTTATCCTGTTCGCGACCCTGATATTGGGGAGTTGGGGCATACAGGTCGCTCCTATCCTCGCGGGTCTGGGAATAGCGGGTATCGCGGTGGGTTTGGCCCTCCAGGATACGCTCGGCCATATCTTCGGCGGTGTTTCCCTGATACTGGACAATACCTATAACGA
>MIBD01000098.1:616-1573 GCA_001829395.1 Spirochaetes bacterium GWF1_49_6 | reverse complement strand
TTTATTCCATCGGGTACCGGAGTTCGAAGATACTGACGCCCAGCAATGAGATCATTATTGTTCCCAACGGGCAATTAGCCAAGATGATGGTGAAGAACCTGTCGCGCCCCTCGCGTCTGTACCGCCTGAACCTGGTGATTAACGTGGCGTATGGGAGCGACCCCGCTCATGTAAAGAAAGTGATACTGAATACCGCGAAGGATACCGAGGGAGTTCTCGACGATCCCGAGGCATTGGTGTTTTTTGAAAAAATGGACGATTATTCCTTGAATTTCAGGCTGATTGTTTCGATCCAAAGCCCGTTGGAACGTCCGGTTATTACCGATAGAATTTTAACCCGGCTTACGGACATGTTTAAAAAGGAAAAGATTCAAGTACCGTTCCCGACCACTACAGTTCATATCGAAAAATAATAGGGGATATAAATTTATGCGTAAACTTTGGACCAAGCAGGTAATTATTAACCTTGCTATCGTCATTTCCGTCTTTATCGGATTCGTACTTTTAGACATCAATCTTAGTAAGGCCAGCCCTTCCCCGTCGCAGACGACTAACAACCTGCCCGCCGCAGTGGTTCCCGATACAGGCTCCCCGGAGTACAACTTCAAGAAAATCCCGCCGTTCGACTGGAACAAGGAGTATTATGTCGATCATAATATCGTTAATAACCAGACGAATTTTGAGAACGTGAAGGTAAATTCCAACGAGACCAAGCCGCTCGCGTTTTACTCCTACAGGAAAGCCTACTACCGTTTCGAGGTGGAAAAGTTTATCCTGAAAGGTAAAATCGATATCAAGCGGGTATATATAGTCATCACTAAGGACGGTAAGACGGTCAATCCGTACCTCGCCGCGCCCGAAGTGCGTTTCTGGAAGGAAGGCGGCGACTTGGCGGCATACTGGTTCGCCGACTGGAAAACCCCCACTGGAAAATATGAAGCCGTCCTTCATTACGAT
>MIBD01000098.1:0-590 GCA_001829395.1 Spirochaetes bacterium GWF1_49_6 | reverse complement strand
TCAGGTGATCGCCCGCGCTCCCTATAAGTTCAACCGTACTATGAACTTCCTGACACTCGAGTCGAATATACCCATCTATAAATCCAGCAAATATAACCATCTCGACGAGAAGGTCGGGTTCAAAGACCTCGTGCTGGATTGGATGAATTACGGCGACCTCGACGGGTTCCTGATCCTTTCCGGCGAGACCGCGGGTTTCCCCAATAATGGAGTTACTCCCGAGAAGCCGTGGGAAAAATCCCCAATTCTCAACCTCAAGGAACTCGGTACCGCCGTGCATAACGACGGCAAATTGGTCGGGGCATATATCATGTGTTATTATACTCCACAGGACGGCTTCAAGAAAGCCGGATACGCGCCTGCTAAGGGAGTTACCTACGACAAGAACGGTCAGTTGGTGGTGCGGACATGGAAGTTTACCTCGTTCAAAGACCCGAAGCGTTATAAGGATATTGTCGAGCTCGCGGCCTACTTCAACACCCTTCCGTATGTCGATATGATCGGGTTCGATTTCATCCGTTTCGGCGAGAATGTGGGCTATGAGAATGCCGACGAATTCGTCCGCCAGATGAATATTCCCGCTCCGGCGG
>MIBD01000097.1:6143-7170 GCA_001829395.1 Spirochaetes bacterium GWF1_49_6 | reverse complement strand
TTTCACGCCGATTCCACGGATGACACCGATAGACGCGGATTAAATTTCTATTCGCGCTTATTCGCGGTTACTTCTTTTCTTCCTCCGTGCCCTCTGTGGCTAACCATTTCCTCCGACCGCCGTAGCGCCAGCCTGCGACGTTTCGGAAAGCGGACATAACCTATCGTTGCGGTCATCGAGTGTCCCGACCGGAGGGAAGGGTTATCGGGCGTAGATTAATGCGCAGGATATCATTTCACGATACAAAATCTTTTCTGAAAAAATAGGCTAAAAAGATTGACAAATAAACGATATGGAAATATTGTTGAATAGTGGATTTTTCAATAAATTTTTGAAAAACAAGGAGGATAGAATCGTATTTAAAATTTTAAGGAGGCTGTATGAACAGCAAATTACGTTTCCTAGGATGCATGCTTGCCGCTACCATCTTCCTTTCCTGCGGAGGGGGGAGCGCCGCTGTTAAGGCGGAGGTTCAGGTAAAGGTATATGTCCCGAAGGCATACCAGAACCAGTTCGGGGATAAGTTTGCCAAGTATGACGATACGCTCCGAAAAGCGAACGACATCAACGAGTTGTTAGTTAAAGCCGCTGCGGATGTGGACGATTTCACATCGAATTTGAAAATGATTATCGGCGACACAAAAGCCGCTATCAGCGATCCCGAATCCGCTCTGGCGGCGTTTGTCGATTCACTCAAGAGCGCGAAGGTTTCGGTTACCCTACGGCTCGAGATCTACGCCGAGGACGGAAAGGCGAAATTCAAGGTTGTCCCTACTGCAAGCGTAGAAATCCCGGCTGATATTCAAGCAAAGATAGACGCATTCGAGAAGGTAATCAAATCGCTGCCGTCCGCGGCGGAAGAAGTCACTGCGGCGGGAAAGACCAGCGTACAGCTTGCACAGGATTGCAAAGCTCTCGCGCAGAGCGCGCCGAAGGATTTCACCGGGTTGGACGCGTTGAACGCCCCGAAAGCGGCGGGCGCGCTTACCGACGCCGCGGCGAAACTTGCCGAGGTACCGTCAAAGGT
>MIBD01000097.1:1209-6101 GCA_001829395.1 Spirochaetes bacterium GWF1_49_6 | reverse complement strand
AAATTCCGCTTTTTAGGTAAGTACAATCTAAAACGGGGCGGCTTTCGCCGTCCCGATATTTTTACCTCTTTGTGTACCCCTTGCCCTCTGTTACGGAGTTTATCCCGAGCCTTGCACTGAGCGAAGCCGAAGTGAAGTCGAGGGATGCCTCTGCGGCAGATGATTTCAGTCATCTCGATACATCCTTCCCTCCGGTCAGGATACTCGATGACCGGATTGTAATGCACCGGAAACCGAGTGTCCCTGAGGCTCGTCCCGTAATTCTGCGCGTGTGTCGAAGGGACGTATCGAGATGGAGTATAAATTCGGGTATACCTAAAGAACCCCATTTCACGCCGATTCCACGGTTGACACCGATAGACGCGGATTAAATTTCTATTCGCGCTTATTCGCGGTTTCTTTTTTCCTTTTCTTCCTCTGTGCCTCTGTGGCTAACCATTTCCTCCCATCCGCGCTAGTCCGTGATATCAATGTGCGTCCGCTTGTCCTCGCGAAGCGGGGGCTTGTGAATGGGGTATACCTAAATAACCCCATTTCACGCCGATTCCACGGTTGACACCGATAGACGCGGATTAAATTTCTATTCGCGGTTACTTCTTTTCTTCCTCCGTGCCCTCTGTGGCTCTGCGGCATATTCTTAACGTGCAATTTCTCCGCGCGCGTGTTATACTTTACATGGAGCAAACAATGAACGCACAGCAGTTTACCGCGAAAAACCGCGCCCTATGGAGCCGTCTCACCGAGCTACTCAAGAAGCGGAGGCGCACGTTCGACGAGACCCGCGAGATGGGCGAACTTTACCGCATAGTCACCGAGCACCTTTCGCTCGCGCAGACCGAATTCCCGGAGCACCCGATAACGGCATACCTCAACCAGCTCGTACGCGACTGCCACATGTTGTTCTACCGCCCGGAGAAGACGCGCTTCCAGCGCCTCCTGCAATTCCTGTTCCGCGTGTTCCCGGAGACCCTCGCGAGGCTGGGTATCCCTATCCTCATCGCGTTGGGCGTCTTCCTCGCGGGAACTGTCATATCGTTCGTGATGGTCACTCATAACGTCAAGCTCGCCGAGATGTTCCTCGACCCCGCGACCTACCAGATGGCGCGTTACGACCTCGAGAACAAGCAGAAATTCGGCAACTTCGATAATATCCCCGAGGAATACCGGGTCTCGGTATCCTTCTTCATCTGGTACAATAACAGCCGCGTCTCGCTGTACTGCTTCGCGCTCGGCATCACATTAGGGCTGGGCACGATTTATATCCTCGCGAGTAACGGGTTCATGCTGGGCGCGCTCGGCGCGTTCTACTACCTCAACGGGAATTTCGACGATTTCATATCGCTGATTATGATACACGGGTCAATCGAGCTCCCTGCGATCATTATCGCGGGGGGCGCCGGGCTGTATATCGGCTCGGCGATACTCCTGCCCGGGCGGCAGCCCCGCGGGGTGCGTCTGAAGAATAACGCACGCGACGCGTTCCGGGCGCTCGCGGGAGTCGTGTTCCTTTTGTTCATCTCCGGCCTCATCGAGGGACTGATTACCCCGATGAAGATCGCCATCAACCTGCGCCTGTTTGTCGCGATGATCAACACCGTGTTTATATTGAGCTATTTCCTGATGGGGTTCGTATGGAAACGGAAGAATGAGACGGGCGTACCCGGTTTTATAAAAAATCCGTCCGTTTCATCGTGATGACAAAATAGCATTAAAATATTATATATCGTTGCGATGCCGCGTTACAATAAATATTTGAAGCGCGGTAGAAGCAATCTATTAAATATCTTTCAATGAATTTAACCGACTGCTTCTCCGCAAAGCGGTTCGCAGTGACGAAACAAGCGGTGTAATTTTTTTGGGATTTTTAAGGCTTAGCCAAGACTCTATTGTTAATGTCACTGCGAGGCACGATGTGACGAAGCAATCTATTTATTTTTACCCTCAATTTATACCGACAGGTAGGTGTTCACCACTTTCTGCTTGATGTTTCCGGCGTTCACACGGATGGGTTAAATTCTCGTTTGGAAAAAAAACGATTATTCTACAAAGGTTAAATTACCTGTTAAAATGAAAGAATTTTTCTATAAGGAAGACATAAAAAAAGAGGGTTTCATCTTTGTGAAATGAAATCCTCTAAACGATAATCATAGCCTTTTTACTGCCTTCTTATAAACGTCAAAATCGTCTCTTTTACCGATTGCAATAATAAAAACGTCCAGAGTCCCCTCCACGAGACGATATACAATTCTGATACGTTTATCATCCGCGTACATGGTTCGGCAATCCGACAAATCATTTCCCTGTAAAGCCCTCAAAGGCTTCCCCAACTCAGGCGTTATACTGAGTTTTAAAATCTGTTTGTAAACTTTTTTCTTTTGACCTCCTTCTAAAGAGTCTACTTCTTCCCATGCTTTTGGGTGGTACCTAATTTGAAAGGACATCATTGTCCTCCTTAGACTTTATTTATATCCTCCAGAGTTAATCCACTTTTTTTAAGGGCTTCCTCTTGAGTAATATATTTTACGTCTTTATCGCTTAACCGCTCCTTTACGGTCTTGGCAATCTCTAATTCCTCCAACAACTCGATTATTTCCTCGTATTCCTCGGGAGAGATTAATACAGCCTCGGGCTTATTGTTCCGTAAAACAAAAACCCTATTAATCTCATGATCCCTGATCCTGTCAAGAATCCGGGGAAAACCACGTACGATCTCGGTAACCGAAATCATCTCATTCATCCGCAAACTTGCGGAAGTCATTTTCATGTTTGCCTCCTAAAAATATAAAATATAAATTTTTAGGAAAATTAATAGAGACTACACCTATTAAATTTCCCTTCTACTCATTACGTACAATATAACACAGAATTCTTAGTATGTCAAATTATGCGTATAATAATACGCGAAAGTGAGTATTAGTTTACTTTAAGAATATCTTACTAGAGGGTTGTGTATCGGGGAAAGAGTTTTTCTCTTCACATTTCCCTCGAAATGATTAAACCAGCATGTTATCAAGCTTAACCTTATACCGACAGGTACGTGTTCACCACTTTCTGCTTGATATTCTCCGCGTTGACGCGGATAGTGCGGATACCCGTCTTGGATAGCTCGCGGACGATCGTCTCCTTCTCGGCGATCTGTTCCTCCTGCAGGATTTTCCGCGCGATACTCCCCAAATCCTCGCCCTTCGCCCATTCCTCGACTTCCTCGAAGCTGACGAAATAGATCTGGTGATGCCCGGCTAATAACCGGAGCAGACGCATGAGGTCCTCCGACACGATCCGGTCGTACAGTTCCGAGAATACGAAGATGATGGAGTTTTTCCGCAGACGGTGCATCAGGTAACGGTACGCGGCGAGGTAATCGCTGCGGTAAAAATCCGCTTCGGTCTTATAGAGCGCGGAAAGCACCTCGTTCAGCACTCGGTTCTTCCGGCTGGGTTTGATATAGGAATGCACCTTGTCCGAAAAGGTCAGTAGTCCGAAGAAATCTTTTTTCCGCGACGCCGCTCCCGCGAGTATCAGCGATGCGTCCACCGCGTAATCGAGCTTCGTCAGGTCGCCGTAACGGGTCGTCATCATACGCCCCGCGTCGATCAGCGTGAACACGTTACGGTTGTACTCCTTTTCGTCCACCTCGACTATCGGGTAACGGTGCTTCGCGGTGGCCTTCCAGTTGATCTTGCGGTAGTTGTCGCCCCAAAGGTACTCCCGCAGGAAATCGAACTCGTTCTCGCCGCCATGCATGGGGCGTTTGTACCCGATTTGTTCGAGACGGTTCGCGCGGAACATCATCAGGTACTTCTTCAGCTCGAGGATATTCGGGTAGACCTTCACGTCGGTGGGGATATCGTAACGGTACTGCCGCGCGGTCAGCCCTAATCGCCCGGACACCCGGAGCTGGACTCCGCCGAAACGGTAATCGCCCTTACGGAGGGGCTTGATCTGGTACGCGGCGGCGGCGATCGACATCGGCGCGGAATCGAGTATTACCCGGTCGTCCGCGGTCTCCATCTCCCCGGGATACTCGTCGCGCAGTTCAATCCGGCACGCGAACCCGCTCTTATTGGCGACACGGAAGCGGATGAGGTTCCCCGCTCCGATAGACAGGAATTTCTCATGCTCGCGCGCGACAGTCAGTTCCTTCTTGCGGGGGATGAACGCGATATCGACACCGGTCAGTACGACCAGCACGAGGTAGTACACGTACTGGAGCACGCCGAATACCGGCGCGGCGAAACCTAGAAGCGAGAACGCGAACCCGCAGGCGAGCAGGATGAGAAACTTACGGCGCGGAACAATCATCTCGGCACCTTGACGCTTTCTATAATCGTCTTGACCACATCGTCGGTCTTATACCCCTCGATCTCCGCGTCGGCCTGCAGGATGACACGGTGACGGAGCACCGGGGACGCAGACAGCTTCACATCGTCGGGGATGACATAATCGCGGCCGTCAAGTCCCGCCCGGTATCGCGCGATATTCATGAGCGCTATCCCCGCGCGCGTGCTCGCCCCGAGCAGAATAGCCGGGTTCACACGGGTCTCGCGGACGATATTCATAATATACTCCATAATCCAGTCGTCCACCCTGATTTTCGCGGCTTCCTTGCGGCACTCGGCGATACTCTTTTTATCGATCGTCTCGAATTTTACCTTGTCCAGTTCCTTCGAGTCGAACCCGTCCCGGAACTTCTTCAGCACCGCTGTCTCGACATCCTTATCCGGGTAATCGACGTTAATCTTCATCAGGAAGCGGTCGAGCTGCGCCTCGGGTAACGGGTATGTCCCCTCGAACTCCACCGGGTTCTGGGTCGCGAGCACCATGTACGGCGGCTCCATCGGGTAACTCTTCCCCTCGATAGTCACCTGCTGCTCCTCCATCACCTCGAGAAG
>MIBD01000097.1:0-1161 GCA_001829395.1 Spirochaetes bacterium GWF1_49_6 | reverse complement strand
GATGTTCGTGAACACCGGACCTGCGTGGAACACGAACCGCCCCCCCTGCACGTCGTAAACCATCGTACCGAGGATATCCGACGGCATCAGGTCGGGGGTGAACTGAATACGGGAGAACTTCACGCCCGTAATCATCGAGAACGTCCGCGCGATCAGCGTCTTGGCGAGACCGGGAACCCCCTCGAGAATAACATGCCCCCCGGTCAGGAACGCGAGAGTGATGAGGTCGATCACCCCCTCCTGTCCCACTATGACCTTCTTCATTTCTTTCCTGATATGTTCTCCGAATTCGCGGATTTTCATTTGGTACTCCTTTCCTGTTCTTTCATTACTCTCACCAGTTCCTTTAATTTAACGACCGCGTCGCCGTCCCCGGTCTGCGAACGTTCGAGCGCTTTATCGATTACCGTTTTCGGATAGCGGTTCGGCAGGAGCGCGCCGAGACGGGTCAGGTTCTCCCGCGCGAGCAAGAGCAGACGCCCGGCATAACGCCGCCGTCCGAGCAGCCCCGCCATCCCCTCGGAATAGTAGTATATCTTCTCCTCGCGCGCGTCCCTCGGGTAACGGTACCGCCCGAAACGCAGCCCCGCCGCGAAGAAGTACACCAGCAGGAACAACGCCGCCTGCACGATCAGGTGACGGAACTCCGGCTTCGCGATGAAGTAGAATATCGTCATCTGCCCCTGTATGCCGTGATGGTACTCGTCGAAATAGACGGGTGTATGCGAAGGCGCGCTCCCCATGAAATACGATACCAGCCGGTAGATAAACGCGCCGTTGTCGCCCTCGCGGAGTTTCAGGTTCGACAGAAACTCCGAGTCCGACACCAGTACGATATGCCCCTTCCCGATTTTACGCGCGAGCGCGAGCGTGCCCAGACTGTCTATCACGAGCGGGTCCCATTTCATATTCCATACCGTAAAACGGTGCATATCGGGCATCACGAGGGTCTTGATATCCTTGAATATTCCCGCCGGGTCTTTCACTATCTTGGATATATTGGTATAAACACTAAAAAATGCGACGTGCTTGAAACCGTCATCCGCCGGGGCTTCGGTCGGGTCTTCGTCCTCCGGGGCGATAAACTCCGCGATCTTCATCGAATCCCCGGTAAATATCATCACCGTGAACCCGCCGTCCGCGAACTTCTCGAAGAGCGCG
>MIBD01000096.1:12948-23704 GCA_001829395.1 Spirochaetes bacterium GWF1_49_6 | reverse complement strand
ACATTAGATTCCCACACCAACAATCAGCCTGTCGGCGAGATCGCCCCGTTGAGCGGCTGGGCGGATGATATGATTGTCGGTGTTGATAAGGTCTATATAAAAATCGACGGCGGCAGTTATAACGAAGCATTTTTAATGTCACTAAATTGGTCATTCAACGCGGAATTGACTGCGGCGGAGCCGCATACGGTTTCATATTATGCGGTAGATCATGTGGGGAACGTATCGGAAACCAACTCGATTACTCTGGTCAGGACGTCCGGCGTCCATTCGGTAACCCTCTCTTCGCCATTTATTGTCGAGAGCGGTTCCCTGACGGTTTCCGGGGAATGTTATATCGACGCTCCCGCCGCCCTTGATTCATTGACCCTGTTCTCGGATGTCACGACTAACTGGTGGACAATTACTTCTGCCGTAAACTGGTCTATCGATATCCCCGCCTCCACAAACGGGGATGACCTGTATGTCAGGATGATCACCTCAGACGGGAAAACCAATTTTTCATCGCTTATCAGTTATATCTATGTTCCCGTAGTAACACCCCTGACGCTAAACACCTTGTATGAACCCCTATTAGTATGTGATCATCCCGCATGGTTCTCGTTCAACGCGGTAGCGGGTGTCACCTACCGGGTCTGGTGGGACGACGCATACCAGGGAACGGGTATTTACTCCGGCGATACGGATGCTTCCGCGTGGGGAGCGAGCGGAATTCGTTATATGGATATGGCAGACTCCGGCTATCTTAACATTAACCTGATCACCGCGCAGAAAACCGAAAAAATTTATATCAGCTTCGAGCCTTATTACAACGCACCTCCTGCTCAAGGTCAGATCGGGATTAAAGTAATCCAGCAATAATTCGATTATCGAGTAGAGACCGCCTTCGGGCGGTCTCTTTTTTTAGTTACCCCGATATTTTAACAAACACTCCTCCCGGAAATCGTTCATCCACACAGCAGTGCATTTCGCTACATTTTACAAAGTGCATCGCGCCTACGAATTGTGAGAATCCGGGTTTTACCATGGAATCGCCCGAATCTATCTTATTACCCGATAAGCAATTATTTTTTATAATACTTGGCACGATTCTTGATGTATATTATATGTAAGCGCTATCACCGCTTTTTCAATTAATGAAAAATTTAGTTCTAGTTCACCCGTATAAATTTAGTAATGGAGGATTATATGAAAAAATTCGCTTTCGCCGGGATTTTCCTATCCCTCTTTCTCGCTGTATTCTCCGCGTCCTATGCCGCGGTTCTCGACGGCGCCTCTCAGGATGTTATGATCCAGGGTTTCCACTGGGAATCTCACCAAGCCATCACGTGGTGGACGACAGTTCAATCCAAAGCGGGCGATCTTTCCGCTTCGGGTATTTCTATCGTTTGGTTTCCCCCGTCTTCAGCGGCCGCGAGCGACGAGGGTTATCTTCCGACCCGTCTGTACATCCAGTCTTCCAAATACGGCACCGAAGCCCAGCTTAAATCCGCTATCGGCGCTCTCCATCTCGTAGGGATCAAAGCGGTCGCCGATATGGTAATCAACCACCGCTGCGGTACCCTCAACTGGGCCGATTTCACCGATCCCGTATGGGGCGCGGACTCAGTATGTAAGGGCGACGAATGGCCGGGAGCCGCCGGTAATTACGATACCGGCGAGGGTTATGCCGCCGCGCGCGACATCGACCATACTAAAGCCTATGTCCAGACCAGCATCAAGGATTGGATGAACTGGTTAAAATCCTATATCGGTTATGACGGATGGCGTTACGACTTCGTCCGCGGGTACAGCGGTTACTATAACCAGATGTACAACAACGCCACCTCTCCTTATATTTCGGTAGGCGAATACTGGGCCGACCTCGATATCAATAATCCCAATCCCAGCCGCCAGGCGTTATGCAGCTGGATCAATTCGACAGGCGGAACCTCCGCGGCGTTCGACTTCACCACCAAGGGTATCCTCGGTCAGGCCTGCGGGAACAGCGAGTTCTGGCGCCTGAAAGACTCCGAAGGTAAACCTTCCGGCCTGATCGGATGGTGGCCCGCTAAAGCGGTTACCTTTATCGACAACCATGACACCGGCCCCAGCACCCCCGGCGGGCAGAACCTTTGGCCCTTCCCCTCGGATAAGGTCATGTGGGGTTACGCCTATATCCTGACACACCCCGGTATCCCCTGCGTGTATTGGGTGCATTTCTATGATTGGGGTCTGCATGACGCGATCAAGACCCTGATATCGATCCGCAAGAACAACGGCATCACCTCGACAAGCGTGGTCAGTATTCAGGCCGCCGACACCTCGAAGTACGCCGCGATCATAGACGGCAAAGTCGCGATGAAGATAGGTAACGGCAGCTGGGATCCCGGCGCCGGATGGACACTCTCCGCGAGCGGTACCGGTTACGCGGTATGGACGAAGAGTTCCACTCCTCCTCCTACCGGGGCGATCCGCACCGTAGTCTTCATGTTCAAAGAAACTATTCCCGGTCAGGACATCTTCATCAAGGGCGGACATGACTCGGGGCTCGTACCTTCCGTCTATCCCTCGATGGCCGAACCGATCACATACCTGAACACTAAAAACACGACCACCGCCGCCATCAAGGCGAACGATGTTTCCCTCGACTGGGGCACCGAATCGGCTCTCGACTGGACCTGTAACGTATGGCCCGCATCATGGGGCGCTGCGAAAACCTACGCGGTAGACGGATACGGTGTCGACCCCGAGAATACGATGGGCCTGCACTGGTGGAAGTTCGATGTTAAAATGAACGGCGCCAAGGGCGACTGGTTCGAATTCAAAGCATTTATGCGCGAACGCACGAGCGAATGGTGGGAAAGCGACCGCGCTCAGGCTGGCACTCCCTATACGACCATAAACCACTGGGGTAAAAAAGGCTACATCACAAAATGTAAGTACAACGACAACTGGGTCGAGTTCGTAGCATTACCCTAAATTTCAAATAGTCCTTCTCAATACCCGAAAGGGCAGGGATCCTCACCCTGCCCTTTTTTTTTGTTTTATTCGGCGGGTTAGGATAAAATATACCGGGAGTAAATCAATGCGCGGATTATTCGTCGTCATGTCTGTTATTTTCCTCACCGTTTCCTGTTCGGGCGACGGGGGTAAAAGCGCCCCGTTTATCGAGACCCCCGGCACTAACGGCACGGTGTTCGCCTATGACGGCAAGTCCCTTTATATCAGTTATATGGGCACGAACTTTATCACCAACACCGGGCTGAACGACCCTATCGTCTATGCAAGCAATATCCTCCTCGGCGTACAGGGCGGCAAGCTATGGAAGATCGAAATATCCGCCGCCGGGCTGAAATGGTCGCAGTTCGGCGAGGGGACGAGTCTCTTCACGGACTCCGGATTCGTATACTCCCGTGACGGAAACCGTCTGCGATACTATCTGGATTTTGTCCCGCAGAACAGCTTCGAAATCCCGGGCGGCATGAACGACGTCCGCATATGGGGGTCGAAGTTCCTCATCGGGACGAAGGACGGCAAGCTGACTATATACGAGTCGGACGCGATCGGGGTATCCCCGTTCCGGGTATCCGCCGAACTCCCCGAGGCAATGATGTGGATAGTCCACCCGTCCTCGCCGTATATCTTCTACACCGACCGCAACGACCGCCTGTTCGTGTATAACATTTTCAGCAAGGCCGTCGATTTTATCGACGCGCCGCCGTTCCCCATCATGCGGATGGAAATCCTCGTCGCGGATAACAGTCTCATGGTGTACGGAGCGGAACGAGTTTTCGTCTATGCGGAATGCGCCAACCGGAATATCACCGGCATCCCCGCGTCCCCGCTGGATATCGCGTCCGAGAAGGGTGGAAAGTTCTACTATTTTCTCTATCCGGGTAAGGTGGAGATTCTCGCGAAGGACGGCGGGATGAAAGAGGGGGAATTGAAGTTTTAGACGAGTGAGAGAGAAGTTGTATATTATTTCATCCAGTTCTCTATCGAAAGATTCTCAAACCGCCGGAAATGAGCAATATTTCCGCTAATCAGTTTTTTACATTTACATAACGCGGTCGCCGCGATTAGAATATCAGCATCGGGAATGATATTCCCGGATAAAGACGCTTTCAGTTCCCTGAATTTTTTCATAATTTCAGAGTCGCTTTGGATAACAGGCACAGTCAATAAAAACCGTTCTACCAGTAGAAGGTTCTGTTCAATCCTATTCGAGCGGAATACCCCGTAATAAAGTTCGTCGACTGTATCAAACGATATCGCCGCTGAATCGTTTTCCTTCCCGTAACGGTTCAGGACATGGTTGTTCCCTCTCAGGATTTCGACACATACGTCGGTATCCATCAGTATCATAATGACACTTCCCGCCCCATCGTTCGATGGCCGTAAATATCGCTGATAATTTCTCCGGTAGTCCGGTCATCTTCCCATTTACCGGACATCTCCTTCCACAACGACAACTGCGTTTCCCGGGAAATCGGAGGAGTTATCACGGGTTTATCGCCGTCCAGGTGAGACCGTAATCCGGTTTCGATTAAGATAACTATTTCGTTATTAACGCTTCTCCGT
Source organism: Spirochaetes bacterium GWF1_49_6 (assembly GCA_001829395.1). GTDB lineage: Bacteria > Spirochaetota > Brevinematia > Brevinematales > GWF1-51-8 > GWF1-51-8. The sequence continues at coordinate 19,141 of MIBD01000096.1, read as the reverse complement.
TCGGTTTTCGCCAAGGTTTTTACCGTTTCGAATATATCGTCGGGAATATTTCTGACTGTGATCGAAGACATACCCGCCTCCGTGTAACTATTATAGTTACAATATAGCACCACAATATATTTTTGTCAAAAAATAGTTTAAAAGGACGGCTTGTCGTCCTTCCCTTAATATATTTCAATAAAAAAGGACGGCTGTTCCGCGGGAATTTCTATAATAAAGTCAGACCTTCGATTCGAGAAAAATGCTCTTTATTTAATGTACTCAATGGGATCGAAAAACTAACCGCAATCGCCGCGATAAATATATCCGGTACTTCTATAAGACTACTCGATTTTTTTATATCCCTATATATCTTTGAAGCAATAAAAGCACACGATGAATCAAATGGAATGATAATGATATTCTGTAAAAGTTTTTCAAAGAAATCCTTATTTTTATCATTAATCCCAATAGAAATTTCAAATTCAGTAATCGTAGATATCGCTATTCTATATTCACTTAAAAATGAATAGAGTAAAGTCTTTTCTTTAGACGTAGATTGAAAGTAATCGATAAGGATATTTGTATCGATTAAAACTTGTTTAGATTCCATTCTTTAAAATCCTTACGAACGTCCTTAATCGACTTAATTTCCGCGCCGCTTAGTACAGGACCCTTCAGTAAAAACGCTCTCATATCGAAATCGGAAGAACTGTTTTCCAAAGGCTGAATGATCACTTCCGCTTTATCAAATTCTAAATTTTCCGGTAAATCGATCACTATCCGGTGGTCTTTTACCTTCACTATTTCACGAATAACATCCATTCTTTGCTCCTTGATACATTATAACACTCAGAGAAGAAAACGCAACAGGTATGCTGAAAAAAAAGGGGCTATTCATTACGAACAGCCCCTGATTATTAAAATATTTTTATTACGCCCGGTATACTTTACCCAAGTTATAGAAGGTATCTTTGCCCTTGTAGACCGCGTAATCCCCAAGTTCCTCCTCGATACGGAGAAGCTGGTTGTATTTCGCGACACGGTCGCTGCGGGATATCGATCCGGTCTTAATCTGTCCGGCGTTGGTAGCGACCACAAGGTCGGCGATAGTCGCGTCTTCGGTCTCGCCGCTTCTGTGCGATACGACCGCGGTGTAATTCGCCTGCTTCGCCATCTCGATAGCGTCGAGAGTCTCGGTCAATGTGCCGATCTGGTTTACTTTGATGAGGATCGAGTTCGCGATACCCTCGGCGATACCCTTCTTCAGCCACTCGGTGTTCGTGACAAACAGGTCGTCGCCCATAATTTGAATCTTTTTACCGAGCTTGTCGGTCATCATCTTCCATCCGTCCCAGTCGTTCTCAGCGCATCCGTCTTCAAGCGAAACAATCGGGTACTTGGAAACCATATCAGCCCAGTAATCGACCATCTGCGCGGAGGTCATAATCTCACCGGTGGACTTCCAGAACTTATAGCCCTTCTTTCCGTCAGCGGCGGCATGGTTCCAAAGCTCGGATGTCGCCGGGTCGCACGCGATAGCGATATCGTCGCCGGGTTTGTATCCGGCTTTCTCGATCGCTTCGACCAGACACTTTAACGCCTCTTCGTTGGACTGGAGATCGGGAGCGAACCCGCCCTCGTCGCCGACGGAGGTGTTGTATTTTTTATCTTTCAGGACTTTCTTGAGCGTGTGGAATGTTTCGGAGAGGTAACGGATCGCCTCGCTGAAGCAGGGGGCGCCGACCGGCATAATCATAAACTCCTGGAAATCGACCTTATTGTCCGCGTGCGCGCCGCCGTTGATGACATTCGCCATCGGAACGGGCATCACCTTGGCGTTCGTACCGCCGATATAGCGGTAGAGCGGGATACCGAGGAAGTTCGCCGCGGCGTGCGCGGTCGCGAGGGATACGCCGAGGATGGCGTTCGCGCCGAGCTTGCTTTTAGTCGGGGTGCCGTCGAGTTCAATCATGACACGGTCTACCTCGACCTGGTCGAGCGCGTCAAGTCCGACTACCGCTTCCGCGATCGTCTCGTTGACATTCTTTACCGCTTTCTGGACGCCCTTACCCATATACATCTTCTTGTCGCCGTCACGAAGCTCGACAGCCTCGCGTTCTCCGGTAGACGCACCGCTCGGGACAGCCGCGCGGCCGAAACTCCCGTCTTCGAGAATGACATCCACTTCGATAGTGGGGTTTCCGCGAGAGTCAATTATTTGTCTTGCAATGACTACATCGATTTCAGGGGACATATATACCTCCAATTCTTTTATTTTAGGACTTATAGGATATTTATAAACATCGAAAATGTCAAACTAACCCTTTGAGACTTTTATGCCTGAATGATAAAACTTGCGATATTTATCCCCTACATTTATGATTTAAGTGAGGTATTTATGCAGCGGTTCTTCGATTACTTTTTATCCGGTTATTCCGGCGAGAAACTCGAAATACGGAAAAAAGTCCGTATCCTCCTCATCACCAATCTCGTACTGGCTGTTTTCGCGGTCATTCTGGGTACGACCATGTTCGCTACAGGCGCCATCGTAGTCGGGATACTGCTCGTGGTGTTTTTCGCGTTCTGCGACGTTACCATGATTCTTATTCGTTTCAATAAGTATAAAATCGCCGTCAATATATTCCTGTCCGTACTGTTTACCATTATGTTCCTCGCGATCAAGTTCGATCAGTATGTAGGTTCCTACGAGACTTACGTCTTCGCCACACTCGGGCTATTCCTCCTCACCACCACCATATTAGTCGGATACCACCGTTTTCAGCCGATCATCTTTACCGTACTGAACGCAGCCGCGATACTTGCAATATATTTTCTCGATAGTTATGTTCAGCAGAAATATACGATTCTTACTATCGACATCCAGTCCATCGCGACCTCGCTCGTGATGGTGATTGTCGGGGGTATTTTCGGCGCGATCACCTTGTCGCTTCAGAAGGAACTGGTTCGCGAGGCCGAAGAACGCGCTATCATCAACAAGCTCCGTTTCGAGAAGGTCGATCTCGTCCTGAAGAATGCGCGGGAAAAAACGCTGGAAAACAGCAGGATTCTTTCGGAGACCTCCGAATCCACGATAAAAATGATTCATGAGTTTTCCTCGCATCTGGGAGAGATGACCAGCGGTATCGAACAATTATACGCGTCGGTGCACTCGTCCTCCGAGGCGAATTCGAATGTCGTCCGGTCTTCCGGGATAGTGAAGGAAACAGTGGGCAAGTACTCCGAACTCGTCGGGCATGTCAGCTCCTCTATCGAGGAAATAGTCACCGCTATCAGGAGTCTCGCGGAGAACGCCAAAGCTAAACGTTCTTCTATAAATAACCTGGTCGACAGCGCGCACGAAGGGGAACAGAAAATCGGCAAAGGGGTGGAGTCTATCAAAGGAATCTCCCAATCGACCGCCGGGATGCTCGGTATCGCCGATATGATTACCGATGTCGCGAGCCGGACGAATATGCTCGCCCTCAACGCGTCGATCGAAGCGTCTCACGCGGGCGAGAGCGGGAAGGGTTTCGCGGTGGTCGCCGGTGAAATACGGAAACTCGCCGAGGAAACTACCCGCAATTCGAAGAGCATCACCGAAAATCTGAAGAAAAATATCGAAGAGATAAAAACGACGGTTGAGATATCCTCGGGCACCGGGGAATCGTTCCAGAAAATCAATACCGAGATCAAAGGGGTTATCACGCTTATCGAGGAAGTGATAGTGGGCGTCGAACAGATGTCGGTCAACGCGGGAGATATACTGACCGCGGTTTCCGAGATCATGCAGTCCTCCGTGGGCGTGGATCAGGCTATGGAAGAATCGCAAAGTATGATCGCGGTGAGTAACGAGGGGATCGGCAAGGTGAACCAGTTGTCCGACGAGATAGTCGGCCTCATCTCCAACATCGGGGAGTCGTTCGGCTCAATGATGTCGGAAGCGGAAAATGTGAACAACTTCGTCACATCGAATATGGATATGCTGAACGGGCTTTATACCGAGATACGCAAAATCGGTGAATCCGAGCATATAAACGGGGTTTAGGGACTCAGGTACCCGCCTATAAAAATAACCGCCCCCTTCCGGGAGCGGCCCCTTTGAAATCGCATTACCTATACGCTAAACGAACATATCCACGGCTTTTCCGGTAGTCTCGTCCATCATAGCCCCCGCCTGTAGTTCGGCGGAGACCTTCACAAACTTCGTGCTCATTCCCTGAATAGCGTTGATAATCTTCTGTGACAGCTCGTCCATGTTCTGTACAGATTTCGCGATCATTTGCGCCGGATTGACCGGGCTTCCGATACTCCCTACCATGAATTTACCCTCCTTGGTATTTCGGTCTCTCGATTATCGGTTTCGCGTTTTCAGGAACTTGAATCTTTTTTCATAATTTCAGCTCCCCGGAATCATCTATCCATTGATTATCATTTTCCTTAACTTTTATCGTCACTGCCGCTTTCACAGTCATAGTTTTAGGATTCCCTAAGCAGGTCAGCGGTATGACAAATTCAGCGTCGCGCTTGGCATATAACCATGCGTCGTCCATTTTTGGAATTGCCGGCCAATCCCCGCTTTTTTGGTCTTTCTTGGAAATCCACAGACTCTGGTAAATATCCGGCCCGGCCATCGTATCCCACCCCGATCCGGCCCAATACTGCCTCGTACCGTCAGCAGTTATCTCCAACGCATAATGCACGCAGGACTTATAGGTATTATCGCCGTGGAATTTCACCCCGACATACAGCATACCGCCCGACTTCGCGGCGGTGACCGACGCGATATCGTAACCTTTATCCTGCTGGAGTGTATCTCCCTGTGGATCGTTCGCAATAACCGCTCCGGGAAGTTTCTCTATATCGTCCGCGAATCCGTCGAGCGCGGCCTTCCCCTTCAGAACGGGGCTTTTCGCCGATAACGGGTCGTACCCGTGCCAATACTCCCAGTTATCCGAAATGAGGTCGCCGTCCGTGTCCCAATTCGCGGGATCGGCGCCGATTGTTTTCTCGAACTCGTCGGAAAGACTGTCGTTATCGCTGTCAGCCGCGAGCTTAATATAAACCCGATCCGCTTCGTCCGAACCTTGCGCTTCTTTTCCCTTCGAACCGGATGTCATCAGGAATTTGACCGAGAGCCAGACAGGGTATTGGAGATAAGCCAATGGCAGTACCGCTTCGATTGCGCCGCTGAAAATAATCCGTTCGCCCAACCCCGCGTTCAGATTACTCCATTTTCCCGGTTCGTATTGGACATTCATATTCCCTCTGAATTCCGCATACGATCCCCATATCTGATCGTAGCACCCGCCGAACCAGTAGCCTGACGGGAATCTGCCGGACGCATCGATCCAGAACTCGAGATTCTTGATCTGGCTCCCCGTGGGATCGCCGTAAAATTCGCCCCCCAGATAAACCAATTCGCCCAGCGGATAAACATAGAATGCGGAAATATCGAAAATATTTTCCTTTACTTTAGAATCCCCTTTGGGGTCATTCACAACCGTTACGCCCTTCAGCCCTTTCCAGTCGCCGATAAAACCGTCGACCGCAATCGTCCCCGGAGCGTCCGGCTTCAGGGGATTTTGCCCGTTATGGATTTCCCAATAATCGGAATAGCTGTCCCCATCGGAATCCCAACCGGCGGTATTCACCCCGATATCGTTCTCCACAATATCGTAAAGACCGTCATTGTCAGAATCGATCAGCTGATCCGGCGCGGAGGTTTTATCGAAAAGTATTCCTTTTACCAGGGTGATATTCGTCAAATAAATATAGTCCATTTTAGAGGCGGGAAGCCCGGCCTTTAGAAAATTGATCATTTTCCAGAGTACCGTTATTTCAGCGGGGTAGTAATAGTATGCGGTTACATCCTGCGAGCCTTCCTTGATATTCTTATAATAGCCGTCATAGAGCCACGGGTGCGGTAACGGCTTATGAAAATAGAGAATCATCTTGCTATCGCTCATGTTTTTCCCGCCGGGCCCGATGGGGTTCGGCACCTGATAAAAATACCAACGATTCAAAATAGGGTCGTAGTAACCGGGAAAATTATGGGTAAAAACCGCATTCCCTGAAAGGTCAATCATCTGGAACGAGACAGGCGCGATACCGGCCATCCGGTAGAATGCCATTTGTACTACCGTAGTCGTCCCGCAGTCGCCGATAAAACACCCGTCTTTGATAAAATTGCCATACTGGTAGTTCAGCCATG
>MIBD01000096.1:11925-12936 GCA_001829395.1 Spirochaetes bacterium GWF1_49_6 | reverse complement strand
AAACACCCGTCTTTGATAAAATTGCCATACTGGTAGTTCAGCCATGCAAAGTCGTCCCAACGGTGTTCCCGTCCGAAATACTTCTGGAAATACTTTCCCTCGCTCTTCATCTTTTTCGCTTTCGCGAGCTGCTCGTCGGTGTACCATCCCCATTTGTTATACTGCTCGAGGGTCTCCATACCGCTCAGATAGAGTCTGTACCGCTGCACCCATTCGTCCAACACCCCCGCGGTAATCAGTATATCTTTCTGAGCGAAATTATTCTGTACAACCAGATCATGCACCTTTTCGAGAATTTCAATCCTATCTACAAATTCGTAATAAATATCTTTGGTAACTAATTTCACCTTGAAAATATTCTTTGCGTCGCTGATGTAAGAATCGTAATGACGGTAACGGTCGGCCCAGAAGATTTTCGGGATAAGCGGCAGTTTCTCCAACGGGTACGGGCATCCCCACCCCTTCTGCCATTCGCAGATTTGTTGATAAAGCCCGTAATGCTTCACCATGTCCTCCGCGATCATCTTACGGACGGTCTTATCCGAGATCGAAAAAAGATGACAATTCGCGAGGACGAGCGCAATAGGAATACTATCTCCTTCGGGCGCGATTCCATTATCCATGAGGGTGAGAAGCATTGTCAACGGCAGGTTCTCCATTTTTGGGTATATCGGAACAAGGTCAAGTCCCTCTACAAACTTGAAATCTTTATCCGCCGTCTGCACTCCAAAGTATATCATTTCCGGCATATCTTTTAATTTCGTACTAATCTGATTTAACGGGATTTTAAACTCAAAGACATTACCGCAATAGACATCGGCCTCAAACGGGAGGCTGGAACTCTTCTTTACAAAATCGTTCATCCATGAAACTTTCGTACCGTCTTTTTCCCATCCCATGATGAACTGGTAGTCGTAGTACTGGTCAGCGTCGGTATCGAGGAACACCACAAAACGGTTCGGGAAGGCGGGTTTTTTCACCGTCTCGATAACCCCGTAGAGAACCCCGTCA
>MIBD01000096.1:5832-11875 GCA_001829395.1 Spirochaetes bacterium GWF1_49_6 | reverse complement strand
ATTGTCGCCCTTCTCGTCGGGTTTGTCCCATCCGGCGCCCGCCCATTCCGATCCGTCGCCGTCGATATTCACCTGATCCGCCGATGGAGATACCTTACTCTGATAGAACGATGCCTGAAGGATCATGTCCATCCCCTGACGGATATCCGCCCCAGTATCCGCGAGGTACACGGATAAGTTGTATACCGCGTTATCGTAATCGATACCGAGGGTATTGTTCTCCGCGCTCGTCGATACCTGCGCATAGATCGAGGGAACCTTCGCCTCAAGTTTCTTTAATTGCTTCTGCGATTCCGGTGATAGTTTACCCGGCGCCGCGAATAGAGTATTTCCCGATAAAAAAAACAACCCCAGCGCTGCCGTGCGAATAAGAATCCTTTTCATAGCGTCCTCCTTCGATAGTATAATATGTACCCAAAAACAAATTCCCGCAAGAGCCGTATCGTTCCGCGCATAAAAAAGACGGCTTCCGCCGTCTTATTTCCGTAATCAGCTATTCTTACAATTTTGCGCTATTTTCATTTTACCTTGATTAATTCCGACTGATCCGCGCCGTAGGTTTCTTTGTCCTTCGGCCCGAATGTCACATAGTAGATAAACGATATCGTCTTGGGATTCCCGATATATTTCAACGGTATCGCGAACTCGACGTCCTGTTTGATCGCGATTTCCGCGCCTACGGTAGCGGGAATATCCGTCCATTGCTCGCCCTTCTTTACACGCAGAAGCAGCGGCTGATTGTATGCCATTCCCCCCAGCGAATCCCATCCGCCGCCTACCCAGTACTCCTTCCCGCCATCGGTAGTTATCCACAGGCAATGATTCTTGCTGAGGTTCCCTAACTGGTTATTGTAGAATTTCACCCCGATATACAGGGTATCCGCGGATATCCCGGCGGCAATCGTCGAGATATCGAATAGGTTCTCCTGCGTGACAGGGTCGCCCTGCGGGTCGGTCACACTCACCGCGCCGGGAAGTTTCTCTATATCGCCGGAAAACCCGTCGAGCGCGGCTTTCCCCTTCAACGCGGGGCTTTTCGCCGATTTGGGGTCGTAACCGTGCCAGTATTCCCAGTTATCCGAAATGAGGTCACCGTCGGTATCCCATTTCGCGGGATCGATGCCGAGCGTCTTCTCGAAACTGTCGGAAAGGTTGTCCCCGTCCGCGTCGGGCTGGAGCTGATAAAGTATCCGTTCCGTCAAGTCGGAGCCGTCCACCTCCTTCCCCTCGGAGCCGGAATTGACTAAAAACGTGATATCTGCCCATACGGGATTACCGATATATTTCAACGGGAGCACCGCTTCGAGGGAGTTCCCGGTGATAATATAATCGTTACCGATCGAGCAGATCAGGTTCGTCCATTTTCCATCGGAGGTTAAAACTGAAATCGCGGTGCGGAGCAGATTATGCGCGCCCCATACCGACATATAACCCCCGCCGTACCAGTAGGTCGTGGGAATCATACCTGGGAAATTGATCCAGAACTCCATATTGTACGCTTTATTCCCGGCGGGATTCCCGTAGAATCCCGCGCCGAGATAGATATTTTGACTGTCGGAGTAAACGTTGAAATTCGATATGTCGAAAATATTCTGTTTTACCTTAGAATCCGACGGCGGATCGATCACGAACTTCTTCCCCGGTATGGCGTTCCAGTCCGCGAGGAATCCGTCCACCGCGAGCACGGACTGCGGATTTTTCACAAGCGGGTCGAGCGCATGGGTGATCTCCCAGTAATCGGAAACCCCGTCCCCGTCGGTGTCCCAGTTCTTCGCATCGGTGCCGTAATCCTTCTCGACTGAATCGGGGAGTCCGTCCCCGTCCGTATCGGCAATCTTTTTCGGCGCGGTATCTTTATTGAAAATCGTCCCTTCCTGCAGGGTGATATTCGAGAAAAATAAAAACTCCATCAGCGATTCGGACATCCCCATCACCATAAAATTCCCATACGGAAGGGAATTAACCGACTCGCCAGGGTAGAAATAGGAAAAAGCATAATTACCGTTTCCTTTTTTAATATTTTTCCAATTATCCTTGCTTTTCCATGGATGCCAGTAGGGCTTGTTAAAATAAAAGACGATGGGTGTATCGGGCATTTCCTTTCCGCCGGAGTAGAAACGCGGGATTTGATAGACATACCAACGCTTGAGATTGGGATCGTAGTGCGCGGGATAGTTATGCGAGGCGAGCGCGGTGCCGTAGGGGTCGGTGTGCTGGAACGAGGCGGGGGCTATTCCCGCCGCGCGGTATAACGCCATCTGCGCGACCGTCGTATCCCCGCAGTCCCCGATAAAACACCCTTCCTTTATCAGGTAGTTGTACTGGTAGTTGATCCACCGGAAGTCGTCCCAACGGTACTTTTTACCGAGATACTCCACATAATACTTTCCTTCCTTATATAGCTTGTGGGCGTTCTCCCACTGCTCCTTCCATGCCGCGTTATCGGCGTAAAAGGTATCCATATTTTCGATACTGCTGAGGTACATCCGGTGGGCGTGCACCCAGTCCTCGATGTTCCGCGCGGTCACCTCCATATCCGTCACCGCGAGGCCATTATCAGCCACTATCGCATGAATCTTATCCAGCACATCGATACGGTCGATAAACTCGCGGTATATCTCCATACTCATCTTGTCCAGCTTCATCCTGTACATCGCGTCGGTAAAATAACCATAGGAATAACGGGAACGGTCGGCCCAGAAAATCTTCGGTACGAGAGCCGCTTTTTCGAGCGCGTACGGGCATTGCCACCCGTTCTGCCAATCGACCAGCTTTCGGTAGAAATGATACTGCATGACCGCATCCTCCGCGATCGCTTTTTTTACCTCGTCATCCGCCATGGAATATATCATACTGTTCGCGAGCGCGAGCGCGGCGGTGATACTGTCGCCCGGCTTATAGCAGTCCTTCGAGAGTAAAAAAAGATAAAGCGCGAGCGCGGAGTTTTCCATCCGGTACATGACCGGCGCGGGTTCGCAGCTTTCCACATACTTGAACGCATTATCGGAGCTCTGCGCCCATATCAGGATATTCTGCTTATATTTCGATGCGCTCAGCCCGAATTGGGATAACGGCAGGGAAAACTCGAACACGCCGTCCGCTGCGAACTCGGCCTTCACCGGAAGGGAATTTTTCTTCGCAATCAGGTCGTTCATCCACATTCCAGGAACACCCTGTGCATTCCACCCCATCCCGACCTGAAAGTCGCAGTACCCGTCGCCCGTACAGTCGATCAGCACGAGGTACCATCCCGGATTGGCGGGTTTCTTCGCGGTGCGGTATACCCCGTAGAGCATATCCCCGTCTATCACGAAGCTCGCGCCGGTGATGTCAAACGCGGGGTTTTTCGACGGGTTATTCGTGGGGCTGTCGTTCACAGCAAACCCGCCGTCCCCCCACTCCGTATCCTTCCCGTCGATCTTAATCCCGTTCGCCGCCGGCGCGGCGCATTTCAGGAAATAGTCCTCCTGCAGCACCAGTTTCCACCCGAGAAGCACATCGGGGCCGGAATCGGCGATATATTTCTTTAAATTGATAAACGCCTTCTGGAAATCGATACCGGAGATATTATCCGCCGAAAGGATTTCCGTCTGCGCGGGTATCGACGGATATGAAATCTCAAGCCCCTTCATCGCGGGAACGATGCCGTTTTGGGCGGATGAAGGAACAACCCACACGGCGATGAGAAATATAATAATAGAAGAAAAGTATTTTTTCACGGCGCGCCTCCTGCCGGGTATAATATGCACCCTTCGCCTGTTTTTCTCAAGAATTTGAGGCGGAACATCAAATCGCACTTTCTCTATCATATTATTACAGACAGCAGAGGGGAAATTAATAGACATCGTCATGGGAACCGATATCGATAAGCAAAACGGTATCTTCCTTGATAAACTCAAAAACTACCCGGCAGTCATAGTCGATACTGAAAGCCCAAAGTCCTTTCAATTTGCCGGAGAGTTTATGGGTTTTTAGTTTCTATGATAGGGATTTTCTGAAAACAGCATGACGGATTCCGCGAACCGTTCTTTCCATTCCGGGTGTGATACAATTACCTTCTTATACTTCCGCTTAAACGCTGAATCCCAGACGAATTGAATCATTTTTCCAAATCCTGAAGCAATTCCCCGGCAGTCCCGATTGAAGTATGTTCCTTATCCATATTTGAACGTGCTTCCCGCGACCTGTTAAAGATTTCTTCCCGTTTCAGCTCAATCATTTGCTTTTGAATAATTTCCGCTACATACTCTTTATCTGATTCTGAGAGCTGCTCGAATTCCTCTATTACTTCACGAACGCCGGATGACATTTTTCCTCCCGCAATTTTATAAATTTATCAAAGTATTATAAATAATCCTTAAAAAAGTTTCCAAGATTCGTAGACTGAACTCCCGATTGAAAAACAACAATTCTTCCACCGCAGTTATAATATGCACCCATCGCCTGTTTTTCTCAAGAATTGTTTGACGTTTTTTCACCCCGTCTCTATAATATTGTATACTATATTTAATAACAGGTATACATTATGAAAAGTATCCATAGCCTAATTGAGAAAGCAGCCGTTGTGCTCGACGGGAAACCACTCGATAAGGGACTTGCGATGGAAATGTCAGGGCTTCGCGGGAACGATATCCCCGACCTCATCGCGCTCGCCCATAAGGTGCGTCTGAAATATTCCCCCGGCATCCACATCTGCACTATCCTTAACGCCAAATCCGGGCAGTGCCCCGAGGATTGCCGTTACTGCGCCCAATCGCTTCACGCCGATACGGAAATTGAAACCTACCCGTTGATGTCCCCGGATACTATCCTGACCGCCGCGGGACGGGCTTATTCCAACGGGGCGGACTGCTTCGGTATCGTCACATCGGGATACGGCTATACTGAAGCGGACGGCGAATTCCGTGACATACTCGCCGCCGCAGATAAAATTCACGCGCGCTACCCGTCGCTCGACGTCGGCGCGTCGATGGGTATACTTTCCGGCACGACCGCCCGTCTCTTAGCCGAGCACGGTATCCGCCATTACAACCATAATCTCCAAGTCAACCCGTCGAAATACGGCGAGTTGGTCGCCACCACCCATACGGTGGAGGAGCGCATCGAAACACTGCGCCTGCTGAAACGGAACGGTATCCGGGTATGTTCCGGGGGGATACTGGGGCTTGGCGAGACCATGGATGACCGTGTGGAGCTCGCATACGCCCTGCGCGACGCTGGGGCGGATATTATCCCCCTGAACGTCCTTGTCCCGATACAGGGCACCGCGCTGGAGAAATCCCCGTCCCCCACCGTGATGGAGACCGCGAAGACGTTCGCGATATTCCGGCTCGTCAATCCCCATGCGGTCATCAAGTTTGCCGCCGGGCGCGAAACGGTGATGAAGGATTTCCAGGGCTTGCTTATGCTCGCGGGAGTGAACGGATTCCTCACCGGGGGCTACCTGACCACCCGCGGGCGGAGTGTCGAGGAGGACGTCAGGTTCATCAACGAGATGCGGGGGTTTATTAACTGAAACCTAAAAGTTATTTATGGGCACTTCTAGTAACCCTCTTTTCAATCAGTAATATGGAGGAAAAGAGGACAAGCCTCCGCACCTCGTGCGAAGATAAAGAAGTGACCATTGGGCGTATTTTTAAGAGTTATCATTATTAATGTTAAAAATGTTAATAGTTTTTGCGTCAGTCCCCGCAAGGGGGGAACCTCCCTCATTTTCAATTTCTAATTATTTCTGATAATTTGACTAATTCATTATATATATACTATGCCAGTAGACTTTTTCCGATGAACGGATATCCCGGATAAGGGTAAGGAGTTCATCGAAATAGTTTCGCCCACCCGCTGATTTCAGACGTTCGTCATCCATCGTGAAACCTTTGACAATATATTTCTTGAGACGCTCGTAGGTCTGCTTCGTTTTAACTCCGTGCTTCTTCGCGTAACGGTTCAGTATCCGTATCCCCAGATAGTACAACTTCGCATCGGTCGGAAACGTGATATTTTTCTCCTGCACAGCCGTATCGACGTTTACGTGTTCCAAGTC
>MIBD01000096.1:0-5726 GCA_001829395.1 Spirochaetes bacterium GWF1_49_6 | reverse complement strand
CCATTGTCCGGGCAAAACAACGGAGTGAAAGCCTCGTCGAACGAACCCCAATCGATGGCTTCCGCCATCCGGTAAAGCGGGTGCCTATCGTTAAGCAGTTTCTTCAGCGCTGTTTTATACAGCGATGTCCGGTCTTCTTTCTTTGGAATCATCTGAAAACTCCCAGCTTTTTGACATTTCTTTCGCCTTTCTGGGAGTTATTTTACACTGTTTTACATTTTATCTCTAATATCTGTAACGATTTATTTGCTTTTTCAGGGGGAACAAAATACCTCGTATATTCCGTCGGTGAAAAACAATAGGATATCTCCCGTGGATATGCTCTCTTCACGGCAAGTATATTCGACATTTTCCAGAAGCCCGATGATAGTACCGTGGGTTTTCAATAGGATGATACTTTCATCATTCGAGCGGATGAGATACTGCGCCGGATGCGCCATGGTCATTCACTAACCACGGTATGAATCTGATTTTTGATATGTTTTGTTAGTCCTGATAAGAGATCTACCCCAATTACAACATTAACTCACAATTAACTTTATATGTTTAGTTTTAGAAAATTCTTAAAAAGCCAAGTCCAAAAATTTTCAGGAAGATGCCGTTTAAGAAACATAATTGGTTTAGCCATCCCCCCAACCGGATAACGTAACCGTTTACTCCTGCCGGATACAGCTTTAAAGATTGTTTTCGCAACTACCTCAGGGTGTGAGCCTGGGAACGATCCGTATGCGCTTGCGGAATTTCCCAGAGTTCTTCGATATTCACCCCAATCACTGATTTCACTCATATCGATGGCTTTATAAAAATTTGTATAGATCAGACCCGGTTCAATAATCTTTATACGAATATTAAAAGGTATTAGTTCATAATAAAGAGCTTCGGAATATCCTTCCAACGCCCATTTCGTACTGTTATATGCGGAATATAAAGGCATTCCCATTTTACCGCCGATTGATGAAATATTGACTATCGTACCATCTTTCTGCACTCGCATGAAAGGTAAAACGTACCTTGTTAATTCCATTAAACCAAAAACATTAGTATCATACTGCATCCTGATATTTTTTACCGGTAGTGATTCGAAAGGACCAATAAGACCGTATCCCGCATTATTTATCAAGGCGTTTATTTCCCTAAATTTATTTATTGCATAATCCACTGCCTTCCGAATGGATACCTTATCTGTTACATCAAGGGGAATAATTTCTATATTAGGATTTCCCCATAACTTTGCACTACAGTTCTCCGGATTACGCATTGTTGCGAGAACCATCCAATCATTTTTCGCAAAGTATAACGCAGTTTCCATTCCTATACCGGATGACGATCCCGTAATAATGACAACTTTTTGCATATACTTTCCTTTATCAATGAATCAACTTGATAATATAGTAAGCCGCGCCCCAAAATTTGTAAAGGAGTCAAGCGCATTTTATTAAAGTTATCTTTTATCCGTTCTTCCCCAAATTCATTTCCGTCTTTGTCAAATTCCTCAAATAAACCATCGGTGAATAAAATAATTTTATCGCCTAACTTGTATTCCAATTCTTTCATCTGATAATCAGCTTCTAACAGTACGCCCACCGGTTTTGCCGAAGTGACAAGAGGGACAATCCCATCTTTTTTTATGATATACTGCTCGGGATGGGCGCTCGATGAGTAATAAAGTTTCCCTTGGGTTAGATCGATATCTACAATCACGCAGGTGAAAAAAAAGTTGAGGGCTTTATATACCATAACAAACCTTTCATTGAGCATATTCAGAAGTTCATGAGGATATTTTACAATAGACTTCAAATTTTCATATTCGCTTTTTATTATCATTGTGATCAGTGCGGCCTGTACCCCGTGCCCGGTTGCATCCGCAAGAAAGACCCGGATATATCCCGGTTCAACTTCGGCTATATCGTAGACATCTCCTCCAGCTTCAAAAAGCGGTAAGTATCTCGCTTCAAAGGAGAGTCCGCCGATTTTTAATTTCTTCGGTAATGTATTCTGCTGAATATTTTTTGCAGTCCTTAGATCAAGCTCCATAATTCTTTCTTTTTCGATCAACGAAAGATATGTCTCGTTTAATTTATTAAACGCTGCATGTAATTCATTTGTTCTTTCCTCCACCTTTTTTTCAAGATTTTTATTCAACTCGTCGATTTCCTGAAAAGCGCGTGCATTTTCAATAGATATCGCTATCTGCGATGAGAAGAGGTCTAGTACCTGCAGTCTGCTTTTTGTAAACGCCCCCATGGTAAGAACGTTCTCGAAATACAAAACGCCTATTACCCTCCCTTGGTTCAGTAACGGCAAACACATGATGGACTTAGGATTATGATTTATAAAATAGGTGTCTCCCGAGAAATTTGCCTGCTCATAAATCTCGTCCATGATTAACGGTTCTTTTGTTCTGGCGATATAATAGATCAAAGAGACGGGTAAAAGAGACAACGATTTCTTATCGGATGAATCAACAGGGATAGAATGTAGAATCCGGGATGACTTGTCTTTCTGGGTCTTTTCCGCCTCGATATAAAAGTTCTCATTACGCTTTAAAATCAGCACACCTCTGGATGCCCCTGCGTTTTCCATTACAATATGCATCAAGGTTGACAGCAATTCGCTGAAATTCATAATCCCGGATATCGCCTGAGAAGCTTTTAGTATTGAAATAATATCAAGAGATCCAGAGATATGAGTAGATGTAACTGTGGTGGTCTCTTCCTTAGTTGTATAGCCCAAGTCCTGAGAATATTCTTTTAAAAACGGAAACGTATCTTCGAGATGTTTAACTTTGACCGAGGCCCCCCATTTAATATAGCAATAACGAGCGTTCCTGAGATAAAGAATAGCGATTTTATCACTTCCTATTCTATTATAAAATCTTGCCGCTGATTCGTTTGCATAAGCCTCCTGATGAAGAAAACTATTTTCTTTAGCATCTTTTATTGCCTTATCAAAATATACAATTGCATTCTTAACTCTGCCATAAATACCCTCTAACTCGGCTTTCAAATGATAATATTGATGAAGATGGTTTTCCGGGGACTTCTCAGAGTAACTTTTTATTTTCTTGAGTGTCGTTTTCAGTTCACGTAGTATACTTCCCCTATTATTCCGAGTTTCTTCATAATATACTCCCGCCAAACACAACCCTTTGTAATAGTAGAAAATAACCGAATCAAACATTCCCTGAATAGCTGAAATATATTTTTCACCTTCGAGCACTAATTGATATCCGGCCTTGAATTTATTATACAGTTTTTTTAGTTCTATTTCATGAAGATAGTATAAAGCAAGAGCAGTCTTATTATCAGATTCAAGAAACTGCGCTAAATTCACTTCCCGATTAAAAGTCTTTCCGGTCAATTCCCATGGCAGATCACTCTCGTATATAAATTTAATACTGCTTGCCTTACAATAATTGACGCAAACAGATGAGTGCCTTGATTGAGCTTCGCAATTGTATCTCCATACACGCATAATTCGTTTTCCATTTCCTGTAAATTTATATCGGATAAAATTTTCATAGTTTCAAAATCATCGCTAAGATATGCTGTTTCACTTGCGTGATTATACAAATCTAAACAGATATCATAATGATTATTCCATCTATCTTCTTTTAGTAATGAAATAGCAAACATAAAATGATTGTATGCTGGCAGGAAAGCCGCTGAAGTTTTCGCTTTTTTTCCTGCTTTGATATTCAGGTTGATCAGTTCCGCGATTTCATTTTTATCTGTAATACAATCCTTTCCCTGATTAAGCTGGTACACGATATCAAAAATCTTTTCTTCCAGCTCCCTATTGGGCACATTTTTCAGCATCAAACGTCCTATTTTATAATGAATGGATTGTCGATTTTTTTCTTCAATTAATGAATATGCCGCCTGTTGTATCCTGTCATGCAGAAATTTATACGTTGTATTCACATCGTTCCAATGCCCCGCCAGACGATAAGTATTTTCAATCGGCAGAATAAATCCTTCCTGTAAAACTTCCCATAATTCCAAGGAAGTATCTACAGAAGTTTTACCGTTTATAACGGCAAGGGTTTTCAGGGAAAACTGGTTTCCGATACAGGAGGCGTATTTTAAGATATCCTGGGCTTGAAGGGACAGTTTCATAATTTTTTTAGTGATAAAATCGACGACATTTTCAGTCGTATCAGCGTTTTTAATTGAATTCAAATCCCATTCCCATGACCCTGATTTGAAATTAAAATTAATCATCTTTTCCTGATGAAGGGAACGGAGGAATTCTTTGAGATAGAACGGATTTCCTTTGGTTTTTGCAATACAGAGTTCAGCGAGAATTTTTGTTTTTTCGGGTTTCATTTTTAACGTATCCGCGATCAGATGATTGACATTCTCCCCCTTCAGTTCCTCGAGATATATTTGTTCAACCCTAACCTTTGCCTCTTTCAGTTCTTTTAACAAAATATGCAGGGGATGGGTTTCATTAATCTCAGAATCGCGATACGCCCCGATGAGATAAAAATAATTCATTTTCATATCGGTTAAGAACGCTTCAATCAGTTTCAGGGTCGGGAGATCCGCCCATTGCAGATCATCCAGAAATATTACCAACGGATGGTCTTTGGACGCGAATACGCGGATAAAATTCTGGAACACGATCTTAAATCGGTTCATGGATTCTGCTGCCAATAAAACAGGCACGGGCGACTGTTCCCCGACGATTAATTCTATCTCGGGGATCACCTGAATTAACACCTGTCCGTTATGGCCTATCGAAGAAAGGAGTTTTTCTTTCCATAGACTTATTCTTTCCTGGCTTTCAGAAAGTATCTGGCGAACGAGGCACTGGAATGCCTGTATGACAGAGAAATATGGTATATTTCTCTGCAATTGATCGAATTTTCCGGTTATAAAATATCCGTTCATCTTTGAAATAGGGTTTTGTATTTCCCCGATAAGCGCAGATTTCCCAATTCCAGAATAACCGGAGACCAGCATGACTTCGATCGATCCCTGATTGATCCGATCAAAAGAGTTCATCAATAGAGTGATTTCTTTTTCTCTTCCGTATAATTCCTGAGATATTCTGAATTCTGAAGAAACATCCTTCAAACCGATAACAAAATCGTTTCCTAAAGAGTGATTTTTATATCTAGCGAGACATTCCTTAAGATCCTCCTCTAGCCCGTTGATGCTTTGATAACGGTCTTCCGGCATTTTAGAAATAAGCTTCATGATGATTTCTGAAATAGGCAGTGGTATCAATTTATTCATCTTATGCGGAGGTTTTGGCGTTTTTGCAATATGACAATACACCATCTCGATAGCATCATTGGTCTGAAACGGAAGACTGCCGGTAATCATTTTATAAAAGGTGATACCTAACGAATACAGATCCGTTCGATTATCGATAGAACGATTTGTTCGTCCTGTCTGCTCGGGTGAGAGGTAGCTGAGAGTACCTTCAATCACTGATAGATTTTCAATCATTAATTCGGTTGCTATACCAAAATCGATGATCTGTATCTTATTCTTCTTTTTATCCAAGATAATGTTCGTCGGATTGATGTCTTTATGAATGATGCCCAATTGATGAATGATTCTAATGTTATCGCATATTTTTAAGGCTAACACTAAAAATTCTTCAGTGGATAATTTTGATTTTGAAAGCTGTATTGGCCCCAATTAATCAAGCAATTTTTAAGCATAATTTTTCCTGATTCTCACGGTAACAAATCGGGGATTGATATCCCAATC
>MIBD01000095.1:8946-12046 GCA_001829395.1 Spirochaetes bacterium GWF1_49_6 | reverse complement strand
CCCGTAAACGTATCACCGAGCCGATCGCTACAGGTATCCGCGCCGTCGACGGATTGATGACGGTGGGTAAGGGACAGCGGATGGGCATATTCTCCGGGAGCGGAGTCGGGAAATCGACCCTGCTGGGGATGATTGCCCGGAACACCAGCGCCGATATTAATGTGATCGCTCTGATCGGCGAACGCGGGCGCGAAGTCCGCGACTTTATCGAACGCGACCTCGGCGAAGAAGGCCTCAAGCGCTCGGTGGTGGTAGTGGTGACATCGAACGAACCCCCGCTCCTGCGTATCCGCGGCGCGTATGTGGCGACCGCTATCGCGGAGTATTTCCGCGACCAGGGCAAGGACGTGATGTTCCTGATGGACTCGGTGACCCGTTTCGCTATGGCGCAGCGCGAGGTCGGTCTCGCGGTCGGCGAACCCCCCGCGACGAAGGGGTATCCCCCCAGCGTGTTCTCCAACCTCCCGCGCCTCCTCGAACGCACCGGCACATCGGACAAAGGCACGATCACCGCGTTCTACTCCGTACTGGTCGAGGGCGACGATATGAACGAACCCATCTCGGACGCGGTACGCGGTATCCTCGACGGGCATCTCATGCTCGCCCGCAACCTCGCGCATAAGAACCATTACCCCGCGATCGACGTGCTGGGAAGTATCAGCCGTCTGATGACCGAAATCGTCAACGACGAGCATAAAAGCCTCGCGAACAAGATGAAGGAAGCGATGGCGAACTACCATGAGGCGGAAGACCTGATTAATATCGGGGCATACGTGCAGGGAAGTAACGCTAAGATCGATTACGCGATATCGAAGATCGAGAAGATGGAGAGCTATCTCAGGCAGGGCGTGTACGAGAAGTCGGATTACCAGTCGTCGTTCGACGCGCTGAAGGCGATCTTCGAGGAGAAGAAGCCCCGTTACGCCGGGATGGGGATGAGGTAGGGGAAGTATTTGATTTTTACATATCCTTTCTAATAAAAACTTGATAGAATTATTTTCACGGCATAAACTGTTTGTAACGGTAAATATGGGGAATAATATGAAAGTTGAAACTATGATAAAAAAAGAAATCGAAGACCTGCCGGAAGAAATACAAACGGAAATTCTGGATTATGTCATGTTCCTGAAACAAAAAAAAATATTTGAAAAGAAAGAAACCGCCTTGCTGTCCGAGGACGTACTGAAACGCGATTGGCTTCTACCGGAGGAAGACGAAGCATGGAAAGAATTATAAGCGGGGATGTGGTGATAGTCCCGTTTCCTTTTTCGGATTTATCATCTGTAAAACGCCGTCCCGCCTTGGTGTTAAAATCCTTGAACGGCGACGATTATATTCTATGTCAAATTACAAGTAAGCAGTTAAATGACCGTTATTCTATTAATTGTAGGGAATCCGATTTCAAAGCAGGGGGATTAAAGAGACCGAGTAATATCCGGATAAACCGTTTGTTTACTGCTGAAAAGTCGCTTATTCTTTATAAAGCAGGCAGTCTTAAAAAGGAATTTTTAAATGATGTTATCACTAGTGTGATTCGACTTTTTCAAGAAGAAATATAAAAGATAACAGAATGCGTTACGCCGGGATGGGGATGAGGTAGGGGGAAATATTTGATTTTTACACATCCTTTGTAATAAAAACTTGATAGAATTCATTTAAAGTATTACAATGCTTCCAATACTCAATGTAAGGTAACCATGAATAAGGGTAAATCGGTTTTTCAAAAAGCAACTATTGTCCTAGTAATTATATGCGGGATAATGATTTTCAGAAACATGAGCTATCCTGGTGAGATACAAGACCCATTTACGTTTATATCCATCGATTGTAAAACTGAGGAAAAGTTAGGGATAAATTTCCCATTCGACCGCAGTGTTTATGCAGAAATGATTAATCACCTGAAAAATTATCAACCGAAAGCAATAGTTCTGAAATTCTTTTTCGATCTGCCGAAAAGTAAAAAAGGTGATCAGCAACTTGCTGATTCTTTTAAAGGTATTCCGGTTTTTCTTCAGGCCACGATTAATCAGGAAAATTCTCCCAATGCTTTTCTTCCCCGTTTCAATATATTTAAAAACAATTCTAAGAATATCCTGACTCCTTTTTGTGTAGCTAAAGAAAAAAACGGCTGGATTCCTCTGCCGATTTTTCAGACAAATTGCTATGATATAGGGTTTGTTGATGTGTATCCTACCGCTTTATCGAAGGTACCCTTGTTAACAAAATATGGAGATGAATACTATAAAAGTTTGTGGTTTTCGATATTTACATTTATTTATCCCGATGCCGAACTTGTTCCGGGAGAGTATTTGAATATTAAGGGTAAGAAAATCAGTGTTACTAAGTATAACGAGATCAGTATTATATTACCGGGATTATCCATTACAAATAATAGAATTATTTCAGCAATCGATATTATGGAAGATAAAACGGATAAAAAACTCATCAAGGATAAGATTGTTATTTTGATATTTTCTGGAAAAATGTTTAATGAACAATATAAGTCAAAAGGTCAAATGACGCCACATGAAATATTTTTACTCATGCTAACGGGTTTGTATAATAAGATAGGGGAATAATCGACTCGTAAAATTCAGTATGTTATTCCTAATGAAGTACGCCCAATCTACCCCAGCGAACGCTTACATAATTCCTGCCATTCAGCGGGATAATCAGCTTAGTGCAGCTTCCACACGGTGATCGTATTTGTCGGGCCGAAGGATTTTCCAACCGCGACATACAATGTCCCGTCGGGGGCGCATGCCATCTTATAATTCCCTAAAGATGTAGAAGCGGAAAGCTCGGTCCGGACAGTCGCGATAGTACCGTCGGGGGTAAGACGCATCACGGAAACATTGGTGACACCGGACACAACGGTCGCCGCGAATGTATAAAAATAGTAGGGCGCGAATTTCGTTGCGGCGCAGGATTGATTATGGTTGGGTATAAACCCGCCGTCAATGAATGTTTGCATAGAGAATGAAATAATTTGCGGACTGGAAACAGTGGTGATATCAAAGTAAAAGTTCGAGACACTCGAGGAATTACGGTAAATAGTATATATATTATTCGCGCCGTCGATTGCAAAAGAACTGCCGAA
>MIBD01000095.1:4894-8875 GCA_001829395.1 Spirochaetes bacterium GWF1_49_6 | reverse complement strand
GAACATCGTTTCATCAGACGTAGATTGCAGACTGATCATATCAATTGCATTAGAAAACGCAAAATTTGCCGCGGCAGCGTTTGTATTCGCCACACATGCGTTATAAGGATACCCCCCGGTAATATAATAGGCTCCGTAGAGATACCCCGACGGAGTGACCGCTAAATCTAAATTATTAGGATAACTGGCAACAATGGTTCCCACTGTTTGAGCCAACGGGGCGTTGAATATATAAAAAACCGTGGGATTTCCGCTGATATAAGCAGCGGCATATGGAATAGTACCGTTAAATTTTAATACCGGATAGTTTAACGCATTTGCGGCCAAATTAGAGCTTTTCAAAACCCAGCTTTGCGTAGAATCGATGAATTGGTAAAGTTCTATGGTATAGCCGATTTTCTGGAAAACAATGGACGGTTTTCCATTGGCGTCGACATTCATGGAAAACTGAATATTCCCGCTCCCATATATGTTGCTGAACGACTGGCCGACCTGCTCGGTACTGTAGGTCGCACCCAGTTCGAGGAGACTATTCTGCGCGGCGGGGGCGAAAAAGTGAAAGAGCTGACATGCCCCGAATAGGCACATCCCCGCGAATATAATGAGTACTTTGATCATTTTGTCCCCCTTTAACGCAATAAATATCCAATAGATGTTAACAAATGGCGGGAATAAAATCAAGAAATAACAGTACGAGTCTAATAAGGATTTGTTGAATTTAAAGAAGGGTGTCGATATTATAAATCCTTCACCATGAAATAGCCGGTATGCCCCGGAGGTACGTCGTTCAGTTCAGAGTGCACCCGGTATCCCATCCGCTTGTAGAACCCCGGCGCCTGAAAGTCGTGCGTGTTCACAAACGCGTGAATACAGCCGCGTTCGATCGACTCGGCCTCCGCCATTGCGATTATCTTTCCGCCTATTCCCCGCTTTCGGTACTTTTCGTCTATCCAGAAAAACTTGATGCCCATCCACCCGTAGGATGTCCACCCCGTCATCCCGCCGATAATCGTATCTCCGTCGCGGCATACGACCGTGAGCTTGGTTTCGCTGTCTTCGCCGACATCCGCCGCGAGGAATCCTGTCAACCCGTCCTCAATCAATTTTTCCGTTACGGCGTCGGGTTCTTCCTGCAGTTCAAATTCCACACCCGTAACCTCCCGTAATGGGGGTAAATTTTCCTGAGTGAGGGCTTTTTCCATATAGAAACTGATCCCGCCGATCGGGAAATCCTCCAGCTCGAATTTGATCGAATAACCCTGCTCCATATAGAACATCAGCGCGGATGGGATATCGGTCTCGAAACGGGAGTATAAGCATTCGCGTTCGATAGCTTTCGACTCGGCAAGCCGGAGCGCCGCGCCGCCGATCCCCAGTCTGCGGTAATCGTCGTGAAGCCAGAAACGCCGGATATACATATTATGCCAGTACGATCCGCCGAGGATTCCGCCGATAATCTCGCCGTCCTTCCCCTTCCGGCACACGACGTTAAGCACGCGGTGGTTTTCATCCTCGACATAGAGGGAATTATAATCTTTCAGGCCGTGCTCGATAGTATTGCAGACCTCTTTCGACGGGTTATCGGTGAGTTCGAAGCTGATGTCCCGCATCATATCTACGCTCATCGGCCGAACTCCTTGCCGAACAGGATATACTCCATATCGAAACCGATTTTCTTATAGAACCCGGCGGCCTTGATATTGCTTTTTTCCGTACCAACCTCTATTTCGTCCATTCCGCGTTTCCTCGCTTCCATTATCATATTTTCAACCAGCATCCTGCCGATGCCCTCGTTACGGTACTCTTTTTTCACGACTAATTCGTTGATAAGCGCGGTACCGCCCTTGTGGAGCAGTGTCTTGTAAAACACCGCCGAGCATAGACCGGCATACGCGCCGTTTCGTTCGGCTATAATAGTATAATAGATTTCCGGGATTTGGAACATTTTACGCAGGGTGTTTTCAATATTTATCCTGGAACCGCCAGTAAGATTATGCATGATTTCTCCAAGCTCGGATAACAGCTTTGAAATCGCCGGGATATCCCCCACGACAGCCGGTCTGATTTTTACTTCCATTGTCACTCCTTCACCCCGATGAGAAAGATGCGGTTGAAAACGAGCCGGGTGTTTCCGTCTGCGCCTGCCTGCTCGACAAAGGATTGCCGGACTATCCGGCGGAACTCGTCCGCGTAGGCGTCGTCGTAACCGCCGTCGTAGTAGTCGCGGTTGAGGTATCCCGCGATCGCGCCCGACGCGAAGATATCATACGCCTTATCCGGCGTGTGGAACGACTCGATGGACTGGATTTCGGCGAACTCCACCCGGAAACCCTTTTCGGTAAAGATATCCGCGTACTCCTTGGCGGTGTCACGGTAGTACCATGGGTTCGTCCATCGCGCGAACACCCCGCCTGTCGCGGGATTGTTCTTGACACGGCGTACCGCGTCGATAAACTGCGGGCAATACGCGTGCATCGCGGGGGCCTGTATACCGGTGCGTCCGCCCGGCTTAAGCGCGCGGCGCATATTCTCCGCCGCTTTCGACGGGTCGCGGAACCATTGGAACGCCGAATTGCAGAAGACGACGTCGAACTCGTTATCGAAATCCATATCCTGCGCGTCCATCCTGATAAAGCGGATACCGTCCGCGCCGTATTTTTCGACACGCTCGCGGATCATTCCCTCCGACGGGTCGATTCCCGTGACGGGGGCGGCGGTGAGGGCGCGGATTTTATGCGTCAGGTTGCCCGTACCGCATCCGATATCGAAGACGGATTCCCCGTCTCTAATATTCAAGAGCGAGAATAATATGTCCGCCGCCGAACTCTGGACGACCGACGTCTCGCGGTAACGTTTCGCTATCTCGGTGAAATTTTCATTAGCCATATTTATCCCCAAGTACTTATTGATGGGCACTTCTAATAACCCTCTTTTCTATAATGAAATATAAAGGAAAAGAGGATAATGAAGTGACCATTGGGCATTTTATAAAGAATAATAAATATTATTGTTATAAATGTCAATAGTTTTTGCGTCAGCGCCTTTATCTTTCAGTTCCCGGCAATATAATCCGTCGAGCAGGATCATTTTATCCCCGACCCTTTGAAGAAGGTATAGCAGAATACCCCGTCCGGTTCCGCGGAGCGGTACAGGTCGGATATCCCCTTGTCGAATACTGCGGGGTCGATCAGTCCCGCGTGGAGGGCGTTTTCACGCACCCCTTCGATCATCGCGGTAAACGTATTCTTCGTGAAGCCCTCGACCATCTCAGGCCGGCTCGCATCGGCGTAGACCATCCTCGGCGATACCCCGCAATCATGGAAACCCGCGCGGGTGAGCAGGGGGTAGAGCTCCCTGCCGATCAGCGCGTTCCCGCCGGAAGCGGCCTGCAGAACGACCTGCGCGTCAATAGCCGCATCCGCCGCATCGCTGCGGGGAAAGAAGTACGCGGAACCGTGATCTCCCTCGATGAGGGTGATACTCCCGCCGGGCTTCAAGACCCGTTTCAGCGAATGCAGCGCGGCGTCCGGGCCGGGGAGGTGCTCCAGCACGAAACAGACCATGATGTGATCGAAAATCGCGTCGGGGAAATCGAGATGGAGGATGTCCGCCACGCGGAACTCGACGTGGTTGATACCGGCGGCGGAGGCGTTCTCCTTAGCCTGCGCGAGGGAGGTTTCGGAAATATCGATGGATATAAAACGGGCGCGCGGATTCTTCGGCGCGACTATGACTGTCTGGGCGCCGGTGCCGCATCCCGCCTCGAGTACGAGCGAATGATCGGGGAATATCGTATCGTGATGGATAAGTTCCGACAGTGTCTGCGCTTGATCGGAAAGCCGTTCCGCTTCTCTGCCGGAATAGCCGTGGACGTAATCGGGCATATCTTACATGCCCGTCGGGAGATAAATCCCCAGCTTCGAGAAACCGTCGCGTCCGGCAGGGGTGATCGTCATATCCTTGTTCGCGTCCGCGGGGGTG
>MIBD01000095.1:1896-4875 GCA_001829395.1 Spirochaetes bacterium GWF1_49_6 | reverse complement strand
AGCCTGTGAGAAGAAGGCCGCCCAAGTGGGAGCCGATATGGGGGTACATCTTGCCGCCGTCGCGTTCCATGCACGCGTTGACGATCTTACGCGGGGATGCTTTCAGAGGCGCGAGGTCGATGCCGATCCTGACCAGTTCCTCCTCGCCGTGGGAAGTGAGTTCGGGCTTATCCCCGCCGATCAGGAATCCGTTACGGAATAGTGCGTTATATAACGCCTCGCCGAGCACGCCTGAGAGATGGTCGTAACACATCCTCGCTACTGGACGCATGGGAACCTCCTTCTATAGCGGAATTGCCCTTCATGCGGGATTGGGATAATAAATAGCCGGATAGGCAAAACCGGATATGATTATAGTACGTTGCGCGGGGTTTGTCAACTGCTGCGCAGACTAATCCCGATATCAGAGTATACGTAGGCATCGATAAATAGCCCGTGTTGGAAGATAACGTATGGAGTAACCGTAAGTTTACGTATACTGCGTGCGACCCCCACCTCCAGCATACGCTGAATTATTTCTGTTTCTATGATAAAAACATTTCCAGAAAATTTCACATTTTCTTATTTTGAACGGTATTATATATGGTCACTTCTAAATACTCAGTTTAGGAAGTGACCATTGGGCGTTTTATAATCAATTATACTTTGATTTATTAGAATAATCGGAGTTTTTAGAACCACCCATATAAACTTGACATATCTGGTACGTGAATTTAAGATTTATAGTTGTTTAAATTTCGCAGGAGGCATATATGAGAAAGGGTCTATTGGGGTTCATCATGGTATTAGGATTTATGGGATGCCAGTTGAACGACGAAATCAATAAAAATCAACTGAATGGCAACTCGTCATTATCCGTATTTTCCGCTCCCTACGCGTACTCGAACCTGACCGAAGGTATCTATATCGGCGGGAGTCAGGTATACAGCGTAACCAATCAGGCTATCAACCAGCTTCTGCCGGGCATGGTATTCCGTATCCGTCTCGATAAAGCTGACCCCAACGATAACACCAAGACCCTCTGGTATCTCTACGGATTCCTGAATATCCGTGCTATCAGCGAAAGCGGGATAACGGTCGATTATATCCTTTACGACAACGAGGGCAAAGTGACTGTGAACAAGCAGAATATCACGATCGCGCTCGGCCAGAATATCAGCCTCAACGACGATACTATCCCCGACCTCGCGTATATCGCGGCGGACTCCCCCGGTTTCGAAGGCGCCTATTACCTGCAATTCCTGAGCTCCAAGGCAAAGCTCACCCGCTCATTATTCATGCTGATGCCTGACGAATACCCGGGCGGCGAACCTCCGTCGGGACTGATCGCGGTTAATCCGTCGGGGAGCCTCGTAGTGAACCTGATATGCTCGAATACAGAGGGCACAGGCCCGTATACGTTGAAAGTACCCGCGGGCAGCGTACCCGCTCTTAAAACCGCCGACTTTGTGGTAAACGAAACGGACGGAAAAATATACCGTGTCGTGAGTGTTAGCGCCGCAGGAGATTTGTTATCGATCAAAGCGTCCGAGGTCGAACAGTCGTCGCCGTATGAATTGATGTTTATGAAGTTCAAGGGGACTGTCGAACAGATACTCGCGAAATTCTCGCCCGACTCTGAGACCCGCGCGAAGGCGTTGACGCTCAACTTGTTTAGTTATTCCTACGACAATTATATCATAAATAACGCCTCGTTCAAGCTCCGGCTTCGGAACAATACGAGAATCGACCTGATCCTCGACGGGAACGCCGAAGTCGGGTGGTTCTGGGCCGGGGGCTGGGTGGAGATCAAAGTCCAGTTGACAGGCAATTTTAGCCTCGAGGCGCAGATGCTGCTAAAGAAAAACTGGAACGCCGAGCAGCTGCTCGCGAACCCGTCGCAGCTCTTCTGGCTGGGGCCGGTGCCGTTCCAGATATCGATGCCGGTGTATATCGGGGTCGACGCGACTGTGCAGGCAATCGGTACTTTCAAGACCGGGTTTAATATCGTCGCGGGCGCGGGCGCCCGTTTCGGGGCGCAGATCGGATGGCCGACCAAAGCATTCTTCACCCCGATAAACTATTGTGAGATCGTAAGCACACCGTTCGAGGCGGAGTTCGAAGGCTCTGTAACTGTATCGCCGTACCTCAGTATCCGCCCGACATTATCGGTGGCATGGATTCTGCATGCGGGTGTGGACGTGCGGGCGTATATCGAGGGTGTGATCGCAGGTAAAGTAACGTTCAAGCCGGGGATGATGACCGGCAGCGTGAGCCTCGACCTGAACGTCGGACTGAAGGGTATCGGGTTTGTCGCGATAGGAGTGGATTGGCTCGGCCTGTACCAGAGATGGAATTTAGGGACTTTGTTCGACTGGAAGCACAACCTGTACCATTGGGGATGGGATGTAACTCAGCAACCGCCCGCGAGTTTGACCGCGCCGCAGAATTTCAATACTACCGAGAACCCGGACGGTTCTGTCGCGATGACATGGAGCCCGGTAAATCTCTCAGCGGGGTATTATATATATAAAAAGACGAACAATGTGCTGATTGACCGCTACTTTACCACGCAGGTGAGTCATTTGGATAAAATTAAACTAACGAACGGCGTGGATTATTCTTACACGGTAAGCGCGATAAACGGCGTAGTGGAAAGCCCGCAGTCAACCGTGAAGATAGTCAATATTTCTCCGGTCGATCAACCCGGAGGATTCGGGCTAACGTCGAATCCCAGCGGAAGTATCGGGGTGAACTGGAGTCCTGTTACCGGGGCGCTGCAGTACAAGATACTGCGTACCGCGACCGGCGGTATCGCGCCTAAGACGATCTATACATCGGCAACGTCGATAATCGACACCGACCTCAAGACGAATATCACCTACTCGTACAGCGTGAAGGCGATGAACTATGCCGGGGAGGGTGTGTCGACAGCGGTCATTTCTACGAATGCGCCGTTGCCTGCCGCGCCTTCGGGTTTATGTGTCGATCAGCGAACCG
>MIBD01000095.1:0-1890 GCA_001829395.1 Spirochaetes bacterium GWF1_49_6 | reverse complement strand
TGGTAAAAATGAAATGGAACAGCACTACCGGGGCAATCAGTTATCAACTCATGCGGGTTGAGACTAATTCCCACGTTACGAATTATTTCTTTACATCATCCTTAGACTTTACTGATGAAACTTTAGAATATGAAAAATACTACATTTATAAAGTACACGCAAAAAACTACATCGGATATGGACCTTTTAGTATTACTGTACTAAACATTAAGGGGGCCAGTACAAACGATCCTGCTGTTACAATCTCTAGCCATGGGAATAATGGAGAATATCTTTGTCCATTGAATATTACTACTACAAATATAAATATTTTTGGAACGGCAATAACGGGGAAAATACTGCCTGCAAAATATGTGTTCGTTAAGTTGAACAATGGGAGTTATAATCAAGTCTCTGTCGGAACCAATTCGAAGTGGACAAATTATAATACTACAGTAGTAAAAGGCGTAAATACTTTATATATCTATTGTATTGATGAGAACAATAAATACAGCATTACAAACATCATTAACTTTACCTATTATCCGGTTAAGTATTACATGAATTTTAATGTAGCCACTGATTCTGGACAAAACCTGAGTTCCATTGACGTAAGTTCTGCTGATCAAGTATATGTTTTAGATAGTTATGCACCTGATGATTTATGGATTACCAAGTACTATTACTGGGGAACAGTAATTTGGCATTCCGGTTCGGGGTATTTCAATAATAGCGGGGCAGATTATCCGAAAAAGATTCAGGTATTAAACTCGCTCAACGAAGTATTTGCCTTGGATGCCGCCGGGAAATATATTCGCAGTTTTCATATGGATACTGGAGGCTTTTACTATAACCTTCCGTTAGGCGGAACGAATGCTTCTCAGTTTAGTTGGGTCGATAATTTTATTGTTGAAAACGATACTTATCTGTATGTAGCAGGCGGAACAACCACAGGGTACAAAATCAAAAAGTATGACGTTGCATACTTTAATTTAAAAACTTCATGGAGCGTTTCTTCGTGTTCAGCATTAGCTGTATATAATGGTAAACTATATGTCTCATATGATAATAGCATTCAAATATTTAGCACAAATGGTACCTCCTTATCATCATTCGGTTCTTTAGGAACAAATACTGGCCAGTTTAATAATATTTCCGGAATGTGTATCAATAATGGATATCTTTATGTTGCTGATACTTACAATCACAGAATTCAAGTATTCGATGTTAATGGCGTGTATAAATGCAGCTTTGGTACATATGGTACTGCAAATGGCCAGTTTAACTATCCCAATGATGTTGCAGTTTATGGTACAAAAATTTATGTGTCTGATAAAATGAATCAAAGAATACAAGAATTTACAAAGTCTTGGTAGTTTTAAGGAGAAATCAATGAAAATTTTATTATTAGTTATTGGAGCTTTTCTCTATCTATCTAGCCTCTCCTGCGGAGGGCCAGTCGCAGGCACTGACGGCGGGACTCTGACTATTACCAATACGGTCAATATCAGCAATTTTGTCGACGTCACGATCACCAATTCGCCCGACCAGTATATCGATACCGCGCTAATGAACGCCGTAATCGGGGAATGGCTGGTCACGCTGGAACTATTCACCGATGTTTCCAACGGGCTGGACGCAGAATCCAATATCATCTATATCCAATACCAGAATACAAATACCTACACATCGATCTCCAACGGCGGGATGGACGGGGCATATACGTTCAAGTTTAAACCGAATTTTTATGTCGATAAGATCGTTTATAACGGGCAAGGGACTGTCGACGAGTATTACACGAACCTCTATATATTTTCGATACTTTCCAACGCTTACGGTTACCGTGTCGATCTCGAGGCGGTCTCGCAGAGCGCGGAATCCCATTATCTGAAACCATCGGGACCTTTTCTT
>MIBD01000094.1:13971-18808 GCA_001829395.1 Spirochaetes bacterium GWF1_49_6 | reverse complement strand
TGGTTCCATGCGGTCACGGTAAACTCGCGGTCGATCTTCTTCACCAGCCCGCGGATAACGTTCCCGAATCCGCACTCCACCCCGTTGACAACCCCGGCCTTCCGCATAAAGAGGACGGATGTCGTCCAGAGCACGGGGCTCTTCATCTGGCGGTAGAGCATCTCGCGGATATTGGTCTCGTCCTCGAGTTCGGCGGGGACATTGGACACCACCTTGCACGCGGGTTTCCTGAACTCGACATCCTCGAGGAATTTACCGAACTCCACGGCGGCCTTCTCCATCAGGCGGGAATGAAACGCACCCGAGGTGTTCAGGACGACCACGCGCATCGCGCCGGCTTCCTCGAGCTTCGGGATAGCCGCGTCGATACCGCTCTTCAGCCCGGATATGACGACCTGCCCCGGCGAGTTATAGTTCACCGGCTCGACATAGTCGGTCTTGGAGACCTCCGCGCATACCTGCCGGACAACATCGTCGTCAAGTCCGAGCACAGCCGCCATCCCGCCCTTCCCGCCGGGGTCGGCCGCGGCCATCAGTTCGCCGCGTTTGCGGACGACCTTGAGGGCGGTCTCGAAATCGAGCATCTCAGCCGCGACAATCGCGGAGAATTCGCCGAGCGAGTGGCCTGCCGCGTAGTCGGGAACAATGCCCTTCTGTTTCAGGAGCGCCGTCGCGATATAGTTGTATGTCAGAATCGCGGGCTGCGCGTTCTGGGTGAGTGTCAATGTTTCTTCCGGGCCTTCCATACTGAGATTGGACACCGAAAATCCGAGTACCTCGTCGGCGCGGGAATAAATCTCCTGCGCGGCGGGGAATTCCTCGATCAGGTCCTTTCCCATCCCCACTTTCTGCGATCCCTGTCCTGGAAATAAAAACGCTCTCATAGTATCGTACCTCCGACTTTTTGAGTGCATAAAGGATAACTGAAAACGGGGGAATCGTCAAAAAAAGTGCCCTTCGGCACGTCTCCCGCGGAGACATCTCAGGGTGAGGGTGTTTAATTAGTTCGTGAGAAATGCCACGGAGACACAGAGAATACGGAAGGGAAGAAAAAACGGGGGAGAATACCGCAGAGGCACTGAGACGCAAAGGACGCTGAGATAATAATATCCAGAACGGTTATTTGACATGATAAAACCTCGATTTTATAATAGTGTTAGTAAGGAGAGTAAAAATGACGCAGAAACAGGGGAAAGAGCAAATCGAACGACTGACCGACGATTTCTATCAAGACGAAAAAATCTATCTGTCGAAAGATTTTCAGGAAACTGAAGCGAGAACAAGATTTATCGACCCGTTCTTCTCCGCGCTCGGATGGGAACTCAACCAGACCGGGATTTCCCGCGCGTTCTGGGATGTGCACCGTGAATTCTCCCAGCGCGACGACTCGTCCACCAAAAAACCCGACTACGCATTTCGTAAAAAAGAGAAGAACGGTTTTCAGGTAAAGTTTTTCGTCGAGGCGAAAGCCCCATGGGTGCCGCTTACCGATGAGAAACCCGTGTTCCAGGCGAAACGTTACGCGTTCTCCACGCACGGCAAGACGCCCATCGTCATTCTTACCGACTTCGAGGAATTCCGGGTTTTTAACGCCGCCGAACGTCCCCGTCTGGAAAATCCCCTGCAGGGACTAATCAAAGACTACGATATTCAATATACCGATTACGCCGCGCAATGGGATAAAATCTATGGGATGTTCTCCAAAGAAGCGGTTTATAACGGCAGTATCGACGCGCTCGCGCAGAAGACGGTAAAAGTGAAAAAGACGCTGGACGACGAGTTCCTGAACGATATTTCCGAATGGCGGGAAACGCTCGCCAGAAATATAGCGATCAGGAACAAGAACCTGACTATCGACGAACTGAACGAAGCGGTACAGAGAATCCTCGACCGGCTCATCTTTATCAGGAACCTCGAAGACCGTGAAATAGAGGACGAGAACCTTCTCCTAAACCTCGTCGCCCGAAAGGATGACGAAAACGCCCCGTACTATCGAAGCATAGTCCCGGTGTTCCGCAGGCTCGACGGCGAATACAACGGACTCCTCTTTAAAAAGCATTTCAGCGAAGACCTCCAAATCGACAATAAAACCGTGAAAGAACTAATCCGGAATATGTGCTACCCGGTCTCGCCGTTCCAGTTCGACATCATCGAACCGGAAATCCTCGGCAGAATCTACGAACGTTTCCTCGGCTCGAAAATCCGCCTCACCGAAGCCCATCAGGCGAAGGTCGAGGAGAAGCCGGAAGTCCGCAAGGCGGGCGGGGTGTATTACACGCCGGAATATATCGTCAAGTACATTGTCGAGAACACGGTGGGAGAAATGCTGAGGGGCGCCTCGGCTTCGCCCCCGCTACGCGGGGACAAGCCCGGCTCTTCCATGACACCCGAGGAGATCGACAAACTCAAAATCTGCGACCCGGCGTGCGGATCGGGCAGTTTCCTCCTCGGCGCGTATTCGCATATCGCCGGGTACCTCAAGAAATGGTACGCCGGCAACAAGGCCGCGAAGAAATACAAGGACGATTTCTATACCGGCGCGGACGGGGAAATCCGGCTGTCGCTTCAGAAAAAGGGCGCGATCCTGAAGAACAACCTCTACGGCGTGGACATCGACCCCGAAGCCGTCGAGGTCGCCATTATGAGTCTCTACCTTAAAATCCTCGACGAGGGTTTCGACAAGGGGCAGGCTCTGCTGTTCCTCCGGGGGCATATCCTGCCCGACATGACCGGGAACATCAAATGCGGGAACTCGCTGATCGGGAGCGATTTCTATGAGGATAAAGAGACGGGGCTTTTCCCGCGGGAGGAACGGAAGCATATCAACGCGTTTGACTGGGGTACCGCGTTCCCGGGGGTGTTCGCCCCGGCTCCGCCCCCGCTACGCGAGGACAAGCTCGGCGACCGCGCCTCGGACGTTGAGCGCAGCCGAAACGTCCAGGGCTTCGACGTCGTCATCGGAAATCCGCCGTATGTACGGCAGGAACTCCTGACCGAAAAAGGCTATTTCCAGAAAAAGTACGAAGTTTACAACGGAGTTGCAGACCTGTATTCCTATTTTATCGAACGCGGATATACTCTGCTCAGGGATAACGGTTTATTCGGCATCATCGTTTCCAATAAATGGATGCGCGCGAATTACGGACAGTCATTACGGAAATGGATGAAGACGAAGCATATCGGGGAAATCGTCGATTTCGGAGACCTTCCGGTTTTCGTGAACGCCACGACGTATCCGTGCATTCTCACTCTCTCCAAATCCGCGCCGAACGAACAGATTCCCGTGACGAACGTGAAAACACTGGATTTCGAGGATTTGGGCGAGCATGTCCGCGCGAACCGTTTTTCGCTCGCGCGGAAGTCCCTGTCGGACGAGGGCTGGACGCTCGCGAATGAAAAGGTCATCGCGCTCATGGAGAAAATCAAGAGCCGGGGAGTTCCGCTAGAACTATACGTCGAAGGGAAAATATATAGTGGGGTAAAAACGGGATTTGACGAAGCCTTTATGATAGATGATGAAACAAAAATGGATTTGATTCGAAAAAATAGTATAAATTCTGAAATAATCAAACCATTTTTAATGGGTAAAAATATACATAGATATGAACCAATTATTTCTCAGAAATACTTTATTTTTGCAAGAAGGAATATAAATATAAAGAATTTCCCGGAAATAGAAAAGTATCTTGAAAAGTACAAAAACAGATTAACCCCTCGTCCTTTAAGCGCTGATAAAGAGACATGGGAGGGTAGAAAACCAGGTTTATACAAATGGTATGAAATTCAAGACCCTATTGATTATTATCAAGAATTTGAAAAACCTAAAATTGTATATAATAAATTTCAAGTTAAACCCACATTTACTTATGATGATTCGGGTCATTTTATGAACACGGCAATATTTTCAATTCCAGTTGAAAGTCTAGAATTATTAGGAATATTTAATTCAAAGATGGGGTGGTTTATTATTTCTCACATTTGCACTGAAATTCAAGGCGGATATCAAATCATTTGGGATTATTTTAAGAAATTTTCATTGCCGAATATGGATGATAAGAAAAAGCAATGTGAATCATTGGATACCCTCGTCGAACAGATGCTCGCCATGCAGAAGGCGTTGCATGAGGCGAAGTCGGAGCGGGACAAAGAGATGCTGGAACGGGAGACCGCCGTGCTGGACGGACGTATCGACAAATTGGTGTATGAGCTATATGGTTTGACTGAGGAAGAAATAAAGATCGTGGAAGGTTAGATTAGCTTTCTTTCTGCTTGTGCAGAAAGAAAGCTACAAAGAATCCCGCGAGGAACGCGGGACAAGCGACCCGCCTGCCGGAATGCCGCTTTGGGGAAGAAGGATCGCAAAACGGGAAACGCCGAACTCCCTACGGTCGAACAGCGGCGTTTCTTACCCGTTTTGCTCAGAAGAAGCGCGGCATAGAGGCGGGGAAAAACAAATACGGGAAAAATGGAGGAAGGGAATGCGGAAACTGAAAGTCTATCTCGATACCTCGGTAATCAATTTTATTTTCGCGGATGATGCGCCGGAAAAGAGGGATATTACCATTGACTTTTTCGATAACTACGTCAGGACAAATATTTATGAAGTGTGTATTTCGCCTCTTGTGATCGATGAAATCGGTAATACCCGTGATGAGACGAAGAAACAGAATCTTTTAAAAGTTATCGAAGACTATGAAATCGAGGTTCTGGACATTTCCGAAAACATGGACGAAATTAATAATCTTGCTTATACTTACATCGATGAGGGTGTTATTCCGAGAAACAAAGTTGAAGACGCTTTGCATATCGCAATTTGCACTGTATTAGGTTTTGATTT
>MIBD01000094.1:11133-13958 GCA_001829395.1 Spirochaetes bacterium GWF1_49_6 | reverse complement strand
AATTACAAGCATATGGCTAATGTAAATAAGGAAAGCAGGGTCACGGCGGTAAATATGAACGAGGGTTATCATTTACAGTTGAGAATTATCACTCCTATGGAGGCGATCTATGAGTAGCAAGGAATCGAAAGCGCAGATAGAAGTATGGGAATGGAAAGAAATTGCCTATAAAGAGGTGGAAAATTTGGATTTAAAAGAAGCTCTGATGGCAAGGCTGGAAAAATCGGCGGTTACAGCGGAAAAGTTGGGAATAAAAACTGTAAATATTGCGGGAAAATAGCCATAGAGAATTACCCCCGTCGTGAGGACAAGCAGAGGACATCCCCCTAACGGCGGGATGCGGCGCCTATCCCTAGCGCTTCTCCTGTACTCCTCACGGGATGTCGAGGGACGCCTCCGCAGTGAGATTTCCATGAAGTAAATATCCATCGGACATCAAGCCAATGCGGACGTCACCCTGAGCTTAGTCGAAGGGTAGAACATGGCCCGCTTTCTTTGCGTTATTCCCGGCATGTCCTTAAAATATAGCCGCATTCCGGGAGGGATTCATGCCGGGTTTTCCTAAGCTATCCGACGATATACTCATCATCGTGCTCGCGGTCATCGCCGCCCTGCTCGTCGGGATAATCGTCTTTATCATCCTGCGTCTCTTGACGACCAAACGTACCGACCATGAGATCAAACGTCTCGCGGCGGAGAAGCGTTATGACGACGCTATTGCTAAGGGCGAGGATTACCTGAAGCGCCACAAGCCCGACTTCGCGATACTGGTCGCGATGGGGGAAGCGCACGACAGTAAGGGCAGTCTCCAGAGCGCGCTGAAGTACTTTACCGACGCGAGCCTCATGGTGCACGGGAACAAGCCGGTCTATCATTCGATCGTTCTGCGGATGGCGCGGATGTGCGAGAAACTCGGACGGAATAAGGACGCGCTGTCGTATTACCTGATGATACTCGAGGCCGACGGGAGTAACGCCGAGGTGCTGTACGAGATCGCGTTATACCATTACGATCACCGGAATATGAAGAAAGCCCGCGAGTTCCTCGAACAGCTCCTGAAGCTCAAGCCCGGCCTGATCGACGCGCGGTTCATATACGGCAAGACCCTGTCCGAGACCGGCAACTACGCGTCCGCGATCAAACAGTTCGAACTGCTCGAAAAATACGACCCCGCGAACAGCGAGGTATATTTCTATAAGGGGCGCTGTCTCGAGAACCTGAAACAGTACCATGACGCGTCCGCCGCATACGATACCTATCTATCCTTCGAGGGGCTGGTGCCCGATCAGAAGGAACGCGCGATGATCGCGCAGGTGCAGACGATGCTCCGGGCGAAGGAGCATAAGGCCGGCGCGGAGAAGGCGGAGTCGTTCCTGAGGAGCGAGGTCTCCGAGGGCGCGAAAAAAGAACTGCTCTACCTGTTCGCGAACCTGAAAAAGGAGCTCGGCGAGGAGTTCGAGGCGATTATGATCTACGATTTGATCGCGAAAATCGACCCGTTATTCCGCGACGCGGGGACTATCGCGCAGAAATATGAGAAACTCCTGCCCCATACCGCGTTTAAGCAGTATTTCGTCAGCGACGAAGGGAGATTCGACGAGATATGCAAACGGATGCTGGATGAGAATACCTGCCGTATTATCCATAGAAGCGTCGACCAATATATTTATCACAGTGAGGGGAGATACACCGTGTTTTTCCGGCATATCGACCCCATTAACTATGCGCAGATGAGCGCGATCGAGAACGTGATTACCCTCCAACGGGGGGCGTTCGGCGGATGCGAGATTTACGCGATTTACGGCACCGATTCCGATACGTCGGTGCACCCGTGGAGGAAAACCTCCGCGCTGACCGAACGGGAATCGTTCCTGCGGATACTGAAAAAAGCCCTCGAAACTTAACGATTATTTTGAAGATAACGGAAATTGTGATATACTAACTAGGCGGTTCTTTCTGTCCCGGCGGGTGTTTCCGTATGCAACCGCGCGAAGGGGATAAGTTCGGGGTCGGAGGTCTATATGAAAAAGATACTTATCGGGTGGTTTGCGGTTCTCATCACCGTGATCGCGCTGTGGAATACCGGGTGTTCCGACGGTATTTTCGGGCAGACGGATATGATGAAGCTGGTCACCAACTGGGAGATGACCGAACTGGTCTTAGATATGAAGATTACCTATATCGGGACGAATACCAACGATCTTACCAATTACTCGGTCACCAATTCGTATAACCGCATCACTAATACGCAGGTCTTTTATTTCAGACCCTACAGTGTGTTCGAATGGGCTGCCTATTCGAATGATATTACGATAGGGACGGATTCCGGAAGCTATATCGTCAACCAGTTCTCGAAAAAGATCACCCTATACCTTACCAACTCGAATCTCCAGGTGAACTACGGGTTCGGCGGAGACGGTTCACTCAGTCTGTCCGATTTCAGGATTGTGACAAGCAATACGAATGTGGCGTTTTATCCCCTTGTGACAAACGATCTCGGGGGCGGGAGTAATCAGATACTCACCGGGTATCATTTTAAATTTGTGATGACGAGCAATTGATGCTTCCGGTACATATTCAGGCTTCCCCAGCTTTTTGACATAAATCCGTATATCGACTACAATATCATAATGCTTCCTTTCGAGGAGATTGTTATGGAATTCGGAATCAAATCGCTCGGCGAGGCCAAATATGATTCGCCTCTGGTAACAAAATACCTTTCCCCTAAAACCGTCTTTATTTCCGATAACCAGAAGGTACTGTTCGACGCGGAATTCGATACGGCGGGGTATCCCGCGAGTGATTTCGATCATAGTTTCGAGCTC
>MIBD01000094.1:8334-10985 GCA_001829395.1 Spirochaetes bacterium GWF1_49_6 | reverse complement strand
CTCAACCCCGCGAACGGGTACGAGCCGATGAACCTGACCCCGCAGAATGTGCGCGGTATCCATGAGATGGGCGGTACGGTGCTCGGTTCGTCGCGCGGTGGTACGGAAGATTTCGGGATACTGGTCGATACCCTCGAGAAATGGAAAATCAACGTGTTATATGCCATAGGCGGAGACGGTACATTACGCGGGGCGAACGAGATTTCGCATGAGGCTGAGAAGCGCGGGATGGAACTCGCGGTCGTGGGTATCCCTAAGACGATCGACAACGATATCAGCTATATCGACCGGTCGTTCGGGTTCCAGACTGCGGTCGCGGAGGCGGTCTCCCCGATCTACGCGGCGCACGCCGAAGCCGAGGGGGCTGTCAACGGGATCGGGTTGGTCAAGCTGATGGGGCGTTACTCCGGCTTTATCTCCGCGAGCGCGACCCTCGCGATCAATGACGTCAACTTCTGTCTGATACCGGAAATCCCGTTAAAGCTGGATGTGTTCCTGCAGTATCTCGAGGAACGGATAGTCCGGCGGGGGCACGCGGTCATCTGTGTCGCCGAGGGAGTGGGGCAGGAACTGATGGCCGACGCATCGGATCAGGTACAGCATGACGCGTCGAATAATATCGTGTTCAAGGATATCGGGGTGTTCCTGAAGAAAAAGATCAACGAGCATTTCAAGAATAAAAATATCGAAGTCAACCTGAAATATATCGACCCCAGCTATATGATCCGAAGCGCTCCCGCCTGCCCGATGGACGCGATATTCTGCGCGCAGCTCGGCCAGTACGCCGTGCACGCCGGGATGTCCGGGAAGACAGGACTCGTCATCGGGCGGTGGAATAATATGTTCACCCATGTCCCTATCGAACTCGCGATATCGAAGCGGAAGTTTGTCGACGTGAACTCCCTCTACTGGAATAACGTCATCGAAGCGACCGGCCAGCCGGTATCGTGGGACACCGACCTCACCCGTTAAATCCTGAAAGTTCTTCAATCCTACCCTTGTGAAAAATATTTTTCACAAGGGTCTTGACTCGCGCGCTCTGCGGTGATATAATTAATTAATTAGTTAATTAATTATGGAGGGGAAAATGGCGCGACCGAAAAAGGACGATTCCGGGAACGACGGGATTAGCGCGAAGGATAAAATTCTGGATGCTGCGGAGAGCATGTTCGCTACGAAGGGATACGATGCCGCGACTATCGGGGAGATCGGCAAGCTCGCCGGGGTAAACTCCGCCCTGCTGTACTACTACTTTGCCAATAAGGAAGCAATCCTGCGCCAGATGATGGAGAGCGCGATTGCCGAAGTGAACCGGATGGTAAACGACCGCTTCAATGAAATAACCCTGATCGACTCGGTGACGTTCGAGGGGTTTGTTACGGATATCCTTGACTTTTTACAGCGTAAGAGACAAATCATCATCATTATGATGGCGGAGATTTCGAGGGTCGGGCGGGAAAACGCGTATATATTCGAGCTCATGTCGCCGGTGTACGAGAATGTGATCGCGAAATTTAAAGGATTCAATATCGATACCTCGAACCTGAATTATATGCGGCTAAAACTGTTTCTACTATTCACTTCACCGCTGCTGATGGGAATTATGATCGGCGACGAATGGAGGAAGTTCTATAATATCAGCGGGAAGGAGTACCAGGATTTATATATGCTCGCGATGAAGGAACTTTCGAAGTTGGTAGGCCTGCCTAAGGATAAATAACCAGGAGGGGGATATGTTTCGCTGGATTGTAGTATTGATGTTGGCGGCCTCGCCGGTATTGTTATCCGCGAAGGACGCGATATGGACGAACCGGAATACCCCGTCGGGGGCGCAGTCGATTATCAAATATTACCAGGATCTTTATCAGACAAAGGGGGATTACGATTCCTGCTGGAAGTATGCCGAGGCGTTGAATTATTACGCGAAGAATTACCTGAAGAAGGAAGACCGGAAGCCGTATTACGAGAAGGCGGTGAAGGCGTGCGAAAAAGCCGTGCAGCTCAAACCGAAGGGACCGGAGGGGTATCTGTGGTATTCCGTGGTGTTCGGGAGACTGACCGAGATGAATATGGACCCGTTCGGAATTCCCAAGCTGCTCGATCTCGCGAATAAATTGATCGAGATAGACCCTTCGTTCGCGGACGGCGCGGGGTATGTGATTCGCGCGCAGTTGTATCAGAAGGCCCCGGGATGGCCGATTAGTATCGGCGATCAGGAGAAAGCGCTTGCGGATTACCATACCGCGATGAAGTACGGGAAGAATAACAAGGAACTATACTGGTACTACGGGGAGTTTCTGCTGGAAAAGGGGCAGAAGGCCGTCGCGTTGAAGCTGATCGATAAGGGGCTTGCGATCAAGCCCGACCCCGGCGATCCCGACGACGCAAAAATCGACAAGAAACTAAAGGCGCTGAAAGAGAAGTGTAAATAATCTATATGAAAGGGAGCTTAGTTATATGAGAAAATTTTTCGACCGCTTTGCGGAATTTACGACTAAGAACGCGATCTGGATTATTATCGGGACTATCGTTATGACAGTGGGGCTCGGCCTGTTCATCCTCAGGCTGGAGATGAACAACGACCTTCTCCGGCAGGTGTCCCCCGAAAGCGAGATCGGAAAGCTCCCGCATTATATCAACGAAACATTCGG
>MIBD01000094.1:2080-8314 GCA_001829395.1 Spirochaetes bacterium GWF1_49_6 | reverse complement strand
TCGTCCTCGAAACGGATGATATTTTTACCTATGAAAACCTGAGTCTCATCCGCGAGATTACCCGTTCTATCGAGACCAACGCGGCGATTGAGAACGCGGTGAGTATCACCGAGACGAAGGATATGTCCGCGAACGATTACGGGATCATGGTGGATAACCTGTTTAACGAGACTATCTCCTCGAACGCGGGCGAGCTCGCGGCGAAAAAGAAATATATACTCGGTAAGGATATGTACATCGGTACATTGATATCCGCCGACGGGAAATACGCGATGATACTGGTGACTGTCAAGGGCGGTTTTCGTATCGACGATATCGCGCGGAAGGTTCGTACTCAGGTGGAGGAGATTGCTAAAGACAGCAAGGTAAAGCTGTACTTCGGCGGTACGCCAGCCATATTGAATTCGATCTACGATGTGGTGATCGGCGATATTACTCTGCTGGTTCCGTTCGTGATTATCATCGTCGCGCTTATCCTTTTTCTGACATTCGGCACCCTGCGCGGGATATCGCTGCCCCTCCTGTCGGTGGGTATGGCGACTATTATGGCGATGGGTATCATGGGCGTATTCATGTTCAATTTCAGTATGATCGGCGCCGCGATCCCGGTAGTACTGATTGCGGTCGGTAACGCATACGGGATTCATATGCTGAACAAGTACTATGAGGAAACCGCTAAGGGGATAGTCGACCCGAAGCGCCTTGTGCATAATACGATTCGCGACGTGGGTCTGCCGATACTGATGGCAGGTATGACGACATTTTTCGGTTTCCTATCGCTGATATTCTCCGATCTCGCGATGATTAAGGACTTCGGGATTATTTCATCGGCGGGAGTGGTTTTAGCGCTGGTTATCGCGATCCTGTTTATCCCCGCGCTGTTATCGAAAATGAAGCCGCAGAGACAACGTATTGGCGCGGCCGACGGTAAGCATCATAAAATCGGGAAATTCGCGGAGTTTTTATCGAAGGCGCTGATCGAGAAAAAAGCGTGGGTATTCGTCGTATTCGGCGGTATCGCGATCGCCTGTCTCAGCCAGTTCGGGAAACTCTATCCCGAGATGGATTATCTCTCCTTCTTCGCCCGCGACAGCGAGCCGGTCACGGTCAGTCATGTCATCAATGACCATTTCGGCGGATATAACGCGTTTTCCATCTACCTCAAGGGGGATATTTCCGACGCCGATATCGAGAAACTGATGACGGTGCTCGAGGAAAAGACTAAATCGTTTAAAAGGATCGCCTCCATCGGCGGAGTTCACGATATGATCGCCGAACTGAATTTCCTCTGGACGGGGGTAAAAACGGTTCCCGAGACAAAAGGTGAAATCGAAAATTTGTGGTTTTTTATCGACGGGCAGGAACAGCTGAAAAGTATGGTGACCAAGGATAAGAAGGAAGCGGCTATTACTTTCCTGATGCCGTCGGTATCCCAGGGCTATGAAAAAAAGATATTTACCCCCCTGAATGAATTGCTCGACAAGTACCGGCAGGGGATAAAGATGGCGCCCGTGAACTATACCAACGGGATACTGGTCGATACGGTCGCGATGATGCTCTCCAACGCGTATATGAAGGACTCGACTAACGCGATGGATATCCAGAAACTGAAAGATACCGTGCGCGGCGCCGGAGTGGCGGTTCTCGCATTCAAACCCGCGTATCCCTCG
This sequence comes from Spirochaetes bacterium GWF1_49_6, assembly GCA_001829395.1. GTDB lineage: Bacteria > Spirochaetota > Brevinematia > Brevinematales > GWF1-51-8 > GWF1-51-8. Next base: position 6,644 of record MIBD01000094.1, on the reverse strand, counting down.
GAGACGTTGCTGAAATACCTGCTGAGCGCGGAATGCGAGGTGACGCTTACGAAGGCGCAGGCGGAGCGGATTATTTCGAGGATGAAGGGGCTGGCGGGCTATTCCCCGGAAAGCGTCTATACCGCGATCGCGGGATCGGCGCCGACGGGGAACGGGGTTACCGCCGACGATGTAAAAATGCTCGCGGAAAGCCTGTCGATGCGTTACGCGGAAAATGTCCGTCTCCAGCGTTATAATCTGGCGGCGGATATGGTGTACGATAGTATAGGAATCGCTATCGACCGCGGGCGTCTCAAATACGCGCTGGGGCCGCTATTCTGGGAAACACTGCCGATGGGGAGTGATTACACGGGGGCGGTCGCGGGCGAAAAGAAACTCGATTCGCTCGAGCTCACCGGGTATGCTTACCTCACGTCGCAGATCAAACAGCGGCTCTATATCAATCAATTGAGCAGTCTGATCTTCGCGCTGATTGCAGTGCTCATCCTGAATTCGTTTACGTTCCGCTCCCTCGCGAAGGGGATAGTGTCCATCACGGCGATTATATTTACCCTGCTCGTGAATTTCGGGGTGATGGGGTTGTTGGGAATACCGCTCGATTTGGTATCGGTGACGATCGCGAGTATCGCTATCGGGACGGGTATCGATTACAGCATCCATTTCACGAACCGTTTCTCGCTCGAACTGGAGCGTAACGGGGGCGACGAGGAGCTGGCGGTCGCGGTCACATTATCGACTACCGGGGTCGGGATTCTCGCCAATGCGTTCGCGGTGGGTCTGGGGTTTGTCGTACTGATGTTCTCGAGTTTAAGCCCGTTACGGACTCTCGGCGGGCTTCTCGCTGTCAGTATGATCGTCAGCAGTATCGCGTCGTTGACCCTGCTCCCGGCGGTGTTCCATGTGTCGCGCGTGTTCAGAAAAAAGATAACGAAATAGGAGGATACAATGAGAAGAATGATGGGGATTTTTACAATCCTGATTTTAGCCGCCGGGTTCTCCGCGGGCTACGGCCTGACCGGGGACGAGGTACTTAATAAGGTAGAGGATTCGCTGACCGGGCCGCAGGACATGGAATCGCTCAATATTCTTACTCTCGCGAATAGCGACGGGAGCGGCAAGGAAATCCGCGAGATGAAAATGTATGTCTCCGGGAATGATATGCGGGTGGTGAAATTTACCAAGCCCGCGGGCGTCAACGGGATAGGGCTTCTTGTGACCGGTGCGGACCAGATATGGATTTACCTGCCGGAAATGAAAAAGATCAAAATGATTCAGGGGTCGTTCAAGAACGACAGTTTCCAAGGTACGGATTTTTCCTATAATGAAATCGGGAGCTATGAGTATAAAAAGGATTACTCCGCCTCGATACAATCGGAGGACGATAAAACTTATACCCTCGTGCTCACCCGTAAAGCGGGCTCGGAGAAGACCTATGGAAAGGTCGTGATGACCGTCGATAAATCGACGTTTATCCCGTCGAAGGCGGAATTCTACGACGGCAATACGCTGAAAAAGGTCATGGATATTATCGAGGTAGAGAAGATGGGGAAATACGACATCCCTGTGAAGATCAAGGTCGAGGATGTTGTGAAAAAGCATTACACCGAAATGGTTATGAAGGACGTCAAGTTCGACCAGGGATTGAAGGGCAAGGGGATATTCACCCAGCAGTACCTGAAGAAGAAAGAATAAGGGGGAACTTATGAAAAAGTTACTTCTCGCGCTCGCTATTATCGGGCTATCCGCGGCGGGCGGATGGAGCGCGGAAATCCTCGGCAAGGTCAAGACGGATTTACGCATATCGCCCACCAACGGGGATATCGTGTTCTACGAGATAAGCGGGAACCTGAAATTCGATACGCAGGTGAACGATAACTTTTACGGGATGATCAAGCTGGGCTTCCGCTATTCGGGACAGCCTAAGGGACAGGCCGCGCTGAATAATATCCTGATACCGCAGGAACTCGCGTGGAGCAGTTCGGTGATGCCGCTTGATATCCTGATCGACGAGGCTTATTTCACCTGCGATAATTTTATATTCGACGGGCTGGAGTTCACTGCCGGGAAACAGCGGATCGTCTGGGGTACGGCGGATGTATTCAATCCGACGGATATTATCAATCCCGGCGATTTTTACGACCTGCTGAACTTCGGGAAGAAGTCCGCCTCGATCGCCGTGAATACGACATTGCATTTTTACATAGCGGAAAGCGAATCGGGACTGCAATTCGTGTACCAGCCGCAGAGTCCGATCGCGCAGTTAAACCTGACGATGATCGGCATGATGGAAGCGGCGATGTCCGCTCGGATTATCGAGGGGATTCTTCCTTATGTGACGTCGTTCAGTAATCATACATCTGGATGGACCGCCCCGTCGGCGGTAACCCCGGAACTATCTATCTATAACGCGTCCTACGGCCTGCGGTATAAGATCAATCTCGGGCCTATCGATCTCTCCGCGAACGCGGTCAGCCGTATCAACGATCTGCCGTATGTCAAGACGGTCTCGATACAACAGCAGACGGTGATCGATATGGGCGGCGGGACGACGAATATTACGCTGAACGGGAAGAGTTACGAACTGGCGTATTACCGCGAGGCCGAGGCGGGATTGGACTTTTCATGGAATACCGGTCTGTTCGTCCTATGGGGTGAAGCGGGTGTGACATTCCCGGAGAATACGGTAACCGTCATGCATAGCGACGCGGTGGTGATCGTCCTTCCGGTGATGATTACCAATAATGTGACCACCGTACAGGAGGCAAGCTATATCTCCAATCAGCCGTATGTGAAGTACACTGTCGGCGCGGATTGCCTGTTCGAGGGGGGATGGTACATCAATTTCCAGTTCGCGCACGGGTTTTTTACCGAACGCGGGCTGATCGGAGCGGAACGCCTGCAGGACTATTTTATCCTGCGGTTCGAGAAAACTTTCCTCGACGATAAGATCAAGCTCTTCCTCACGGGGATACTGAACGTGAATACGCTGGGCGACGCGTTCGATAGCGCGGACTTCGGCGGATACTTCAACGGCCATTACGGCGCGGTATTGCAGTTCGGGGTCACTTATAAACCCACGCCGGGGCTGGAGCTGACATTGGGCAGTATGCTGTTCGACGGCGCGGACGGGTGCACCATCGGGCAGATGAAGGACTATGATTTGATCTATACGTCGATGGAATACGCGTTCTGAAATGATTATATTTTAGTCAGAAATGAGTATTGTGTAGAAATAACACGCTGGAGTGTATTTAAAAAAGTACACTCCTTTTCTTTTTCATACTGTAATAGCGAAAATTACGGAAAATGTTCATTTTGACCCGTAAAACAAGGCGGTTTATTAAGAATTGATGCATTATTAACAGGTTTTTCCTTCTAAATTAACTACCGGTTGGCATACTATATGCAATATATAGTGTGAGGACACTAGAAGGAGGACACCATGTGCCCATTGAAAGATACCTGCGGTTTTTATAACAACAAACCGAATAACAAACTCTCCGACAACGAAGTCGGTCTAATGAAGAAGGTATTCTGCGATTCCGAATTATTCCTGCTGAATAAGGACTGCAAAATATTCCTCTATAAGGCGCACCAGAACGCGGTTCGTCCGCGTCCGATGCATATGAGTCCGCTCGGATAGTCTCCACATTTATTAAGACAATGCCTCCAAATCATACACGGGTAAGGGGCGCCGATAAGGCGCCCCTTGTCTATTTTACAGGCTCTAGTAGATTACCTTTCCATCCGTTACCGGATAATTTCCCCCGTTGATAGAAACAGTTTTCACTCCCGCGGGCACTATGAATATCAGCTTTCGTCCGGGGTTGTATGCCCCGACGGTCTTAATCATGATCGACGCTTTATCGCCGGACTGGCGGTAGGTGACCGCGCTTAACAGGTATCCGTCATGCATGAAACTCCAACTGATCCCGTCATCCTCATAGAGCGCGCCGAACGCGTATCCCGTCGAATCGGGGTAGACGGTCATCGTAACGTCGCGCATCTTCGCGAGCGCGGCGGTGTTCTTCATCTTGAACTCGTACGTCGGCAGGATCGACCCGCCCCGTATGAACACCGGGATGTTCGTGATCGTGATGTCGAGGGTGACTTTCCCGGCGGGGACCTTTTTCCCCGTCCAGTAATCGACCCATTCGCCCGGCGGCAGTACCGCGTCGAACTTCGTCTGTCCCTCGGTAATCACCGGGCAGATCAGCATATTGTTCCCCATCATAAACTCGTTATCGATATCGCAGTACTGATACCCGTAGTCGAAGAAGAGCGGGCGCGCGATCGGCGCTCCGGTCAATGTCGCATGGTAGACCTGCGTGTAGAGGTACGGCAGGAGACGGTATCTCAGATAGAGGTAGTTTCGGATAATGCCGCGGTATTTCTCGAAGTGCTTCGCATAGGGTTCCTGGAAGAGCGTACCCTTCCCGGTATGGTCGCGCATGAACGGGATAAACACGCCGAGCTGGAGCCAGCGTGTAAAGAGTTCCGCCGACGGGCTTGCCGAGAATCCGCCGATATCCGACCCGGAGTACGGCATCCAGGACAGTCCGAG
>MIBD01000094.1:1350-2057 GCA_001829395.1 Spirochaetes bacterium GWF1_49_6 | reverse complement strand
GCGCGAGATTGTCCCATGACGCCTTATTGTCGCCCGTCCACATGAACGCGTAGCGCTGGATGCCGGGGTACGCGGAACGGGTCAGGAGGAAGACGCGGTTCGACGGGTCGGCGCTATAGATGCCCATCGAGGTCGCCATCGCCATCGTGAGGCCGTAGACGTTGTGGATTTCCCAATCCTCCGCGCCGATACCCTCCCAGTCGCGGATGGCGTATGAATCCATCCTAAATGCGCTGACATCGGAAACGAATACGCTGGGTTCGTTCATATCGATCCATTGCCCGGATATACCCCAGTCATGGAGAGTCTGATAGAGGCCGGCCCACCAGTTCCGGGTCGCGGGATTCGAGTAATCGGGATAGACGCACATCCCGGGCCAGACCTTCCCGAGGAAATAATCCCCGCCGGGCTTGCGGATAAAAACGTTCTTTTTCGCCCCGCTCTCGTAGACCCAATATCCCGTCTCTTTTTTCACACCCGGATCGATGATTGTCACCGTCTTGATACCCATCGCGAGTAAGTCCGAGGTGAGTTTCTTCATATCGGGGAACGTGTCCTCGTTCACGGTGAACGTCTTATATTCGTCCATATAGTCGATATCGAGCCAGATGGACTCGACCGGCATATCGTAGGTCTCGAAGTTCTTCGCGACAGCGCGGACGGCGTTCTCGTCCATATAGGAGTACTTGCACTGGTGGAAGCCGAAC
>MIBD01000094.1:0-1234 GCA_001829395.1 Spirochaetes bacterium GWF1_49_6 | reverse complement strand
GGTGGCATAGGTATCCTCTTTATACGCGGACTGAAACCCATTCTGCGGATTCGGGTCGTCGAACGAGAAAACCGAAAACGCCGCGCTGTCGTAGAACACCCCGCACGAATACTCGGGGCCTATCGCGAGATACACCGGGAAAGTCGCGTAGTAAGGATACCAGTCCGCGTTATAGTTTCGGATAGTCTTGCCGGTTATTTCCAGTTGGGGGGATTGTCCGCCCATCCCGAAGAAGCGTTCCTTGTTATAATCGTAATCGATGCAGAACCCGGGGAAATCGTCGATAATCGCCCCAAGCGCCTTCCCTGAGAATACGGTCTTTCCCTTCGCGGCAACCTTGAACTGCATGTCTTTTTTAGTTATACTGACGATTATCCCGCCCGCGTCGAGCAGCAGGCTATCCCCGGTATCTTTAACGAACGTCGCGGCCGGTTCGTTCGGGTGCACGACGGCGTAGGAATAATGCGGGATGGGTTTCTTGCCGTTCTGCCCGTAGATATGCACGATCCCGTTGGAGAGAATCCGCACCTGAAACGTCATATCGGGATAGTTCAACGCGGCGGTATTATTCGATACCGTGAACCCCTGAAGCTCGCCCGCGGGCTTTGCGGCATTCTTGGCTTTCGCCGTGATGAACGACGGCGTGAATAAAAATAGTAAGGCGGTAATTAAACCGTATACCCGGAGATTTTTCATTTTATCCTCCCTTTTTGAATAGGTATAGTTTAATTACCGCCGTTTGGAAACGCAAAGTTTCCGGGGGTTATTCCAGTACCGCCTTCCCGTCGGCGACCGCGGCCGCCTTCCCGTTATAGGTAAGCGCGGTGATGCCCGCCGGCAGGACGACCGTGAGTTTCCGTTTCAGCGCGAAACTCCCTTCCTTCGCCGATGTAATCGACGCGGAGTTCCCGGACGACTGATACTCGAACTTGGTGTAGACATACGCGCCCTTCTGGTACGCGTAGCTGACCATGTCGTCCTCGAACAACCGCCCCGATGCGTGCCCCGATTCGTCGGGGTATATCGTCAACGTGACGTCGCGTTTCTTCTGGAGGTCCATCGTGCTCATATAGTCGAACCCGAACACCGGGATAATACTCCCGCCCTTGACGTACACCGGGATATCGTCCATCGTCACCGTCAGGGAATAACTCCCCGCCTTGGACACCTTCCCGCTGAAATAGTCGTACCAGATACCCGTGGGCAGTACGACCGAGAGGGAGTCCTTCTTCTT
>MIBD01000093.1:15439-17206 GCA_001829395.1 Spirochaetes bacterium GWF1_49_6 | reverse complement strand
TCCATCCAGCCGTGTCTTAATGTGATGAAGGATGCGGGTGTAGATAAGAGCCAGATAGACGAAGTCATCCTAGTCGGCGGGCAGACACGTATGCCGCTTGTTCAGGGTATTGTTAAAAACATATTCGGGAAGGAACCGTCGAAGGGAGTGAATCCCGACGAAGTGGTGGCGATGGGCGCGGCTATACAAGCCGGTGTTATCGCGGGCGATGTAAAGGACTTGCTCCTTCTCGACGTCACACCCCTTTCACTCGGTATCGAGACCCTCGGCGCCGTCAACACGGTACTGATCTCGCGTAATACGACTATCCCGACTAAGAAGTCGCAGATATTCTCGACCGCGGAGAACAACCAGACGGTGGTGACTATACATGTCCTGCAGGGCGAACGCCCGCGCGCCGCGGATAACCGTACGCTGGGTATGTTCAATCTCGAGGGGATACCGCCCGCCATGCGCGGAGTGCCCCAGATCGAGGTGACCTTCGATATAGACGCGAACGGTATCCTCCATGTAACCGCAAAAGACCTCGGCACCGGTAAGGAGCAGAAGATCCGTATCGAAGCGTCGAGCGGACTCAGCGAGGAAGAGGTGAAGAAGATGCAGGAAGACGCGGAGAAGCACGCTGAAGAAGACCGCAAAGCCCGCGAATTGATCGAGATGAAAAACCGCGCCGACGGTATCGTGTTCTCGACCGAACAGGCGTTGACCGAATACGGCGATAAGATCAGTCCAGAAGATAAGACTGCGGCCGAGGAAAAGGTTAAAGCGTTAAAGGATGCGATCGCGGCGGAAGACGAAGCGCGTATGAAGTCCGCGATGGAAGAACTTGAGAAGGTGATGCATAAGATATCGCAGGAAATCTATCGCCAGGGCGGCGGGCAGGGTAATCAGGCAGGGTCGCAGGGAGACGCCCAACCCGAGCAGAACAGCGAGCCTGAGGAAAAGGTCGTGGATGCCGAAGTAATTAACGACGACGAAAAATAATACGGGCAAGGGGTGTCCTAAAAGTATAGAAATAGTAGAAAAGTCAGTCACTGCGAGGAACGAAGAGACGAAGCAGTCTATGTAATTGTTTATTAACTTACAATATAGATTGCTTCACGAATCCTGTCGGATTCGCTCGCAATGACAAAAACTCTTCAAAGTATCCTTTTGGGACAGCCCCTTTCTTTTTCTTTTTTTATTTTGGCGGATTATTCCGCGGTTTTTTGACTTCATGAGGGGAAGAGAATGGCGACAGAAAAAGATTATTATGAGATACTGGGTGTTCCGAAGAACGCGACGGTAGACGATGTAAAGAAAGCCTACCGTAAGCTCGCGATGATGCATCATCCCGATAGGAATCCCGGAAATAAAGGGGCTGAGGAAAAATTCAAAGAGGCATCTGAGGCATACTCGGTGCTTTCCGATACCCAGAAGCGCCAACTGTACGATCAGTACGGGCATTCGGCGTTCAGCCAGGGCGGGCCCGGAGCGGGCGGTTTCGGCGGGCGCGGCGGTTTCGAGGATATTTTCGGCGGAATGGGGGGAGCGGGATTCGATTTCGACGATATTTTCTCCTCCATCTTCGGCGGAAAGCGTTCCCGTAAAGCCGACGCCGGCCCAAGGCGTACCAAAGGACGCGATATCCGCGCCGATATCAATCTCGAACTGAACGACGTACTCAAGACGAAAAAGATCAGGATAAAGCTCAAACGCGACGAGGAATGCGACGTATGCGGCGGGAGCGGCAGTCAGGGCAATACCGGCTCAAGGACCTGTCCGACA
>MIBD01000093.1:12336-15361 GCA_001829395.1 Spirochaetes bacterium GWF1_49_6 | reverse complement strand
GCGAGGGTAATGTCGGTAAGAACGGCGGCCCGCGCGGAGACCTTTATGTCAAACTGAATATTCATAATAGTACATTATTCGAACGGCATGACGACGACCTGTTCGCGAAACTGCGGATCAGTTATCCCCGCGCCGTATTCGGCGGGGCGATGGAAGTCGACACCCTAGAGGGGAAACGGAAAGTCTCCATCTCGGCTGGCGTACAGCCGGGGCATCGTATCCAACTGAACGGCGAGGGTATCCCGAATATCGACAGCGGCAGACGGGGGAGTATTTACTACGAGGTAGTGGTCGACATACCGCAGAACCTTCCCGCCCGCGCGAAGAACCTGCTGAAGGACTACGCGGACATGATGGGCGAGAAATTGTAAAGAATAAAAAAGCCCCGCTGTCAAGCGGGGCTTTTTGGTTATTCTCCCCATAAGGAGATTGCAAAAACTTGGACTCTTGCATTCCCCTTATCGAGAACAAATATCAATGGGTAACTAACTATTATATCTACAGGGTCATTAAATTGACCGTTCGCACTTCCGTTGGTGCCGAAGCTTTTTAAAAAATATGTCGATTCTTTTATTTGAATACGGTTATTCCCGGAATCGACAACAAATATATGCGAATCGGTCACATATACCGATTTAGGGTTATTAAACTGCCAATTTCCGGAACCGGGACTACCGAAACTACCCACATAGGCTCCGTCGGACGCATTAAACTTTTCGATTTGATTATCGTAGGGATCTACGACATAAAGCAGGTTATAGAACCATTCTATTTTTGCATATTGTGATCCCTGCAGAATTTTACCATTCCCGGTTCCTTTCAAATCTGGAGTTTGATAACTTAATGCTCCACTTGTATTAAATTTTTTAATTTGTGTTAAACCACCGTTATTACTATAACCCCGGTTAATGTAAAGATAGCTATCTGGATCACAAGTCACGGAGTATGCAAGATGCATATCTAAAACTCCTGCTGTCCCGTAATTATCATTTCCCCAAGAAGTGGGACTGGTTCCGTTAGTGTTGAACACAATAATTTTTCCGAAAGAAGTATCGTCTATAGTATCTACTACTACAATCTTTCCGTTGGGTGTAACTGTTAAGTCACAAGGGTAATATGGAGAAGTTAATTTATTTGTATAGAATTGACATGGATTTATTCCGTAAGTACCGAATTTTGAAATAAAAGTACCATTGGTAGAAAATTTCTGGATACGGCAGTTTCCGGAGTCTAACACATAGATGTTTCCGTATTGATCCATGTCCATCGCCATCGGATTTTTTAATTGTCCGTCCCCCGAACCAAGGCCTCCGAATGAATAGAGAAATATTAGAGAATCGCCTTTAAAAACTGATAAATTGGTAATACTGGTTCGATTTAAAGCATCTACACAATAATAATGTAAAGTACTCTCTTCCCCGCAATGAACTATTCCTATATTGTATGTGAAATTTGTCGCATTGGAAAGAATGATTTCCTGAAAGACCCCGGAATTTAGCTTGAGATATACCTTTGTTATATTTGTTAGAGGATCGGGAACAACATATCCCTTTACTATAACGTTTGTTTGGCCAGCAAAATAGTCACATAATACTCCGCCATTGTGAGCAGGATAGGTAACATATATCTGAGGGCCGTTGGAACTTGCGGTCATCACCGTCAGGGTATTCCCGAACGCACTTTTTCCGGCATAATTAGTAGTACACACTTTATATTCATATGCTTTATTCTTTCCTATTGCAGAATCATCATATTGGTTTATTGGGGTAAAAAACACTATAGTCTGTGAATTCGATAGATCGGTTCTATTTACCCAATAACCTAAAGCGCCGGAGACTGAATTCCACTTCACACTAAGCAGTGTTGGAGAAATCGCCTTGAGAACCAAATTTGACGGAACAATTGGTTCAGGAAGAATAATCGAAACAGAATCGGATTGAGCACTTTCTACTCCATTATATACTATACTATACGAATAATTATAATTTACATTAATTGTTAGATTCGTTTTATCAATATATGAAGTCCCAGACACGGTTGCAATTTTTACAGAGTTCCTATATATTCTGTAACTAGCTAGTATACTTGCATTTCCCCATGATAGTTTTACTGAACCATCAGGATTCACCTGATTTGTCAATGCGAGTTTAATTGCTTGATAGAACGGATACTGCTGTGAATGCATGTCAAGTATTTTCATAACTGCTTGCTTATTTCCGGTTAGATGAGAATCAAAGTATTCGGAAATACAAGTTTCCAGTGTTTTATCATTATTTAAAGAGTGTAAAAGCACATCAAAAATATCAGATAGAGGCAAAGATAAAGTATCATTTTGGAATTCCCGATTAAGTATAGCTTGTTTACAATATGTTAATGCGTAGTAAATAGCATTCGTATATTCAGTGTTTGCATAGAAATATAATTGGGTAATTCCCCAACTCATATATGCCGTTGCGCTACCGCTTGCCCAAATAAAATCGTAAGAATTTATATAAGAATTATATTCGTTTTTATCCCAGAGATCATAAAGTATTGATGCTTCTTTATACCACCTAGGGAAACTATATGGGTATATGTATAGTTCATTTACTGTGTCATACCCAACAGCCAGACTTCCATTTGTTGAAGATTTGAAAAACAACTCTTTACTACCATAATTTGCTTCTAAAATTTTACATAAAGTATTATTATCGACAGCGGTTTTTCCATACTTATTAATTAAAAACGCAACAGCGAAAAACTCCGCCCAACCCTCTGTTTTCAAACTGTTATTATGGTTATGATATGTTTGAGGGGAATATCCGTCAGGAAAAGTAATAAAAGGAGAAGCATCCTGACCAGTTCCGAATACGACATAACTTAACCATCCCATTCCTAAATGATAGATATGATGACCATATTCGTGCGCCCAAACATCAATGTAGTATTGGTATTCAGGATCGATATCTATACCCCAGTATGAAGTCTCTCCGGCAGCCCACTGAGTAGTAGGCTTCTTTACATTTATGTTTACTGCGTCATGATT
>MIBD01000093.1:10321-12323 GCA_001829395.1 Spirochaetes bacterium GWF1_49_6 | reverse complement strand
TCAGCAAATTTATATAATTCATATGCAATTCCGTACATAAAGCCATAATTTGGATTATTGTTATTCGGTTGTACATTTATATTATAGGTAGCATCTTTATCCCCAGTATGAATACTCCCAATACACATAAGTGAATAAAAATTATATGCATATGGTGTAACCAAATCCATCATTACGTCATAACTAGTATGCGTGTTTAAATACTGTCTTGCATATCCATTATCCATTATTTCTGCCGGTTTTGAAATATCTGTTCCAACCTTTCTAAGTTTTAAATATGTAGTTGGTGGAAATTTATGAATAATACTTTGAGACAGAATCCTATCATAATATTGATAAGTTACATAAAATGTGCAATTCACCTTAGGATAGGGGGCCTCAACAATGTAGGCATACGCATCACTGAGGTTTCCCCAAATATTTTCCCAAAACTGAGGTTCCCACGGATACCATTTCGAACTATTTGTCAAACCAAAGTAAGACATTTTTATGTTATATTCTGCGATAAACGAATCATCAAAGCCGCCCATATTCGAAAGTTCGGAATAGGACATTTTTTTTATCGGTTTGAATACAAAAACATTGGTACTTAAAAAATAATTATAATGAGTGGATGTGATTAAAGCATAAAAAGGCATTACATTGGAATAATCTTCTCCGGTGAATACACCTATTGAGAGAGTATAATTTAGTAAATTTGTATTTGTCTCAAAACCCGGAATTGGAAAGATAGAATAAGGAATATAGTAACTAAGGACATTCTTCATTTGTAAATTGTTCGTTGCGAATATCATCACATAGTACAAGTCCGGGTGCGCGTCGTCCTGGGGTACCATGACCTTCTGATCCATAAATACCTTTGCGTCGTCATAAGCGGCTTCGGCTTCGGCGGGACTGAGTGGAATAGTCAACTCGGGTAGGTCAGAGACGTCAATCTCTATAGCGTTCTCACCGCCGACCGGGCCGACGAGAGGCGCGCAGGAAAACAACGACACGGATAAAAACATGACGGAAGCGAATACCCCAACCTTCTTCATACGACACTCCTTCGATATACGAATTAATAAACGTGATATATATTATACCGGATAAAATAGGAAAAACAAGAAATATTTTGAAAATATTTTTAATGGAACGTATATAAATAATACGATAACCGTAAGAGATCGAACAAAGGGCTGTCGCGATGACAACCCTTTGATGTGTAAATAGATAGGTCTAGAACCAGCCGGAGTGCCCTCATCACGGGCTATATAGTGATACAAACACTTGCTACATATCGGGGTTAGGGTACGCAGTACTTAGAACCAGCCGAAGCTGAGCGAGACCGCGCCGTAAGGCCCTGAGAGTCCCGTGTCGGTCACACCGCTGATATGATAATCGTTCACACCCCATACCATACGATAACCCCCGGCGATACTCGCGCGGATCATTTTACCGATATTCACATCGAAGCTCGCGCCGATCGACGCGGCCCCGCACGGGAATACCGTCTGCACCGCGTTGGGATCGATCACGAACCCGTTCGTCATGGAAGGAGTGATTGTTACGCCGCCGCCGCCGATCATCCCGAATACGGTAAAGTGCGCGACCGATTCGGGGAAGAAGATATAGCCGAGCATGAACCCGCCGTACCCGAACGTGAGATTCCCGGTATTGGTGGCAGCGCCGGAAATATGCGACACCTCGCTCGCCGACGTCATCCCGTAACCGGCGCCCCCGAGTATCAGGCTATGCCCGAGAAGCATACCGCCGCCTCCGCCCATCATCATAGTGAATTGATTGTTTACCGTAGTAAACATGAAGCTCGGGCCGCCCATCCCGCCGACGGGGATGAGGATGTCGTTCAGCAGGGTCTGTTGTTTCTGGAGATACGCGGAATCGAACATGATAATATTCGCGCGCCATGCAAAATCGTTCATTTCCATCTCTTTCTTAGTCAATTCGGCCGCGTTGGTAGAACGGGATAAATCCTGCCCCCATGACAATGACACTGTCAGGA
>MIBD01000093.1:10100-10242 GCA_001829395.1 Spirochaetes bacterium GWF1_49_6 | reverse complement strand
ATATGCTACTTTTTGGGTGATAAAATGTTTATTTCGGGAGTGCTTGGACGACGAATATTTTATTCGCATACGATGCCGCAAAGTCCGGGTTCGGCCAGGGTGTTGCGTGCAGTCCCGACGGTAAAACGGTGTGGGTGTATGG
>MIBD01000093.1:7917-10054 GCA_001829395.1 Spirochaetes bacterium GWF1_49_6 | reverse complement strand
CCTTCTCGCGGATAAACCTGACATACAAGAAATCCACTTCGAGGATATGGCGTATCCAAAAGTGGGTAAGAAAATAGGTGAACTCATCCGTATAGGATGATAGCTTATGGTCGAGGAAATATTTGAGGCGTTCCTTGATCTCATGGTGCATTTTCCGGTGGTTCTCAATATCGGGGTATCCGTGGGAACGCATAAACTCTTCCTCGTCGGCGAAATGGTTCAATGCGTAGGACTGAAAGAAAGTAATATGCTTCTTAATGGCCGATTCGTTAATTCCTTTTTCTACCTCAGTAAAAATTTTGTTACATTCATTGATGATCGCTTGATGCTGAATATCGATCGATTCGATTCCCGTCTCTAACTGTTCATCCCAGATATAGTTATCCAAAAAGAACTCCTGTTTGATTAACGGTTCTGATGATGGGGAAAGCGGGTAGGAAAATCGGAGAGGGAGGGATTCGAACCCTCGGTACCAAAAGGTACAACACCTTAGCAGGGTGCCCCGATCGGCCACTCCGGCACCTCTCCAAAGATTAGATAGATATTATAACATCGATGTATTGAAAACGCAAATTAGTCGACGTTTCGCACGGCGCCTAACCCAGTGATCTGTTGGACGACGTCCGGCTTTCCCTTATAGAGCACGTTACCAAGCCCCGTGAGCTGGATATTCAGGGTCTTGACCGCATATACCTTGCATTCTCCCGCGCCGAGTAAGGAGCAGAAAACGGCCTGAGCCTTGAGGTCAAACGCATCGACTTGCCCAAGCCCGGTGTGCATGATTTTCAGCACGTCGGTAGTTCCCTCGAGATAGATATTCCCCGCGCCGCGGATTTCAGCGTCGATAGTCTTCGATTTAGTGTTAATGTCCATAATACCCGTTCCGGTCATTATGATACGTAGGTATTCGGAATTGAATTGATCCGCCATTGCGACCTTACCGGCGCCCATCAACCTGAGTTCGTCGATGTTTTCCATTGTGATCTCGATCTCGACACTCTCGCCGATCATGTTAATGATATCCTTGAAACCGATCTGGAGGGTATCGCCCTGTATTACAGTTTCGATGTCATTAATAATCGACGCATCGGCTTTAACCGTGATGAAGTCGCTTTTCCCTTTCTTGATAGTGACTACCCCCATACCGTTGAACGATACGCTATTAAAGCCGGATATCTGCCGTTTTTCAGTTATCAATTGGGTGATTGATTGATTGGAGGAATTATTTTTACCGGACGACGAATTCGTGCAGTTTGAGAAAAAGAGGGTGATAAACAAGGTTAAAAATAGGACGGGGAATTTCATAGGACCTCCTACCTGCTATTCTTCAGGATGCTTTTATAGAAATCGTCCGAGCCTTCGTTCATTTTATAATGCACATAGGTAGCTATTTTATGCATCTCGCGTTCCTCGACATTCTCAAATTGAAACCCCGCGACACTTTCGCGTTTTCCCTTCATCCGCGCGATAGTTTTTATCTCGAGGCCGCGCATCTGTAACAGCACCGGGTCATAGATATGATTTGCAAGAAGCATGCTTGCTTCGATGGAATCGTAGAACTGAATAGCGGCGCCGCCCGCGCTGATATCAATCAGCCCGCCGCGGATGAATTTTCCCGCGTCACGGAGGTAGACCGCTCCCACCGCGTTTTCTACTCCCGATGGTTGTACGCGGACATGCGCGCGGCGTTCGGGAGCGCGGAGGTCGAATTTGATGATATTGTGTATGATACTTTCGGCTATGACGGCTGGGGTGGGGGAATACTCGATGAGCGCGGTGATCCCGAGCGACATCATACTCATTAACTCTTTCGGCTTCAGGTTCTGGTGGAATAGGAGAAATATATTCACTTTCGGGTTCGCTTCTTTTACATGCTGAAGAAATTCAATCTCAGGAGATTCGGTCACTACAAGATTGACATCGTTTATTGCCTTCAGCGCGACAATGACATCATCCTTGGATTTCATCTCTAACGGTTCGACCCCCTTGGGGATAAGCTCGATTGCCAGTTGGAGCGTATAGCTTTCCGCATAAGTATAAACTACGATTTTCAACACGGGACTCCTTTCTACGCGAGAACAATTATATAAGAAACCGTTGGATTGTCAAGTATCTGCCGTGGGTTTCAAGAATAACT
>MIBD01000093.1:3530-7895 GCA_001829395.1 Spirochaetes bacterium GWF1_49_6 | reverse complement strand
TACTGAGGCGAACCTCGGGGGTGAAATAAAAACATCCTATAAAATAGATATGCTGATCGATACCGGGCTGAAGTTCGGGGTAAAGATCGGATTCGGGATGAAGAATTATCATATCTCCACTATCAACTCAAACCTTCTTTTGCTCGATTCCATCCGGTTATATACCACACCGTTCGATCTCTTCACTTTGGGCCTTTTTATCGGGAAGAACCAAACCTTAGGATACACCCAGATTGGTTACCAGGGTTTTCAGTTTCATAATCAGACCAATATGGAATATATAGGATATAAAGAAATCCGTGGTTCCGGAGTCGAGATATACAGGGCGTTTTGGGACGAGATGTTCGAACCGCATATCCTTGTGTATTCCGCCCCCTCGATTGTTTCTCCAGGTACGAACCAGTTGAACTTCGATGCGATTATCCGGCTGAAAATGGATCAGTACCGTTTCGAAGTCTATGCCGGGATGGGGCTCGTCAATACCGAAATGACCAAACATTTCGGCGCATTATTCGAGACATTATTCAATAAGCTCGATTTTATGATCAGCCTATATTCCCCGGACTCGCGTTTTACCGATATCATATTCTTCGATGCTCTTTATATCAGTATGACCGAACACCTCATATCGGGGGTTTTCGAGCAGTCCTTGTCGCTCTTCTCACGCCCGTCATATTACAACGACTTTAAAGAGAATACCACAGGCGATTTGGATGTTTATCTCGCGTTGGGATTAAGGATCGAGGACTTCGGTTTCGGGGTTGAAAACTCGTTGCTGTTCTCCGATAATTACGCATTTACCGACAGGCCGGGGGCGTATGTTTATTTTATCCTGAACAGTCTGAAGTATAAGCTCGGATTCCAGTACGCGATGAAGCTGAATCCGACCGATACGCGGCCTTCACCTTATATAAACGACGCGTCCATTTTCCTGATGATAAACGGGCAATTATAAGGGCAGTTCCCCCCTTGCGGGGACTGACGCAAAAACTATTAACATTATTAACATTAATAGTGATATATCTTTAAAATACGCCCGATGGTCACTTCCTAAACTGAGTATTTAGAAGTGACCATAAAATATTTCCCGGGATTTACCATTTTTTTTGATATAAATACCGTTCACCCATAAAATGTAGCATAGCTTTTTAAGGATATGGTGGTGGACATTTCTTTAATCGAATCATTGGTTCCATCCGGTGAAAAAATTATCTCCCGTTGCGGGCAATTATTCCAAATTAAAAACGAGAATTCCGGGATGGAAAATGTCCCGGGTATATTTCAAATATTTCTCGGCTATCTGTTCGATGCATTCGGTACAAACAAATCCCGGAAATCTAAAGAATCACCCATTAAAAAATTCCCCGATCATTTGATTATCTTAGGAAATATCCTGAAAACGGCGCTGTGGGAGCACTTTAACGAACAATCCGGCGATATTGGTATCGTGACGGAAAACTATCTGCAATGCGAGAGGGAAATCGACAGATGGTATGAATCGTATATCGGCGGGTCGAATCCCCCATGCAGGAAAAATCGCGGCAGATACGCCTATCATCAGGATGCATTCGATAATAACCGTACGCCGATGATCATAGTCGACCCTAAATCGTTCGTGATTATTGACACGAATCCCGGCGCGATGGAGTACTTCCAAAAATCGCGCGACGAACTTCTGTCAGAGGGAATACATGGCATTCTCCATCTTAGGGCGGGTAAACTCAAGGAACAAATGCATCAAGCGTTGAACGCCGGGCTGAAATATATTCCTGAAAGCGCATGTACTCTTACGGATGGTTCAGTCGTTTTCTTCGAAACCTGCTTGATCCCGGCGGAAAATGACGGCCGCGAGACGGTATTTGTTATTTTTAACGATATTACGGAAAAAATAAAAATATCTAACCAATTAAAGGAAAGCGAGACCCGTTTCAGAGAGGCTCTCGACGCGACGGAAGAAGGTCTATTCGAATTGAATTTAATTACCGAATCGGTGTTTGTTAGTCCCAAGTTATATCAGATATTGGGATATGCGCCCGGCGGGATACAGCCGTCGGTGACCGGCCTGATGGAGATCGCGCATCCGCAGGATGTGGAAAAAATAGTCGCCATTCTCGCGGAATTATCCGCCGGAAAGAATCATTCCATATTGGAATGCAGGATGAAGCATAAAAAGGGGAACTGGATTTGGGTATCCGCGAAGGGACGTGTCATTCACCGCGACGGTCAGGGCAGGATTGAGAAATACTTAGGAATCATGCGGGATATCACCGGGGAAAAGAAAATTCAGGAAGAACTGAAACAGAGCAGCGATTTGTTAAAACAGGTGTTTTCTGGAATACCCTTTCCGGTAATCTACTTGGATCGGAGTTTCAGGATTATCCAGGCCAACAGGGTGGCAGGCGAATTCTGGAAAAAAGAAAATTCTACCCTCAGCGGCGCGTTGATTACCGATTTTATTCCTGATACTGAGTTGAACGCGATCTTCGAATACGCTTCCCATTCGGGAAAACCTTATTTCGGCTACGGGGAGAACCGGAAATTTATATTGGGGAAAAAAGCGGCGACGGATTATTGGGACTGGAGTTTCAGGCCGGTAATGGGCGAAAACGATACGATCAACGGGTATCTCCTGTACTTTATCGATGTATCGGATCGACTCCGTTCGGAAAATGAATTATTAGAGAGCCGGAAACGGTTTAACGAGTTGGCGGAAAGTTTTACGGAAATATTTTTCGTAATCGATGATGATATGAATATTCTTTATTGGAACAAGTCCTGTGAGAAATTTTTCCGTGTTTCCGCTGTTCATGCGGTCGGTCATTCGATTGTAAAGATTTTATCGAAGTTGTGGGACGAGAAATTCTTCAATACTATTTCCACAGGCACCCGAAAGGGGGAATTTTTTTCAAAAATGGTCAGCTTATTGCTCGATAATGAAAGGTTTACGCTGGAAATGGATGTATATCCCAGCCGGGAAGAGCATTTTATTTTCATGCGCAATATTTCGGAAAGAATTAAGGTGATGGATGAGTTATTATTAACAAACCGATCGCTGGTTATTATGAGCGAAACATCTCAGGCAATCGCCTATTATCAGGACGAAAAGATATTATTAGAGCAGATATGCAGGGTATTCACTGGGCAGGGTACTTACCGTGTGGCGTGGATCGGTATTATCCCGGAGGAAGGCGATCAGGAACTCAGTATTGTCGCGCAGAATGGGGATGAATCGGGGTTTATGAAATTGATCCAGATTGCCATGGGTTTTAAGGACGATCCGTCTTTTCATGCGCTTCAGGAACAAAAAACTGTTATTATAGAAGATTTATTATTTCATCCCGAGACCGTCAGATGGAGAAATGCCGCCCATTACCGGGGATTTTCGTCATGTATCTACGTGCCGATGATATCCGAAAGCATAAGGGTTGGTTTGATTGCGCTGTTTTCCTCCGAAAAGGGCGTCTTCACATGGCAGGAGGTTAGCCTGATCGAAGAAGTCGCTAAGAATGTCGCCAACGGTATCTTATCGATTCGTTTACGGAGTATCAGGGAAAAACTTGCGTTCGCGCTGGAGGAATCGGAGAAGAAATACCGTATGTTTATGAATCAGGCAGTGGACGGGATACTCATCTATAATAACAAGGGCGGCCTTCTGGAAATAAATAAAAAAACCGAAGAGCTTCTTGGCGTGAAATTCCCGCAATTAAGCAAAGTGAATTTAATGGATATTTCCGCTGCAAACAAAAATGCGGAGTTCTTCAACGAACTCGCGTTTTTCTATAAGAAAATCGAATCCAACGAATACTCCGAGGGTATGATAAAAGAATCCAAATGGAACAGGAATAATAAAAAAGTATATTTCGATATCAACCTGAATTCCATCAGGTATGCGGATAAAGAATTTATAAAAATCACTCTCCGCGATGTTACTGAGCGGAATGAAGCGGAAAGGAAAATCATGGACTATCAATTGAAGCTCCGGGACCTCAGTCATGCTTTAGCGCTGACCGAGGAACGTGAACGGCGGCGTCTGGCTACCGAGCTGCATGATTCTATAGTGCAAAACCTCGCTATTTCGAAAATAACGTTAAGCGTGATGAAAAAGCAGTTGGAAGGCACTCCCTCGATGGAGTCTCTGATGAAAGTTTACCAGTTGATCGATGAGTCCATCCAGACATCTCGCAGTCTCGTATTCGAACTCAGTCCCCCGATATTGTACGAATTCGGCCTGATTTCCGGGCTGGAATGGCTGACCGAGCAGTTGGAAAAAAAGTACCGGGTAAAAACCCGGATTGAAAAAAATGTGGAGAGCCTGAATATTACCCAGGATATGAGCATCGCGCTCTTCCAGATAGTACGCGAACT
>MIBD01000093.1:2888-3509 GCA_001829395.1 Spirochaetes bacterium GWF1_49_6 | reverse complement strand
TTCGGGGACTATGGCCGCGAAACTTTCGATCAGGGTGGATAACCCGAAGTTCCTTGAGATTACAGTCGAGGATAAGGGAAAGGGGTTCAAGGTGGAGGAATTGGAAAAAAGTTCCGATAATCTAGCGGGGTTCGGTTTATTTAGTATCCGTGAGAGATTGAGGATTATTGACGGGGTGATGGAAATCGACTCCGATCCCGGACGCGGGACGGCGGTTCGATTAAATATACCGTTAAAGGAAGGGAAAGATGGGGAACAGCATGAAAATAAAAATCGCGCTAGCGGATGACCATTCGATTGTGAGGAAAGGTATCAGGTCGCTATTGGAAAGTGAGACGGATATCGAGGTGGTCGGCGAGGCCGGCAATGGGTATGAGGCTATCGAGCTGGTAAAGAAATATTCGCCGAACCTGATCATTATGGATATTTCTATGCCGGACTTGAACGGTATGGAAGCGACCCGCATGATAACCGCCGACTACCCCGAAACGCATATCATCGCGCTATCGATGCACCATGATAAACGATTTATCGCCAATATGCTGGAAGGCGGCGCGAAGGGATTTCTCCTGAAGGACTGCGCCGCGGAAGAATTGATCGACGCCGTCCGAACGGTTATGG
>MIBD01000093.1:539-2882 GCA_001829395.1 Spirochaetes bacterium GWF1_49_6 | reverse complement strand
GATATTTCTCAGTAAGTCGATCACCGATGTGGTAGTGGGCGATTATGTGGAACAGCTGCGGAAAAAGGACCAGACGGTCTTTCAGATACTGTCCGCCCGCGAACGGGAAGTCTTACAGCTATTAGTCGAGGGAAAAACGACGAAGGATATCGCCGCGCAGTTGTTTTTAAGCATCAAGACTGTCGAGACGCATCGCCAGCAGATTATGACAAAACTCGGTACGCATAGTATCGCGGAACTTACCAAGCTCGCCATCCGTGAAGGGCTTACTTCGCTCGAATAATGAATCAGGTTTTTCGACGCAAAAAATCAGGGTTTTACCTATATTATTCCTTATCATATTTTGTTATAATAACATACAAAATATTTGAGGAATCCATGGCAGAAAAAATCCGTGTCATTATTGCCGACGATCATCGCATGGTACGCAAATCGATTATCGAATTCCTGAAAAAGGAGAGCGATATAGAAATAGTCGGCGAAGCTGTGGACGGAAAAGAAACATTCGAGGAAGCGGGCGTCCTTCATCCCGATGTGATTGTCATGGATATCTCCATGCCGAAAATGAACGGGATTGAAGCATCCCAGAAGATTACCAAGGATTTCCCGGAAATACACATCGTCGCGTTTTCCATGTACGCCGATAAACAGATAATAAAAAAAGCATTGGCCGCCGGCGCGCTGGGGTTTGTCCCGAAAGATTCCTCGATCGATTGTCTGATCGAGGCGATTCATAGCGTCAACCAGGGAAAGATTTATCTCGGCGGTGAAATCGCGAAGATGATGGAAGAAGACTCGGGCGATTTTGCCGGTATGGGAAGGTCAAAGGAAACCGGCTTGATAACTAAGGACGAAAAGGTAATTATCCAACTGCTCTCCGATAAGCATTCGGTGGACGCGATTTCAGAAAAATTGAATATCCCGGTAGACGAATTGAGAAAACAACTCGTTCAGATAATGAATAAGTTCGAGATAAAAAGCCTCGGTGATTTGATAGAATATGCGATGTGGGAAAAGATCACCGTATAGCCGCCTTTAAAGAATAAAAATTGGGGTTATCATTGGTCGCACTGTAATCCATTGTTACTATTATATAGATAGTTAACTTAGGTTTTTGAAAAAAGTTTCACAATCGGAGACTACTCATAATCAGGTTTTTCGTAGTGAAAAATCAGGGATTCCCCGATTGTCAGATATTGAGAAGTAGATTATAATACATACGATGAAATTTTAAATCCCCCCTTTCTTCTATAGAAACCGGCGGTACAAGGAGAAATCCGAGTACTGCCGGTAATTTTTTGTGGTTTTTTCCTTTGAGTATATAAAAAAACCGCCTATCTTTCGATAGACGGTATCATGTACCCCTTAGGGGAATCGAACCCCTGCTGCAGGGATGAAAACCCTGTGTCCTAACCACTAGACGAAAGGGGCGTAGGGGTCACGTTCATTTTCGAGCAATTATTATATCGGGATATTGCGAAAATGTCAAAAATATTCATCAATGACTTTTTTGCAGATGCTGCATTAACGCGTCGCGCATCACACTTTCCGGGGCGTCAACCCCCGTCCACAACTCGAATTGCTTTACGCCTTGGTACAATAGCATATCTATCCCGGATACCGTCCGGCATCCCTGTTCCACGGCGTTCCTGAGCAGCAGGGTGTCGCGCGGATGGTAGACTATATCCATCACGGTGATTCCCTTGCGAATCTGCTCTTTAGCGAGCGGGCTAACCTCCGTATTCGGGTGCATCCCGAGCGGGGTGGAGTTGATAATGATGTCGACATTATCGCCGATATCGTTCCACTTCACGAGAGGGACTACCCCGACACTCTCCTCGGGGAGCGCGAGATAGGCGATCAGCGACTTCCGCAGGTGTTTGGCGTCGTCGATATCCTCGTTCCGGACGGCGATTTCCAACTTCGCAGGCTTGCCGAAATAGAAGAGGGCGAACGCTATCGCGCGCGCGGCTCCCCCTGAACCGAGCAGGGCGATATTTTTCCCATCGACATCGACAGTCTCGGTGAGCGCGCGGTAGAATCCGTACGCGTCGGTATTCGTCCCCGATAGACGCCCGTCGCGGTTCACAATCGTGTTCACCGATCCGATCATCGCGGCGATATCCTCGATCTCGTCGAGGTACTGCATGACGCCGATCTTATGCGGGATGGTGACGCTCGCGCCGTGAATTCCCAGCGCGCGGATACCGTTAACAGCCCCCTCGAGGTCGGTCACTTCGAACGTGGTATATACCGAATTCAGCCCGGCTTCCTGAAACGCCTGATTCTGCATGATGGGCGAGAACGAGTGACGGACGGGGTTTCCGATAATGCAGTAGGTCT
>MIBD01000093.1:0-508 GCA_001829395.1 Spirochaetes bacterium GWF1_49_6 | reverse complement strand
GCGGGATTAAGATTTTCCGCTTCGAGTTTCGCGATCTTCTCGATCCGTTTATCGTGACGTCCCCCGTCGTAGGGGGTATCGAACCAGATATCGAGGTAGCGGGACATATCCTCGATAGGGCGCCGTCTCCCCGCGAGCACGATGACATTGGCGTCATTATGACGTCGTGAAAACTCCGCCGAGTAATCGTCGAGTACCAGCGCGGCGCGTATCCCGGGTATTTTATTCGCGACTATCGACGCGCCGATACCGGAACCGCACATGACCACCCCGCGTTCGCATTCCCCGTTCGCCACAGCGCGCGCGGCGGGAGCGATCGTATCGGGATAGTCCATACTGTCGAGATTGTGAGTGCCGAAATCCACGACCTCGTAGCCGTGGTCCTTGAGGTAAATCTTCACCTGTTCCTTCATCAGGAACGCGGCGTGATCGGATGCGAGAGCGACCTTCATTTGACAATCCTTATATATTTAAGTTTAATAATATAACATTTTGGGAGATTTTTGGC
>MIBD01000092.1:535-7426 GCA_001829395.1 Spirochaetes bacterium GWF1_49_6 | reverse complement strand
GTCCTTTACCAAATCAAGGAGCTTTAGCCTATTATAATTTGGAGAGTCAAGTATATACATTTATCGGAAACGTTCAATATGACACAGATAGAGCCAGCTATTTTCCCAATGTAATCAGTTGGTCGGATTCCGTTTTGGGGTTTTCGACAAATCTTGCGAAATTTTATGTATTACAGCAACGAACCGAAGGTTACCCAGTCGCTTATCATTTAGACGATGGTCGTACTGACATTGAAGAATGGGGATTATGGGAGGTGGATATTTCCTCGCTGGGGTTGACGGAGTAGAATCAGCAATAATAAAAGGGGCTATTTTAGGATAGCCCCTTTTTACGTGTTCCATCATAGGCCGATGATAACACTTGATTTTACCTGCATATCGGGATTAGCCCTGATTGTCGAGCTATCATCGATATGCAGCACACCCCGCTTATTGCTATAAGTTCTTTTGATCGATATACCCTTCCAGCATCGCTTTGCTGATATTATCGGCAAGCTTCTCGATCGCGTGATTGATATACGCGGGATCATAAATCTTCTTTCGCAGGACATCCATCCGTTCCTTGGAAAGCGAACTGGAATTCGTTTTCACAATGATGCGGTGAAAGTTCCGCTTTTTCCTCAGTCTCTCGGTGGTCGAATCGGGCATGTTTGTTTCCATTAGTAGATATCCTTATAATGGTCTATTCGCTGCGCGCCACTGCCCTCTAAAATCAGGACCGCATCGATTCTCATTTCCTTGTATCCGACCACGCTGCCCTCAATAAATATTTCGGCACATTTCAGGATTTTTTTAATTTTCGATAAGGGAATCGTATCTTCCAATGTGGCCGCCGATTCTTTCCGGCGGATTTTTACCTCGGTCAGGACCAGCACGTCCCCGTCGAGAAAAATCAGGTCGATTTCCCCAAATCTGTTCCGGTAGTTCGCGGCGATAAAACGATAGCCTAATCCCTCTAAGAATACTTTGGCTAGGTTTTCCCCGTAATTCCCGAAACCCTTATTGCCGCTCTTCACTGTCGTTCAGTTGGGAGGTTTTCACCGCGCCAACTATGTAAATATCCTTTTCCTTGGACAGGCGGATGACTTCGCCGTCCTCGATCTTGTCCCCGAACTCGTCGTAAACAATCTTTACCGTCGGGCGGAACGGCGATACCGCGTCGGCCGAAACGACCTTCGCTATCGCGTTGTTGTTCAGCCGCACAAATCCGCCGACCGGGTAGATCGACATCATATTCAGGAATACCTTCAGCAAATCCGGGTCGAACCGTTTCGAGCCTTCGCTTACCACCAGCTTCATGGCGTCGTACGATTCGTTCTTTTCTCTATAGACACGGCTTTTTATCAACGCTTCATACGTGTCGACAATCGCCAGCATTCTGCTCATTTCGGAAATTTCATTGCCTTTTATTTTACGCGGGTATCCGGTGCCGTCCCATTTCTCATGGTGCTCGAGACCTACGCGGGCTATCTCGGTAGGGAGATTGAATTCGCGGGAGATGGTCTGGTAGCTGTGAATAGGGTGAGTATTGATCTGGTTCCGTTCTTCCGGGGAAAGTTTCCCCTCCTTCTCGACTATGTACGCGGGGATTTTCGTCATCCCGATATCGTAGAGGAGTCCCGCCATCGCCAGACTGACCAGCTTGACCATAGAGTACCCGATTCTCTGGCCGAGCAGGATGCCCAGTAGAGTGACGTTGACGATATGATGAAAAAGGTACTCGCCGCGTCCGGTGATGTTCACGAGGTTGATAAATACGTTGGGATTCTTTTCCATCATTACCGTGTTGACCAGCTTATTCGCGAGCTTCTGCACTTCGTCTACATTGAAGCCTTGTTTGGAACGGTAGCGGCCGTATAACGCATTGATGGTGGTGACCGATTCTTTATAGATTTCGAGATAACGCGCGGTATCTTTATCGACTTTTATCTTTTTCTTATCGGCGAATTCCCTTCCTTCGGCTGCTTTGTTTTGAAGCGTCTCATCGACCAACTCTCCCGCTGTTTCGACAAAATCCAGACTACGCAGCTTGAGGTTTTTTATCGAAATATCGTCAAGCGGTTTACCCGCCGGTAGTACGATATTCAGGTTTTTGTCGAATAGTGATTTTGTGAATTTCATCCCCGGCTTTAGCTGCTCGAGGGGGATTTTCTTCATCGGCATTACTGCGCTCCTCGGAATTTTTAATTCGCCGTTAGCTGGCTATACTGCTCTTTAAAGAATATACGAAAGCGAAGATTTCCGCAACTATTGTATACAGTTCCATCGGAATTTCATCATTATCTTTTAGTCGCACGAGTGATTCGGCAAGTTTTTCATTGCGGTACACGGGAATGTTGCTTTTCTTCGCGAGCGTGACAATATAATCCCCTACCGCGCCTATTCCCCGCGCCAGAATCCGGGGGGCGCTGTCCGTATCGTGTTCGTATTTTAATGCCGCGGCTTTTGTACTCATGATCTCCTCCTGTGATTAAACAAAAATATCCAAGTCCGGGATATGGGCCGAGCCTTCTTCGTTCTCGTCCGCCCGGTAAAATAAAAACTCGTCGCTTGTCTCGCGGAAAAATAGCGCGAACCCGAAGTGGGGGAGTTTCTTCCGCAAGCCCTCGTAAAAATTATTTCCTTCACTATCGAGCTTTCCGCCTATCCGGTCATACAGCTCCTGATTAATATAAACCGTGATACGGTATCCCTCGTTCCCGCTCTCCGCGGCCACCGTCAGATTTCCGGTCTCGTTATCCGAGATATCGAAAACATAACGCCGGATATCGTTCTTTACTTTTACCCGCGATTGTACTAATAATTCCCTGCCGCCCTGTTTGACCATCCGCGCGTCGTACTTTTCGCCGTACACCGCGCTGAAGAATGCTTTCAGCTTATCCGCGGCATCGTTCGCGGCGGCTTTATCTTCCGGGGGTAATCCCGTATCGAGGATTTCCCGCAGGATGTCCCGGAGCCGGAACAGAAATTCCGGGAATCCTTCGTCCGCGGCAACCCCTTTCCCCATGAAATCCGCGACCGTTTCGGCGAATTTGTCGCCGTATCGCGCTCCCGCCATCAGCAGTAACTTGAAGTTTTCCCTCGCGAGACGGATACCCCGTTCGGTGAGGAGCAGCGCCGTATTGAGGTGGCGTTCCTCCAAAGGGAATCCGTTCTGCAGCAGGAAAATCCTGAGATTATTCAGGAGCTTGTCCCGCGCGATATGGGTAAATAACGGGCTGTCCTTGATGCCGCTGAGTACGCGGAGTCTCATCCCATCGGGACTGCGTTCCACGAACGCAAGGAAGCTCTGGGGTATCTGCCCCTCGATTTTCGCTTCCACCCTTTGCCCGTTTATATCCGTTATCGCACGCTCGCCGTTTTGTTCTATTACCCTGACATTCACGATCCTTTCGGACGGTAGCCCGCGAACCTCTGATATTTTCGCGTCTATTAATCGAATCATTCGCTTGCCTTTTATGATACCATTTACTATTGTTAATATCGGCAATTTGGAGTTTTAGAATAGGTGTTGAAGTATTTTTTAGGAACTTGCATCTTTTCTAACGGAATGGAGTCATATTATCAGACGCGGAGAGAATGATGAACGCAGAGTTGGAACGCGAATTCACGGAGTTTTTTAAGAAAACACAGCCCTCGGTATACCGGATTGTACGCGGTTATGTCCGTTCCAACGGTACGGCTGAGGACATCGCCTCCGAAGCGTTCATCAAGATTTACGGGCACTGGGAACGCGTCAGGCAGATGGAGAACCCCACGGGGTATCTGATTAGGACGGGTATCAATCTGGCTAAGACCCGGCTGGTGCGCGATAAGTTTATGGGATGGATGAGCCTCGATAAGGCGGAGGAAATCGGCTCGCGGAAACAGACGGAGGAATCGTTCTTTATTGGCGAGGAGAACCGTTTGATGGAAAAGGAGCTGATGGGGCTCCGTGAAGAAGAGCGGAATGTCATTATTATGAAGGATATCGACGGGAAGAAGCTCGAAGAGGTGGCCGGGATTTTAGGGCAGAAGCTCCCCACCGTGAAATCGTTTTACCGCAGGGGAAAGCTAAAGCTCGCGAAAAGACTGGAGGAACAAGATGCAATGTAATGAAGCGAAGGATCTGATAGACAGGGGTGAGAACGGGAATTCCGAACTGGATGGGCATTTGGAAAATTGCCGCGAATGCAGGGCTTATTACCGGATATCCGAACGGTTGAGCGCGGGGAATACGGTACAGGATACTCCCGATCTGACGGCGAAGTTTCGCGCGAAGTTAGCGGGCGAGCCTAAACGTGTACGGACGGCGAGATGGCGTTTTGCCGGTCTCGCGGGGTCGTTCGCGGCTCTGCTCATAGTCGCCGGGGTAATATTCAACCCGTTTACGGTCGAGCCGGTGAGCACGCAGGCAGAGGAACTTGTCTATAACGAGGATTATGATTCACTCGAAAGCTACTATCAGTTGGCGGTTTACGAGACGGAAAGCGATACGAACTATAGCGCCATCGATTATTATTATAGTCTGGCAGTGTATTAAATTTTTCAGGAGGATTCTTATGATCAGAAAAGTTTTAGTTCTAACGGCAGTTTTAGTCCTTGGCACAATGACCGCGTACGCTAAAAAAGGCGGCGGCGACATGGGCCCCGGTGACGGTAAGGGTATGATGAAAGGCGACCATCCCGGTATGGGAATGGAAATGGGCGAAATGAACCATGAGATGATGCAGGGCATGATGGTATTCGCTAAGCTCAGCGGCATACATCCTATTATGGAGAAGTACAACCTTCAGATCCAGAAAGTGTTCCTTGAAACGAAGGAGAAAAACCTTGACCTTCATACACGTCTGATGGAACTCCGCGACGCGCTTGTTAAGCTTTCCGCCGACTATTCGAAAGACCCCGGAAAGAACGGGAAAGAGATTTCCAAGGTTCTGAAGGAAATGGTCGACATTCAGGCAAAGATACAGGATAACCGCGAAGCCGGAATGGAGAAGATCAAGGCGCTGAACGACCAGCGTAAGAAGGAAACCGATGCCGCTATCGCGAAATGGCTCAACACCGTCGGCTCCGATCCCGTAAAGATGCAGGAACTTGTCGACGCGGTGAATACCATGAAGGCAAAAGGGCCCGGTATGGGACCTGGTATGGGTTCCGATAAAGGCCCTAAGGGACCGGGTAAATAACCTCGTATCCCCCGATAAACGATAGATTTTTCAGCTTAGCCCCGCTTCGGCGGGGCTAACTTATGGTCACTTTTAAAAACCGCCTGTTCAAGGCGGCAATGAAGTGACCATTGGGCGTGTTATAAAGAATTAAAAATACTATTGTTATAAATGTAAATAGTTTTGGAACCGCCCTTATTTGTTGATAGGGTTTATTTCCGTTCGATGCCCGCGAGCGCGCGTACCGCGTCAGCAGGGTTTTTCGCCCGCATGAGGGACGTCCCTACCAGTATACCGTCGAACCCCGCGCGTGCGAATTTCAACGCGTCCGCGGGAGTCTCCACCCCCGACAGCGCGAGACGTATCCTGTTATCGGGTATCATGCCCATGACCTTCAACGCGTAGTCCGGGTCGAGTTCGAATGTCGCGAGGTCGCGGTTATTGATCCCGATGACCGGCGCGCCGAGCGCGGCCGCGCGTTCGATATTCTCCGGGAAATGCGCCTCCACCAGCGCGTCCAGCCCGCATTCTTGGGTATGTCGGTACAGTCCGGCGAGTTCGTTATCGGCGAGAGCTTCGGTAATCAGGAGCACAGCGCTCGCGCCGTACGCGCGGGCAAGGTCGATTTGCAAGGTGTCGATGATAAAGTCCTTACAGAGGAGGGGCAGGCCGGATATCGCGGCGATATTCCGCAGGAATTCCCAACTTCCGCCGAAATATCCCCGGTCGGTCAGCACCGATACGGCGGACGCGCCGTTCTCGGAATACACCCGCGCGGTTTCAACCGGGTCGGCGGCGGAGTTGATATTCCCCATCGACGGGGAGCTTCGCTTGACCTCGGCGATCAGCTTGAGAAAGCCGCCGCCCGAGAGCGCGTCGCGGAACGACGGGCGTAACGGCGTATTATCGGCGGGGATACCGTTATCATACGCGCGATGGAGCTCCTCCACCTCGGATTTCTTCGCCTCTATGATTTCCATGAGTTTATTCATATTCCGTCAATCCCCCGCGGGAAAATTCCGGGCGGCTTCGAGCGCGCGCATCGCCTTGCCCGAATCGATCGACTCCCGCGCGATGCCGAGTGCCTCGTCGAACGGGATATCCCGCGCGACCATCACGGCAAGCCCGGAGTTCAGCACGACCGCCTTATAGGGGTCGCCCTTTTCGTTCCCCGCGAATATATCGAGTATCAGTTGAGCGCTTTCTTCCGCGCCCGATACGCGGAGTTCCTCGATTTGTCCGTCGAGGCCGTACTTCGAAGGGTCTATTGTCCACGAGGTAATCTCGCCGTTAACGATTTCCCGTACCTGCGATAAACCCTCGATTGAAGCCTCGTCGATACCGATATCGCCGTGCACCACGACTGAATGGATATGCCCCAGTTTTACGAATACCTCCGGGATCATATCGAGCAGGGCGGGGGACGCGACCCCCATGACGTGGCGTTTCACCCCGGCGGGATTGACGATCGGGCCGAGAATATTGAACACGGTGCGGATACCGATCTCGCGGCGGACGGGCATGACGTGCTTCATCGCGGGATGGTACGCGGGAGCGAACAGGAACGCGAACCCGGCGGTCTCGATAGACCGGACGGCTTGTTCGGGAGTCAGGCCGATCTCCACGCCGAGCGACTGAAGCACGTCGGCGGAACCGCTCTTGCTGGTGATGGAACGGTTGCCGTGCTTCGCGATAAAAATCCCAGCGCCCGACGCGACAAACGCCGTAGCGGTAGATATATTGA
>MIBD01000092.1:0-502 GCA_001829395.1 Spirochaetes bacterium GWF1_49_6 | reverse complement strand
TGTCGATCAACGGTTCTACCCCGGTACTCACTTTTAACGCCGAGCGGAACATCGACTGCGCGCTCCCGGTAATCTCGGCGGCCGATTCGCCCTTGAGATGCAGGGAGGTCAGGTACGCCGCGATCTGCGCGGGAGTGGCGTCCCCGTTCATAATATTGTCCATCATCTCGGCGGCCTCGTCCTGCGTCAGGTCTTCCTTCGCGCATATCCGCTGGACAAGAGTCTTCAGCCGTTCGGATATCTTCGTTTTCTTACGCTCCACCACCATGTCGACGAAGTTTTTAATGATCTGTTTGCCGTATTGGGTGAGAAACGATTCGGGATGGAACTGGATACCGTGAATATTCCGCCCCTTCGCATGAAGACCCATGATCTCGCCGTCGTCGCTTTCGCAGGTGATTTCGAGGGTATCGGGAAGGTTCGCGCGGTTCGCGGCGAGGGAATGATAGCGGATACCCTTGATCGGCGACGGGAGTCCCGCGAATATCCCCGTACCGTTATG
>MIBD01000091.1:6533-7382 GCA_001829395.1 Spirochaetes bacterium GWF1_49_6 | reverse complement strand
AAGGAGGAAATACATGGCGGCAAAATTCGAAGTTTTTCAAAACAAGCAGGGTCAGTACCAATTCCATCTGAAAGCGCCGAACGGGGAGATTATCGCGGCAAGCGAAGCCTATACCGGTAAAGACGGTTGTATGAACGGGATCGAATCGGTGAAGAAAAACGCGCCTACCGGTAAATTCGAGGTATTTCAGGATAAAAAAGGCGAGCACCGCTTCAACCTGAAGGCCGGTAACGGGGAGATTATCGCGGTCAGTGAGGGCTATACCAGCAAAGACGGCTGTATGAACGGGATCGAATCGATGAAGAAAAACGCGCCTACCGCGGCCATCGTAGAACTGTAATATAAAAGGCTCGAAAGGGTGTGTTGACAAACTGTTTTTGTCATTGCGAGGTTTGATCCGAAGCAATCTATTTTAATACCATTTAAGGAATTAACAGACCGCTTCACCCCGCGCATCAAAAAATATTGCAGTGCGGGGTATCGCAGTGACAAGAAAATAGCTATTTTCCATGTTTATCAACAGGCTCGAAAGAGCCTTTTTTTTATTAGAATATATTCTCAGGCGCTTTTAATGTGAAATAATGCAGGATTCGGTTATATACCGGGATTTCTTTTTCGGAAAGTTTCTGTATTACTTTTTCATTGCCTGCGGCTACGGCGGTAATATCGCGGGAGAACAGGAGCGCCGAGGAATCCTGCCCGTATCTTTCCTCATCGCCGCCCTTCCGCAGGATTAACGATACCGCGGTTAACGAAGATTTGATATCGTAAAGGAGTGTTACCTCGCCGGAGTTATCGTTTCTTACAAACGTGAAATATGCCTGGACAACAGGGTTTTCGTCGACCCCT
>MIBD01000091.1:2954-6525 GCA_001829395.1 Spirochaetes bacterium GWF1_49_6 | reverse complement strand
GTATTTTTTCAGTTCCAACCCGCAGGTATTTAAATCTTCCCCGAATACGTCTTCTAAACGTTCGCCGAATGCTTGGATGTTTTCTTTGATACTCACATTTCTTCTCCCATTTGTAAAAGATATTTTAAAGGATTTCCGGCCATTTGCCAAATTATTGCGTTATCACGGTTCGGAATCTCGCGTTCAATTCCACCGTGTTTTAACCGATAAAGATTCAATAGGGCGGAGTCTAATGAATAATAAAAAATAGCCGGGATTCTCATTTTCATTGCCGCGCTTCCGGTCTTCGGTACATCGGCATATATCCTGATCGAAGAATGGCCGATGCCGGACGCCCTATATATGACGGTTAACTTATTGACGACTATCGGGATAAGGGAACCTCATCCCCTTTCACTCGGGGGAATGTTTTTTACAATATTTTTCTCCCTGATGAGTTTCTTTGCCCTCGCGGCTGTGATCAGTATCCTGAGTTCCGTTATCGTAGAGAATGAGTCATTTTTCGTGGGGAATACTGTTATCGATAAACATTCCAAGTATATCAATCATTAATCCCCAGTTCCAAGGAGTGCAGGGATATCAGGAATCCTATTCGTTCGACCATGATCTTAATGGCCTGATTAATAGGATAACGCCCGGTTCCGAACTCCGCGATCAGGGGCTCGAGGGTTCGGGTATACTCCTCCATCAGCGGGGGAACGATCCCGGACTGCGCGGCTTGGGTAAGCTCATGGATATAGTTATTTTTTATCAGACGGCAGGTGATTAACGCGCTGACTCCCTTTTTATTCGACGCGGCGGTAAACCCGAATAACCGGCAGATCATCCCGCGATAGTGGTACATGGAACAAAACCCCGTATCGGGGTCGCCGGGACGGGACGCATATAAAACACAGACGGAATGCTCGGGCAGATCGTTTATTTTCGACAACACCGCCATCGCGCCGCCGGACTCCCATAGCATCAGCGCGAACGGGAGAAATTCCCCGGGCGAAGCCTCAACATCAGGATTGTTACAGCAGTGTCCGCAGCCGCTCAGACAATCGACGCCTGTTTCTTTTTTATAGCCTGAGACCGCGCGTTCCAGATCGGTATAAATTTTTACGACTTCGTAACTGAGATTCATTATTTCTTTTATCATATATAATACCCTTTAGTTAAGGGGGTAATTATAATTTATTTTATAAATATGTAAAGAATATATAAAGTATATTTCCAATATTACTAACGTATCTTCTTTACAAATCCCGATAAAAAACTTAAAATTTTATAGAGTTAAAATAGATAATAAATAAGGATTTTATGAAACTCAATCACGGCCTTTCATTTCGTCTTCTGAGCGCTCTTTTTATTGCTTTTACATTGGTAGTCTTTCTATTTCAACTGCCAGCTTATCTGGTTTTTTATCCGCGATATCAGGAATTCATCCTGCGAAATTTTTACCAGACCGTTTCTCAAAAGACCGCCGGGAAACTGGACTCGTTTATGAGCGAGCGTTTTAATGTCCTGAAATTCGCGTATCAGAAAAACGAAATAAAAAAAATCATGAATAATCCCTACGCACCGAATGTAAAAGAAATGCTTGAAGACACCGGAATGATTACAAAATACTATTCGGGAAACTCCCTGCTCGTCGTGCATCTTACCAAACAGATATTTATCGACGGACAATACGGGGGGACGCTTAACCCGAAAAACCAGTCCGACCAGTGGTATTTCCGTCTACAGGCTACTAATTATCAATATGTGATATTTACAGACTGGCACCAAATCCTGAAATATCCTTATGTCTGGCTTCTTAATATCATCAGGACACCCGACACGGAGCTTGGAGTCATCGGTTTCGGGATCGAGATCAGCGAGCTATTGGATTACCTGAGACCCGAGGATGACGATCTGAATTCTACCGCTGCCGGGGAAGACCCGTTCCAGATTATGCTGGTCGACTCGGACGGGAAGATTAAAGTTAAAAAAGGGATGCTGTTCTACGATGGTGAGAATTTCTTCGATGATCTCGATCCCTTGTCGGTGGGAGATTGGAAGAACTGGGACAATATCCATCAGGTGCATAAAAAAGACGGCACGGTATACTATTATTCCGCGCTCCCGCTAATGTCTACAAAGGACACGCCTTCGCCATGGTATCTGATCTGCGGGGTTTCCGACCAGGTTCTTTACGGGGGTACGCGATGGCGCGTTTTGATATATTTTGTCGGTATACTGTTTCTCTATATCGGATTTGTTATTTATGCCTCAGTAATTATATCTAAAATGGTGATAAAGCGCTTATCGTTACTCTCGTTCGCCGTCGAGGCTATCGCGCAGAATAAGCTGGATACCCGCCTCCCCGATGGTTCCGCCGATGAAATCGGCCGCCTGACGGGGAACATTTCGAAAATCAAGGATAATATTACCGAATACCACGATCATCTCAATGACGTCATCCGCGCGCGGACGGAAGAGCTTCAATTCGCGCTCACGAAACTCGAACAGAAAGAGGAATTGGCGCGGCATGAAATCCTCTTCGCGGCATCGATTCAGCAAGGCCTCATTCCTCCGCCCATTACATGGGGCGACCTCTCGGTCTCGTCGTATATCCGCCAGATGGAGCAGATCGGCGGGGATATTATCGATGTGATGGATACCGAGGAACAACTCGTTACCTATCTCGCGGATATCTCCGGGCATGGCATCCCCGCGTCCATGATCAGTATGCTGACAAAAATCGCGTTCCTGTACGCCATCCAGAATGAGGAAAATATCATCGAGATCGCGAAGGAAGTCAACCAGAAAATCCATTTCCTGATAAACCGGCAGGAAATTAAATATATCAATTACTTTACCGCGTTTATCCTCCTATTCAGGAAGGATTTTTCATTCGATTATATCTCGGCGGGACATATCCCGGCTATCCTTTTCCGCAAAGCCACCAAGACCTGCCACCTGATATCATCATCGTCGTCCATGATCGGCGTTTTCGATACCCAGATCGTGAAGTTCAATTATAAGACCGATAGCCTGGAGAGGGGCGATAAAATACTGGTTTTCTCCGACGGGTTTATCAATACGAAAAATCCTTCCGGGAAAAAGTACGGTATGGAACATCTTATCGAGTTCACGAAGGAATGGAGCGGGGTTTCCGCGGAGGAGTTCCGTCAGCTGGTTATCGACGATTATGAGCATCACCGGAAAGACCGTCCTATCGATGACGACGTATCGCTCTTGATTATCGAGCGAAAAATGTAATTCTTGATTTTTTACCCGTTATTCTTTAAAGTATGGTCTCTTTAAATTCGGCGCCCCTCGACTAAGAATAAATAGGCGGTCGCTGGATAAATATTTTTTTCTTGGTTTTAAATAGGTATCCTACAACGATTGAAGGAGTAGAATTATGGAAAACGAGATAGAAATAATATATGAGGATATTGAAGAGATTAAAAAAACGCTTTCTCCAATTTATATTGATAAGGACGAATTATTTAAGGTAGAAGATAATGTAATTATTATAAGGAAAAAAAGGAAAAAGAAAATAGTATTCGGCTGGTACGGAGGGAAGTTTTCTCACCTCGAC
>MIBD01000091.1:658-2942 GCA_001829395.1 Spirochaetes bacterium GWF1_49_6 | reverse complement strand
TTATTACCAAAATGCCATCATTATTGCGAACCCTTTGCGGGTTCTGCGGCTGTATTGTTAAATAGAGAGCCTTCGGCTGTTGAAACCTATAATGATATTGATGGAGACCTTGTTAATTTTTTTCGGGTTCTAAGAGATAGAAATAATGAGATTATTAAAGCCATTTCACTAACGCCATTTTCCAGAGAAGAGTTCTATAATGCCATTTATGGAAGTATAAATGGATTAAGTGATTTAGAACGGGCCCGTCGTTTTTATATTAGAGCAAGACAAACTAGAACCGGATTAGCGCAAACTGCCACATTAGGGAGATGGGCAAACTGTAAAAACACAAGCCGGTCCGGGATGTCTGGTGTAGTATCTCGCTGGTTAGGAGGTATAGACGCTTTGGATGAAATAGCGCAGCGTCTCATCCGAGTTCAAATTGAAAATCGACCGGCTATAGATATTATAAAGCTCTATGACGAACCTAGTACCCTTTTCTATTGTGACCCTCCTTATCTGCACGCCACTCGCGGAGACTCAAATGCCTATGCGTTTGAAATGGATGAGATGCAGCATAAGGAATTTGCTGAAGCAGTGAATAAATGTCAGGGTATGGTGGCAGTATCAGGATACGACCATCCACTTATGGATGAATTTTTCAGGTCTGATAAATGGTTTAAAACTTTTGGACTTGATAAGACGATTCATTCTACAAAAGGGTTCCGACAGGAAGTTTTATGGACAAACTATGATCCCAAGCAATAAAATGGAAATATAATATGACACCAGAAGAATTTCTGAACGAAATCTATAATCGTGCTACTAGTACATTAAATTCCACAGTTATAGTTGACCAATCCATTTGCGATAAAGTGATTTATATTTGTCGTTGCACAAGTAATCGTTCCGGGGTACGTTTACTCATGTCTTGTCTACTAGCAAAATTGGATAAACCTTACATTGACCCCCGCAAGCCATACACCGAAATTGGAGACACAGATAGTTTTTCTGGGCGTACTTACGATGAACATTACCTAACTAAATTTATAAACGATTACAATCTGCCAGTTAATCCTACAACTGCATTTCTTACGCCAACATTACGCAATATTAATCTCCCTTTAACTACTGAACGGGAATTAGTCGGAAGACCGCGCGATCTCTATATAAAATCTCTTGAAC
The DNA here is from genome assembly GCA_001829395.1 of Spirochaetes bacterium GWF1_49_6. GTDB lineage: Bacteria > Spirochaetota > Brevinematia > Brevinematales > GWF1-51-8 > GWF1-51-8. The sequence continues at coordinate 1,775 of MIBD01000091.1, read as the reverse complement.
TTTTAGAAGATGTTGCCGAACAACGGATAAATGCCGATGTGCTCTTTGTTGAGATTGTAAGAGTATTATTATTGTTACGTAATGAGAAACAATCTCGAATTGATTCATTGCTTAAGGCATTAGAACGAAATGAAGGAGCTTTGCCTTTATCGTCAGAATCCATTGTTACATTAATAAGTCAGCATCTTGCATGTAAAAACGCAAGTCGTTTGCCAGTCCTCGTGGTTGCAGCCGCATATAAAACGGTTGGGACACAACTTTTAGAGTATATTTTACCATTAAATTCACATAATGCGGCAGATTTTCAAACAGGGTCCTTAGGTGATATTGAAATTTGCATAATTGGAGAGGATTCTGTTATAACAGCTTATGAAATGAAGATGAAACAAGTCACCATCGATGATATTGATTTAGCTGTAAAAAAAATAGCTAGAACATCGGCGCGGATAAATAATTATCTGTTTGTTACAACAGATACTATCGACCCCCATGTAGCAGGATACGCAAAAACTTTTTATGAGAAAACAGATGGAACCGAAATTGCTATTCTTGACTGTATTGGGTTTTTGCGTCACTTTCTTCATATGTTCCATCGTATTCGCTCTGATTATCTGAATAACTATCAACGATTAGTTATGAATGAAGCAGATTCGGCCGTTAGTCAATCGCTAAAAGAAGCATTTCTTTCTTTACGACATTCGGCTGAAAGTGGGGAGTAATTGTACTATCTCCAAATACCAAAATATTAGGATTGTTATATAGCTAATTATAAAAATCGCATGTATGTAAACCATAAGGATAAATATGAAATCCGCAAATGTTTTTCGTGTAGCCGCCTTCGGGGATATTATCGGTGATCCGGGGCGCAAGGCTTTCTTTAACTGCCTGAGACTGTTCCGTGAAAAATGGCTCCCCGATACGATTATCGTCAACGGCGAAAACTCGGCGCACGGCTTCGGCATCACCCGTCAAATCGTCGAGGAACTGTTCGAGCATGGTATCGACGCGATCACATCGGGAAATCATGTCTGGCAGAAGAAAGAGGTGTTCGAGTTTATCGATAAATATCCCGGCTTCCTGCGCCCCATCAACTTCCCGGATAACACCCCCGGCCACG
>MIBD01000091.1:0-579 GCA_001829395.1 Spirochaetes bacterium GWF1_49_6 | reverse complement strand
CGAATGCCCGTTCCGTACAGTCGAACGCGAAGTGGAGCGTATGCAGAAAGAGGGCGTCAAGATTATTTTAATCGATTTCCACGCCGAGGCCACCAGCGAGAAGCAGATATTCGGGCGTTTTCTCGACGGGAAAGTCAGCGCGGTGTGGGGCACGCATACCCATATCCAGACCGCCGACGAGACCATTCTCCCGAACAAGACCGCCTATATTACCGACATCGGGATGTGCGGCTGTCAGGAATCGATTATCGGGATGAAGATCGCCGATTCGTACCGTAAAATCATTCAGCATCTCCCAGTGCGTTTCTCTCCCGCGGAGGAAGGCCCGGTATTCGTCAACGGCGTCATCGTCGATGTCGACCGCACGAGCGGTCAGGCCGTGTTTATCTCGCGCTTTAAAGAGGTTTTCGGTGGCCCCACCTTCGGGAAATAAACCCCAAAAACTCCGGCTCGATTTGTTACTTGTACAACGCGGATTGTTCGAATCCCGCGAGCGCGCCCAATCGGAAATACTCGCCGGAAACATACTCGTCCATGAAACACCCGTTACCAAACCGGGGCATCAATTCCCAGAGGACT
>MIBD01000090.1:6454-7582 GCA_001829395.1 Spirochaetes bacterium GWF1_49_6 | reverse complement strand
CTTATATTATATTCGTCGGGCAGACCAACACGTTGAACTTTAACACCACGAACGGGTATTACGAGTATAATATACAGTCGATGCCGGACGGGCTGCATTCCGCGATAGCGGTCGCGGTGGACGACGACGGCAACATGGCGCGGAACGCGATGACGGTGATAGTCGCGAACCCGAGCGGCACGCCGTCCATCCTCTGGACGAATCCCGCGCAGAACGCATGGATCACATCCGGCGTTATCAACGGGACGTACTATGTCAATAACGGGACGCTTCTTGTATCCAACGCGGTATCGGTGCTGACTAACGGGGCATTCGCGGGATACGCGGTGTACGGGTCGGGGAACTGGAGCTATTCGCTCGATGTTTCCGCGATACCGGACAGCAATACGATGTCATTAACCGTGATTGCGGCCGCGAAGGGCGATAAGGCCGCGACCAATACGATATCGGTGAAGATAGATAACGAAGCCCCGTCGGCGACTTTGACCCTGCCCGCCGATCTGGCGAATGTCGTCAATACGGGCTTCACGATCTCCGGGTCGTCGTCCGACGGCGTGAGCGGGATAGCCTCGACGGTCGTCAGTATTTCAGGGATATGGCAGACCAACCTCGGCGCGGGCGCGTTCAGTTTCGCGTTCCCCGGGGTGATCTACGGCGGTACGAACCGCCTGATCGTCAAGGCGACCGATAAGGCGGGGCTGGTCAAATCGGTCACGAACCGCATCATCGCGGTATTTCTCCCGCAGTCGTCGCTCACGAACCCCGCGCCGGATCAGGTGTTTACCTCATCGCCTGCGGCGTTCGCGGGGAAGGCGTCTATGACCGGCGGGACTAACCTCACCGGACTGACGATTAAGGCGTCGAACACTACAGTAATGATTATCAGCAATAAGTCCCTCAGCGGGACGTCGGCGAACTGGGCGCAGTCGCTCGATATATCGACGCTCGCGGAAGGCGCGTTCTATGTCATGGCATACGCGTCCGCCAACGGGACGAACAACGCGGCGTTCGCATCATGGGCGCGATTCTATAAGGACACCCTCGCGCCGACGAACTTTATCAATACCGCGACGGTAGCCACGAACGCGAAGAATATCCTTTTCAGTATCGGCGGGTATTCCTATGACG
>MIBD01000090.1:5345-6446 GCA_001829395.1 Spirochaetes bacterium GWF1_49_6 | reverse complement strand
GGTATCGACAGGGTGCTGGTCGTGGTATCGAACTACGCCGGGGTCGCGACCAATACTCTCTTCGGGTTCGGGGTCAATACGCTGAACTGGGACAAGGAGGTATTCGTGCGCCTCGGGACGAACCTGATCAAGGTCAGCACGGTGGACAAGGCGGCGAAGGTATCGACTGTGATGCAGAAGAAAGTGGTCTGCAACCGCGCGATTACGATAGACGGGGCGAACGATTTCGACGGGGTGAGCGAGAAATTCTCCACCACCACGGCGGACTATTATACGTATGTATCATGGAACGCGAACAATATCTACCTCGGATTCGAGGGCGCGGATGTGGGCGCGAACGACGCGAGTAAGTGGATATTGATTTATATTTCGACGAACACCAATGACGGGATCGGCAACAAGCAGGGCGTCGGGTACAACACCCAGACCCCGTACCTCCCGTTCAAGGCGCAGTATCACCTGGGGTTACAGCTCCTGAATACCGGCGGGGTCATCAACGAGAGTTACGGCGCGGGATGGGCGCAGTCGGGATGGTTTACCGAAGCCGGGCATCTCTACCGCACGGGGAATTACTTCGAGGTGTGTATCCCGCTCTCCGATATCGGGGGGTACTCGAAATACTACGTCACCGCATTTATGGTAAACGAATTGGCGATGAGCGAGAACACGTATGCGAAGCTATATAGCGATAATCTTGCCGACGGGTACGGTACGCATCTGACGAAATATATCGCGGTCAATATCCCGGATATCACGACCGCTCCCAACAGCGCGGGGTTCAAGAAGACCGGCGACCTGATTCCGCCCACCGTGAGTATTACATCGCCTGCGGACGGGTCGAGTACCACGAACGTCAATATCACGGTCAGCGGGACGGCGGCGGACACCGGGAGTTCGGTGCAGTCGGTGTACCTGAAGCTTGACGGCGGGACGTACAGGAAGGTGACTGGGACGACGGCGTGGAGCACGAACCTGACGGGGCTTTCTATCGGGACGCACACGAATAAGGTATATGCGGCGGACGCCTCCGGGAACTCCAGCGCGACGAATATGGCCGTGTTCACGGTGGTCGCGGGGTTCAACACCTATCATACGCTGGCT
>MIBD01000090.1:3834-5329 GCA_001829395.1 Spirochaetes bacterium GWF1_49_6 | reverse complement strand
ATTTTTATCCACAAAGTGAATATCTTGGTACAAACGGGGTGGTGACAATCGGCGCGGCTATCACGTGGGACGCGACCTACTTATACATCGTGATATCGAATAAGAATTTTAATGACGGTTCTTCGGCGCAATTGAATTTCTATTTGACCACGAATACCAACATTGGCGCGACTTATTGTATCGATTATGACGATAATTCTGATGCCCGTCTGCATCCTCACGGTATAAAAATGATGTACTGTATTGAGGTGATGAATCCCGGTTCGGGTTCCGCGAAACTTTTCAAGTATAGCGGAGTTTATTGGGACACCGCAACCAATCTTGGTATTGATTATGCGTATATCGGATGGTCGGATAATTTCACTACAGAAATAAAGGTCGCTTGGAGTAAGCTCGATCTCATCGCGGGCAAGCAATTCTGGATATACGGGTTTATCGCGAATGGAGTGAACGACTATGTTTATGCGGTTTGGCCGACTGTGAACACGCTTGGCGAGGATAGTGTGAATACCTCGGCGGATAAGTATTATATGTATACTATTCAAAGCGGGGTGACCCCGAACGCCGCGGGGAATATTAAGCCGTAGGGGCGCCTCGACAGGCTCGGCGTGACGGGTAGTGTCACGGTGAGCCAGTCGAACCGTGAGTCTGCCGAACCGCGAACGCTTGCCCCTCGACTAGCTCGGGATGCCGATTATTAATGTGCCTCGACAAGCTCGGTGTGATATTATTTAATACCCTTCGACAAGCTCAGGGTGACAATACTATGGTTTGGTATGAAGGGGTAATCTGTCATCCCGAGCCTGTCGAGGGATGAGGGGAGAGTAATATGTATGTATACATCCTTCTCTGCGCTGACGGGACTTTTTATACTGGCGTAACGAATAACGTAGAGCGGAGGTTTTTCGAGCACGAAGAAGGAATAGATGAAAGATGCTATACATATTCGAGAAGACCTCTCAAACTTTTGTATACTGAATTGTTTGATCCGCCATTGGATGCAATCGGACGTGAGAAGCAAATAAAGGGATGGTCGCACGGGAAGAAAGAGGCGTTGATATATGGGGAACGGGGGAAACTCGTAGAGTTATCGAAATGTAAAACGGGTCATCCTTCGACATCCCGCGAAGAACGCGGGACAAGTGCTCAGGATGACGAAACGAGCGCTCAGGATGACAAGAAAAATAGCGCTCGGGATGACAATGTTAATGCGCCTCGACTAGCTCGGCGTGACGGGTAGTGTCACGGTGAGCCAGTCGAACCGTGAGCCAGTCGAACCGTGAGCCTGCCGAACCGCGAACAATTGTCCCTCGATAGGTGCGGGATGACGGAGGGTGATTTTCACCACAAGTTATAGATCCGTTCGCCCATCCGGTCGAAAAACTTCGCCCGTCCGAGCGGGATATATATCCGCATCTCCTGCCACTTCTCGACAGGATAGTCTAACGGGAGCTCTATTCCGAACAGTTCGCCCATCGCGAACTCGCTTTCGAAC